>NZ_JAJHOG010000008.1:0-164256 GCF_020819615.1 Rheinheimera sp. UJ51
ATGGCGTCCTACTTCTTACTACCTGGACGCCGAGAGCGATGTTATCCTCGCTGCCTAAAGTCGAGTAAGCAGAAATACCCTGTCCGAAAGAAAAATGCCGGCCAGCTTAACTGACCGGCATTAAGCAACATGCTGGCTTTTTTAACGTTTTATGGTTTATTGCAATACTGAGATATCAGCAACCTGCAAAAATAATTCGCGTAACTGTTTTAATAACGCTAAACGATTCGCCCTGACGGCGGCATCATCTGCATTGACCATCACTTGATCAAAGAAATGATCAATTACCTCACGTAAGGCGGCAAGATGGCTTAACGCGCTGGTGTAATCACTAACACTCGCCTGATACACTTGCTCTGCCTTTATTGCACTAAACAACGCTTGTTCCGCGCTTTCCTGCAGTAAGTTTTCTTGCACAGTATCCGCTATGGCGGTGTCTACCTTAGCAAGAATATTTGCAACGCGTTTATTCGCTGCTGCCAACGCTAAGGCGGCCTCAAGCTTACGGAACGCGGCTACCGCCTTCACCCGACGGTCAAAGTCTGCAGGGTTGGTTGGACGGCGCGCAAGTACGGCTTGGATCACATCAATGCTGTAACCTTCGTCTTGATACCAAGCACGGAAGCGGCCTAGCATAAAGTCGACGACGTCATTAGCCACCTCTGAATGCGTCAATTTACTGCCAAAAGTCTGCTGGCTAAAGCGAATTAAGTCGACTAAGTCTAATGGCAGTTGCTTTTCGACCATAATACGCAAAGCACCAATGGCTGCACGACGCAGTGCAAAAGGATCTTTATCCCCTTTCGGCACTTGGCCAATGCCGAAAATACCGACTAAAGTATCTAATTTATCGGCAATAGCTACTGCGGCACCTTCTAAACGACTCGGTAATTGATCACCGGCAAAACGCGGCATATATTGCTCATTGAGCGCTAATGCTACGGTTTCCGCTTCACCATCTAAGCGTGCATAGTGCATTCCCATAATACCTTGTACCTCTGGGAACTCACCGACCATATTGGTCATTAAATCGGTTTTAGATAATAAACCGGCGCGTGCTGCCGCCGTTTCATCAGCACCAATTTGCTTAGCAATATAGGCAGCAACCTGACTGATCCGCTCCGATTTTTCCGCTAAGGTACCTAATTGCTGTTGGAATAACACGGTGCTTAAGCTTTCTAAGCGATCCACTAACTTAGTTTTGCGATCTGTATTAAAGAAGAACTGTGCATCTGATAGACGCGGCCGCACCACTTTCTCGTTACCCGAGATAATTTGCTGCGGATCTTTACTGGCGATGTTCGCGACAAACACAAATTTGTTTAATAACTTGCCTTGCTGATCACGCAATGGAAAGTATTTTTGGTTGTCTTTCATGGTTGAAATAAGTGGCTCAGCTGGCACTTGCAAGAAACTTTCTTCAAAGCTTCCCACTAAAACAACCGGCCATTCTACTAAGGCGGTCACTTCTTCGAGCAGGGCATCATCCCATTGCACTTGTGCATCGAGCTGTTTAGCTGCAGCAGTAACGTGCTCAGCAATAAAGGCTTTACGACGACTAAAGTCAGCAATGACATAAGCTTGTTCTAACACGGCTAAGTAAGCATCAGCATCTTTTACGGTAACTTTAGCCGGCGCATGGAAACGATGGCCGTGCGTTTGATTACCGCTTTGTCGACCTAAGATGGTTGCAGGAACAACAGCAGCACCGTACAGCATAATAATGGTATGCACAGGTCGAATAAATTCAGCATCGGAACTGCCCCAGCGCATCGGTTTGGCGATGGGCAGTTTGGCTAAAGCGCTAGTAATCACCTCGGCTAATAACGCGGTGGTACTTTGGCCTTTTTGTAATTGTTTACACAACAACCAAGCGCCTTTATCGGTCTCTAAGCGCTCGGCTTCGGCCACGCTAATGCCACAACCTGCGGCCCAGCCTTGAGCAGCCTTGGTGGGCTCACCTGCTTTATCAAAAGCGGCTGCAATAGCAGGGCCACGCTTTTCTACTACTTTATCAGCTTGTTGTGCCGCTAATTGATTAACGCGCACAGCTAAGCGACGCGGTGCAGCGTACCATTGCACCGTGCCATGTTGTAATTCTAATTTGGCTAATTCCGCCGTAATGTTGTCTGCAAAAGCCGTGGCTAAGGTTGTCAGTGCTTTTGGTGGTAACTCTTCAGTACCAATCTCAACCAGAAAATCCTGAGCGCTCATTATTTGGCCTCCTTTTGAACTGCAGGCTGCGTTTTGCAAAGCGGAAAACCTAATTTTTCTCGCGTAGCAAAATAAGCTTCAGCACAGGCTTTCGCTAAAGCCCGCACTCGTAAGATATAACGCTGACGCTCAGTTACTGAAATGGCGTGTCGGGCATCTAATAAGTTAAAAGCATGCGACGCTTTCATGACTTTTTCGTAGGCTGGTAATGCCAAGCCTTTTTCAATCAGATATTGGCTTTCTTTTTCACACTGGTCAAAGTAGCTAAACAAGGCAGGTACATCGGCATGTTCAAAGTTGTAAGTTGATTGTTCAACTTCATTCTGATGGAATACGTCTCCATAAGTCACACGGCCTAAGGGGCCATCAGCCCAAACGAGATCATAGATGGAATCAACACCTTGGATATACATGGCCAGACGCTCTAGGCCGTAGGTAATCTCACCGGTCACCGGACGACACTCTAAGCCACCGACTTGCTGGAAATAAGTGAACTGTGTGACTTCCATGCCGTTTAACCACACTTCCCATCCTAAACCCCAAGCACCTAACGTAGGCGATTCCCAGTTGTCTTCGACAAAGCGAATATCATGTACCAAGGTATCTAAACCTAACTCTTCTAAAGAGCCTAAGTACAACTCCTGAATATTATCAGGTGAGGGTTTCAGGATAACTTGGAACTGATAGTAATGTTGTAAACGGTTTGGATTTTCGCCATAACGACCATCCGTAGGCCGACGACAAGGTTGCACATAAGCAACGTTGGTTGGCTCGGGGCCTAACGAACGCAGGAAGGTCATAGGATGAAAAGTACCTGCGCCCACTTCTAAGTCTAACGGCTGAACAATAACGCAGCCTTGACGCGCCCAGTAATCCTGCAAGGCTAAGATTAGCCCCTGAAAGGTTTTCGTATCGTATTTATGCATGCGCTACTAACTCACTAAAATAACTGAGGGGCTGAAAAGCCCCTACTTGGTATTGTGCGGTTACACGTCTAAGTTTGCGACGTATAAAGCATTCTCTTCTATAAAGGCTCGCCGTGGTTCAACGTGATCCCCCATCAGGGTTGAAAACAGTTGATCAGCACCGATAGCGTCCTCGATCCTTACCTGCAGCATCCGGCGATTTTGTGGGTCCATGGTGGTTTCCCAAAGCTGATCGGGGTTCATTTCCCCTAGCCCTTTATAACGCTGAATATACAAACCGCGCTTCGACTCAGACATTAACCAGTCTAAGGCTTCACGGAATGTGGCTACTGGTTTCACTTTCTCGCCACGACGGATATAACCGCCTTCTTCGATTAAGTCACGGATCTCATCACCTAAGGCTGCTAGGCTTAAATAGTCACGAGAGGTAATAAAATCGTGATGTAACAAGTATTCGTTATCGATGCCATGCTGACGAATAATCACTTTTGGCTGGAATAACTGCCGCTCGCGATCTTCTACCACATCGTATTTATAAATTGAGCCGTCACCTTCTTTCTCATCTAAACGCTTCGCTAAGGTTTTTACCCATTCTTCTACCGCCGTTTGATTTTTCATGGTCTCAGTGGTTAAACCGGCAATGTAAATCAGTTCGGTTAGTAAGTTCTGTGGGATCTTACGGCTTAAACGTTGAATAATGCTGGTAGCTTTATGATATTGACGCACCAGTTTTTCCAGTACTTCACCACCAATGCCAGGGGCATTTTCATTAACATGCAAATAGGCTTCATCTAAAGCCAGCGTCGTTAAGTACTCAACTAATGAGGGCTCATCTTTAATGTATTGCTCTTGCTTGCCTTTTTTCACTTTAAACAGCGGTGGCTGAGCAATATAGATGTAACCACGTTCGATCAACTCAGGCATTTGCCGATAGAAGAACGTCAGTAATAAGGTACGAATATGCGAACCGTCGACGTCAGCATCCGTCATTAATACGATGCTGTGATAACGCGTTTTGTCGGGGTTATATTCTTCGCGACCGATACCACAACCTAAAGCCGTGATTAAGGTGCCCACTTCTTGTGAAGATAACATCTTATCAAAACGCGCTTTTTCAACGTTTAAGATTTTACCTTTTAACGGCAGAATAGCTTGGTTTTTACGGTTACGGCCTTGCTTGGCTGAACCACCCGCAGAGTCACCCTCTACAATGTACAGTTCAGATAACGCAGGATCTTTTTCTTGGCAGTCGGCTAATTTACCCGGTAAACCGGCAATATCCAGCGCCCCTTTACGGCGTGTCATTTCACGCGCTTTACGCGCGGCATCACGCGCACGTGCTGCATCAACAATCTTACCGACGATAATTTTGGCATCACCTGGGTTTTCTAACAAATATTCGTTGAGCTTTTCGCCCATAACGCTTTCAACAGCAGAGCGTACTTCTGAAGAAACCAATTTGTCTTTAGTTTGCGAACTGAATTTTGGATCAGGCACTTTAACACTGATCACCGCCGTCAAACCTTCACGGGCATCATCACCAGAAGCTTGTACCTTCATTTTTTTCGCATAACCTTCATGCTCAATGTAGGTATTTAGCACGCGGGTTAAGGCACCACGGAAGCCCGCTAAGTGAGTACCACCATCGCGTTGCGGAATGTTGTTAGTAAAACAAAATACGTTTTCTTGATAGCTGTCGTTCCACTGCATCGCCACTTCAACTGAAATACCGTCTTCGCGCTGATCAGAAAAATAGAACGCTTTTGGATGCACGCTGGTTTTACTACGATTCAAATACTGTACAAAGGCTTCGATACCACCTTCATACTTAAAATGGTCGCTTTTATCGTTACGCTCGTCGGTTAAGATAATACTTACGCCCGAGTTTAAGAACGACAGTTCGCGTAAACGTTTCGCTAAAATATCGTAGTGATAATTGATGTCAGAGAAAATAGTTGGGCTTGGCCAAAAACGAATGGCCGTACCTGAACCTTCTGTTTCACCGATTACCGCTAAAGGTGCTTGTGGTACACCCAGATGATAAATTTGGTTATGCACTTTGCCTTTACGGCGAATGGTCAGTTCTAATTTGTCAGATAAGGCATTAACAACGGATACGCCCACACCGTGCAAACCACCCGACACTTTATAAGAGTTATCGTCAAATTTACCGCCGGCATGCAGCACGGTCATGATAACTTCAGCGGCTGAAACGCCTTCTTCGTGCATATCAGTAGGTACGCCACGACCGTTATCACGAACAGAGACCGAACCATCACTGTGAATGGTGACCCAGATGTCAGTACAGTAGCCTGCTAAGGTTTCATCGATGGAATTGTCGACCACCTCGAATACCATATGGTGTAAACCCGTACCGTCATCGGTATCACCGATATACATACCGGGTCTTTTACGTACTGCATCCAGACCTTTTAATACTTTAATACTTGAGGAATCGTAATTATGCTCTTCGGCCATCTCTATCTGTCCGTGCTTGTTATCTGACCGTGTTCCACGTGAAACATTTGCCGGCGCGAAGCCGGTATAAAAGGTGAAACCTGATCAGCATTAATTGCTGTTATAAAAACCTGCGAATTAATATTGTTTAAATAATTAAAAACCGTTTGGGTGGAACTGGCATCCAACTCGGATGCTAAATCATCAATCAATAACAAGGGCTGTTTCTTGCCGCTGCTACCTATCACATTGTTTTGTGCGATTTTAAGCGCAAATAATAACACTTTTAGCTGCCCACGGGATAATACTTCTTCAACCACCAGCTGCTTTCTTCGAAGTTTTAAATCCGCTTTTTGTGGGCCATATTGAGTAAAACCCTGCCGCATATCTTGCTGAAAATTTTGTTCTAACAGTTGTTTCAAATCGGCTGGGCTTTGCACCCGCTCTGGCCAACCCGCTTGTAATTGCAAACTCACTTCAGCTAACAGTGAATTACCCTCTACTAGCTTCAAATATTCATGTTGCAGCAGTCCGATATAATGCTCTCGCAACGATTGTAACTGCCAAGCCAAACTAACTAATTGCTGGTCCCAATAATCAAATTGTTGATCATAAGCACGGCTTTGCTTTAACAAGGCATTACGTTGTTTCAGAACCCGACTAAACTGCAACCAAACGGTATAGAAGGTGTGTTCCACGTGGAACACACCCATATCAAAATATTGACGACGCTCTTTCGGGCCACCAAAAAATAATTTAAAACTGTCAGGCGTAATTAATTGCACCGGCAACAAGGCCGCAAAATCGGCTAACTTACAGTTACTGGCCGCATTTAACCGCAATAGCAATTCGGCTTGCTTGTCGCGTTGCAAGCCTAAGCTAAAGGTTTGCTCAGCATCAGCAACCTTGGCATGCAGTACAAAGTGCTCTTGCTCGTATTGAATTAAACGTTGATGCCGACTACTTCTGAAGGAACGCCCATGCGCCAGATAGTAAATTGCTTCTAATAAGCTGGTTTTGCCGCTGCCATTCTCACCGCAAATCAGATTGCACTGCGCATGCGCGTTAAACTGCAGTTCCGAAAAATTACGGAACTGCTTAAGCTGCAGCGAGATTAACGACATGCTTTAGACAACAACAGAATTATAAGCGCATCGGCATGACAACGTAGGCAGCACCAACGTTACCCACACCTTCTATTAAGGCACTAGAATTGGAATCATTTAAATTCAGGATCACCAGATCGGTATTCAAGCTATTTAATACATCCAGTAAATAACCGACATTAAAACCAATTTCGAGGTTATCCCCTTCGTACTCCACTTCGATCACTTCTTCTGCTTGCTCGTGTTCAGGGTTGTTCGCCACAATCTGCAGTTCAGAAGAACTTAGGGTAAAACGCACACCGCGGTATTTTTCATTCGATAAAATAGAGGCGCGAGTACAGGCATCTTTTAATACGGTACGATGCGCGGTCACTTGCTTGGTACTGTTGCGCGGCAACACACGGCGGTAATCGGGGAAACGGCCATCAATTAATTTACTGCTAAAACTAAAACTGCTGTCACTTAAACGAATATGATTTTGGCCAAGGCTCAAGGTGACCAACTGCTCATCATTCGCCAGCAAGCGCATAATTTCTAAAACACCTTTGCGTGGAATAATAATCTGCTTTTGTTGGCCAGCATAAGACGGCAACGCTAAGGTACTCATGGCTAAACGATGGCCATCAGTTGCCACGGCAGATAAGTTGCCGTTATCCACTTCAAACAACAAACCATTTAAGTAATAGCGTACATCCTGATTGGCCATTGAAAAGGCCGTATCATCTAATAACTTGCGCAACTGTTGGCGGGTCAGTGATAACTCAACCTCGCCTTGCCAGGTTTCTAAATTGGGGTATTCAGCAGCATTGAGCGTGGATAACGTAAATTTGGTTTTGCCACTGCTTAAAATACAATTTTCACCTTGCACCTGCACTGCGATATCGCTGTTTTCCGGTAAGCTGCGGCAAATATCTAACAGCTTTTTTGCCGGCACAGTAATCCGCCCCGCACTGTGTACTTGCAATTGTACCGTGCTAGCAACCAACTCTACTTCTAAATCGGTACCGGTCAGTGACAGTGTATCGGCGCTAACATCCAATAACACATTCGATAAAATTGGCAAATTATGGCGGCGCTCAATAGCACCCGAGACCATTTGTAGCGGCTTCAGTAAGGCGTCACGGTTAATCACAAATTGCATAACAAAACCCTGTTAAGACGATAATGTTCGAATAAGATTTTGGAAATCTTCTTTAATTTCATGTGTTTCTTCTTTCAGCGATTCAATCTTACGACAGGCATGAAGCACAGTTGTATGATCGCGACCACCAAAAGCATCCCCAATTTCTGGCAAACTATGGTTGGTGAGCTCTTTCGCTAACGCCATCGCCATTTGCCGCGGTCGCGCTACCGAACGGGAACGCCGTTTAGACAGTAAATCCGCGATACGGATTTTGTAATATTCGGCTACGGTCTTTTGAATATTTTCGATCGTCACCAGCTTATCTTGTAGGGCTAATAAATCGCGTAAGGCTTCCCGCACAAAATCAATGGTAATGGGCCGACCGGTGAAATTAGCATTAGCAATCACCCGATTCAAGGCGCCTTCGAGTTCGCGAACATTTGAGCGCAAACGCTTGGCCACGAAAAAAGCCACTTCTTCCGGTAGGCGGATCTGATTTTCTTGCGCTTTACGCATTAAGATCGCTACCCGAGTTTCAAGCTCAGGTGGCTCGATCGCGATAGTCAAACCCCAACCAAAGCGTGATTTTAAGCGATCTTCGACACCATCAATTTCTTTGGGGTAACGATCGCTGGTTAAAATGATCTGTTGATTGCCTTCTAACAAGGCATTAAAGGTATGAAAGAATTCTTCTTGGGAACGTTCTTTGTTGGCAAAAAATTGAATATCATCAATAAGTAACGCATCAACCGAACGGTAATAGCGCTTAAACTCTTCTATGGCATTGTTTTGTAAGGCTTTTACCATATCCTGCACAAAGCGCTCTGAATGCATGTAGATCACTTTTGCATCCGGTTTCTTCGCTAAAATGCCATTACCAACCGCATGTAATAAATGCGTCTTACCTAAACCTGTGCCGCCATAGATAAATAATGGGTTATAAGCCGTGCCAGGGTTGTCAGCCACCTGTGAGGCTGCCGCACGAGCCAATTGGTTCGACTTACCCTCAACAAAGTTAGTAAAGGTGTAATTCGCGCGCATATTGGAGCGCACTATGGTTTTAGGAACCGGTTCTGCAATTTCTCGCGAAGCGACAGCCACTTCAGACGGCATCAGATGCGGTTGTGGCGCGGGCGCAGCTTTGACGTTATTTTGGCTAGTACCCACATCAAAGCGTAAACGCGGTGCGTTGTCACCACAGTAATCGCGGATCAGTTCAAGGATCCGGTTTAGGTATTTTTCACGCACCCAATCCAATACAAAACGATTCGGAGCATACAACGTCAACGCGTCAGCCGAGCTGTCAGCCTGTAAAGGACGGATCCACATACTAAAGTGTTGCGCGGGGAGTTCTGCTTGCAAAGCTTGCAGACAATTTTGCCAAACGGACTGATACACCTGATCTCCTGAAGCCTGAATTATAATGATCGATAAGGCTGGTGTAGAAATGCCAAACGGCATTATCGTATGATCTTATCCACAACTTCAAGATTGACTTTTTAAAAAAGCCTAACAACACCCTCAGTAACACGATAAACCTTTGTATTAATTAATTATTATACCGTTATTCTATTTAAGAATACTCAAGCTAAAACTGGGTTAAATCTGGCTTAAACAATAAATAACTCACACTTTATTCGCAAAAGATCGCCTAGGCTGTGGAAAACTTTAGTAAAACAGGGATCGCGACTGGCTAGGATCGTAATTAAAGCAAGGATCGCATTGACTTTAGGGCGCAGAGTACTTAAAATTCGCGCTCATTTTTGTCAGCTGCGTTTTGGTGTATTTGCTAAAACACAGATAACCTTAGTAAATATTTCGACCGGACGGATGAAATTATGAGTAAAAGAACCTTTCAACCAAGCGTATTAAAGCGCAAGCGTAACCACGGTTTCCGCGCCCGCATGGCCACTAAAAATGGTCGTGAGGTGTTAGCACGTCGTCGTGCTAAAGGCCGTAAACGTTTAACAGCCTAAACTGGTCGTTAAACGCTGCGTGCCCAGCTTCAGATTCGGCCGGGAGTTACGTCTGTTAACTCCCAGTCAGTTTGACAATGTTTTTCAAAACCCGTTTCGGGTCGCATCTCCCCTATTTACCATTCTAGCAAAGCCCAATCAGTTAGCTCATCCACGAATTGGCCTTACTATCGCCAAAAAACGTGTTAAATTAGCCGTGCACCGCAATCGTATTAAACGATGTGTGCGCGACAGCTTTCGTTTGCATCAGCATCAGCTTCCCGGTGTGGATCTGGTACTCATGGTAAAAGGGGATATTAGCAACACCCCTAATGATGAATTACTGAAACAACTGGAACGGCTATGGCAGAAGATCGCTCGCCAATACACCGCTTTATCGTTTGGTTGATGCTCGGCCTAGTCCGAGGTTATCAATTATTGATAAGCCCGCTATTGGGGCCTCGCTGCCGATTCCACCCAACTTGCTCAAATTATGCTATTGAGGCCATTGGTCGCTTTGGTGCAGCAAAAGGGGCTTGGTTAGCCAGCAAACGCATATTAAAATGTCATCCGTTTCACCAAGGTGGTGAAGATCCCGTTCCTGATAAGCATAATGAGAAAAGCTAACCCATGGATTCACAACGCAGTTTTCTAGTAATTGCCCTGGCAATCGTCAGTTTTTTCCTCTGGCAGGAATGGCAAAAAGATTATGGTCCGCAACCGGCGGTGGCCCCTCAACAGGTCAGCAGCACGGTAAGTGGCAGTGCTAACAATGGCAGCTCGGCATCAATGTTAATGGATAGCCCTGACACGCCGGCGGTAGCCAACAGCACGCCCAACATTGATCAAAACCGTCGCATTAAAGTTAGCACTGATGTGTTTGAACTTGAGATTGATAGCCGCGGTGGTGATATTGTTAGTGTTAAATTGCCTGAACATAACTTAACCAAAGACAGCAACACCCCTTATGTATTGATGCGTCAGCTTCCTGGTTTTGAATATGTTGCGCAATCTGGTTTGATTGCCCGTGACGGCCCAGACCGCACTGAACGGCCATTGTATCAAGTTGAAAAAGCCCAATATCAAGCTCAGGGTACTGAACCCTTAGTGGTGCCACTGCGCTTAACGCACAATGGCATGCAAATCGAAAAACGCTTTACCTTTACGCCAGGACAATATGATGTCCGGGTAGAATATTTTATCGTCAACAACAGCGATGAAATCAAAACGGTTCAGCCTTATCAGCATTTATTACAAAACATTGATAGTGGCGAAAGCGCCAGCATGTTTATGCCGATATACCGTGGCGCCGCTTTTGGTAGCGGCGAAGAACGCTATAAAAAGTATGACTTTGAAGACATGCAGAAAACTAACCTGAGCGTCAGCACTCAAGCAGGTTGGGTTGCCATGTTAGAGCATTACTTTGTTGCTGCCTGGATCCCAGACTCAGCAGGCACTAACCAGTTATACAGCCGCATCCACGGCACGAACAAAGGCGTTATTGGCGCGCTGGGTACTGCCATTGATATTGATCCGGGCCAAAGCGCCAGCATCACAGCCACGTTTTATGCTGGCCCTAAAGTCCAAGACGAATTAGCCAAATTAGCCAATGGCCTAGACCTTACCGTTGATTACGGTTTCCTGTGGTTTATCTCACAATTACTGTTCTGGCTACTGACTAAAATTCAGTTATTTGTTAGCAACTGGGGTTTAGCGATTATCTGTATTACGTTAATTGTGAAAGGCGCAATGTTCCCGCTGACGAAGATCCAATATGAGTCGATGGCGAAAATGCGTAACTTGAAGCCGAAAATTGAAGAACTTCAAGCACGTTATAAAGACGATAAGCAGAAAATGGGCCCAGCGATGATGGAATTATATCGCAAAGAGAAAGTAAACCCGATGGGTGGCTGTTTACCCATGCTCATCCAAATGCCTATTTTCTTAGCACTGTACTGGGTATTTGTTGAAAGTATTGAACTACGCCATGCGCCATTTATGCTGTGGATCACCGACTTATCAACGAAAGACCCATACTATGTGTTACCGGTGTTGTTTGGTTTGAGTATGTTTATGATGCAGAAACTCACGCCAATGCAGGTCACCGATCCTTTACAACAGAAGCTGATGATGTGGATGCCTGTCGCGTTCTCCGTATTCTTCTTCTGGTTCCCAAGTGGCTTAGTATTATACTGGTTAGTCAGTAACTTAATCTCACTTGGCCAGATGCTGTATATTTATCGCGGCATGGAGAAAAAAGGTCTGCATACCCGCAAAACCTAATACCGCGCAACTTATCCCTTGCGGATAAGATGTTCTACACTAAGCCTGTTAGCATTATGCAGCAGGCTTTTTTTATCCCAGAGGATGTTATGTTTAGCACTGATACTATTGCCGCTTTAGCCACTGCCCCAGGTCGAGCCGGAGTAGGCATTATTCGTATTTCTGGCCCCGACAGCAAAGCGGTGGCCCAAGCCATACTGCATAAAATCCCTAAACCCCGTGCCGCCGAATATTTAGGCTTTTATGCTAAAGACCAGCAATTACTGGATCAAGGTATAGCGTTGTTCTTCCCAGGCCCAAACTCGTTTACCGGCGAAGATGTGCTGGAATTACAAGGGCATGGCGGGCCAGTACTACTGGACATGTTACTTAAACAAGTGCTGCAATTACCCAATGTACGCATTGCTCGCCCTGGCGAATTTTCAGAGCGCGCGTTTTTAAACGATAAACTCGACTTGGCTCAAGCCGAAGCCATTGCTGATTTAATTGATGCCAGTAGTGAACAAGCCGCTCGCTGCGCCATGCAATCCTTACAGGGTGAGTTTTCACGGCGTATTCATGAATTAGTTGAAAAAGTGATTTATCTGCGGATGTATGTTGAAGCGGCTATCGACTTTCCAGATGAAGAAATTGATTTTCTATCAGACGGCAAAGTCGCCACAGACTTAGCCGACATTATCGACTTTTTAGCCACCGTGAAGAAACAAGCGGCACAAGGCAGTATTCTTCGTGAAGGCATGAAAGTGGTGATTGCTGGCCGCCCAAATGCCGGAAAATCCAGCTTATTAAATGCCTTAGCCGGGCGTGAAGCGGCAATTGTCACCGACATTGCCGGTACGACCCGAGATGTTTTACGCGAACATATTCATATCGACGGCATGCCGCTGCATATTATCGATACTGCCGGCCTGCGCGAAGCCAACGACCAAGTGGAACAAATTGGTATTGAGCGAGCATGGAATGAAATCGCCCAAGCCGACAGAGTACTGTTTATGGTAGACGGCACCACCACAGATGCCACTGACCCTCGCGAGATCTGGCCAGATTTTATCGATCGCCTACCCGCTAATTTAGGCGTAACGGTGATCCGCAACAAAGCCGATCTTACCGGTGAGCCCATGACACCGGACCAACAAGCAGCAGCTCCGGTTTATCGTTTATCGGCTAAAACCGGTGATGGTATTGATGCACTGCGCGAACATTTAAAACAATGCATTGGCTTTGATGCCAGCACTGAGGGCAGCTTTCTGGCTCGACGTCGCCATTTAGATGCACTGGATCGCGCGGCGGAGCATCTGAGTACTGGCCAAGAACAACTGCACAGTTATATTGCAGGTGAAATCCTGGCCGAAGAATTAAGGCTAACTCAACAACATCTGAATGAAATCACTGGTGAATTTAGTAGTGATGACTTACTCGGACGCATTTTTAGCTCATTTTGTATCGGTAAATAAGCTTATTCCGCTAACTGCCACTGTGTTTTGCTCTGGCTTAATACGCTACGCTCTGCCGTGTCAGTTAGCTCGACAATCACTTTGTGATCTTTTAACTTATCAAACAACTGCGCCACCCTAACCTGCTGTAATGATGCTAAGGGACAACCTGCATGACCATAAATACGCACCGACTGCTGGCCGGCATACACCTCGCGTACTACATGCACTACCGGTAACACTTCTAATGGGCAATCAACATTAAATTGCAGCATGTCATTAATCACATTGTTAAAGGGAACTTGCTGGGCTAACAACGCATCCGCATCGAGTAAGCGCCCAGTATTATCCATCATAAAAGGCGCTAATACGGCCAAGTCATGTTCGGCCAGCAACCAACTCCAATCAAACTCTGCGGGGTGATCGGCACCACTGCTCATTTGCACCCAACTGGTGCTAAATTTGTGTGCCTGCGAGGGCCAAGCAAACAAAAGGCTAATGATTAAACCAGAATAAAGTAAGGCCTGTTTCATAGTGCAAGCTCCTGTGCTGCTGCAAGTAATTGTTTATCGAATGGCTCTTGTGCCACAGCCATATTTTGTTTAGCCCAATACCGAGCCTTTTCGCCATCTGGCGCAACATAACTAAAGTAATAGGCAATATCTGCGGTATGTAAGGCATCGGCGCGTAACTCTCGCAAATGCATACGCTGCGCAGTCACCTCGCGCCAGCATTGCTGCTCACCAAGTTGAGCTTCGGCATAGGCTACCCGCACTAACAGGCTATCAGAGGGTAAGGCATCCACTTTTGGGCAAACGCCAGAGAGCGCTAACACTTCTGCAGCTCGACCGGTTTGTAGCAAAATATCCAGCATTTGCCGCTGCATCACTTCCGGTTGCTGAAAATAGTTTGGGTAATCCAGCCACTCTAACGCTTCGCTATAACGCCCTAACAAATGCGCTTGCTCAGCTAAGATTTGTAGTCGCCATTGCTGTAATGCCTCAGTTGAATTGCTATTACGCCAATGCAGCTGTTGTAAACGGGTATAACTGCTTTCTAATTGCCCGGCTCTACCCTTTACTTCGAGTAAACAGGTTGCCACTACATCAATTTGGCTATAGCCGGTTAAAGCACGACAAGCCTGTGTTGCTCGCGCTAAATCATCACGCGTTAACGCAATACGCGCTTGCATCAAATACACTGGCTCGTGTAACTGCTGCAACGCCAATACCTGCTCTAAAGCCATTAACGCTTCAGCAAAACGATGTTCGAACTGTAATAAATCCGCTTGTGCCAACCACCACTGTGCTTGCTCTATTGCCGGCAATGAAGCTAACCGCGGCGCCACCAACTGCCATAGTATTTCGGCATCTTCATGCAACTGATGCTGCGCAGCTTGCTTGCCCTGAATTACTAACTCAGCATAATGCTCAGCTTTAACAGCCGTGGCGGCGGCAGAGCCGCACACCACGCTAAACATCACGCCTATGGCAAAACGCCAGTAGGTGCTTTTACTCATTGTTCGCCACCACGCCCGCAGCCACCAGATCGGCAAACTCTGCGGTATCTAACACGTCTTGGTTAAAAGCGCGGCCATTGACTGACAACGGCTTACTTTGCGCATCTTGCGCATACGCATCACGCACTGCGCTTCTTAACGACACTTGCAAGGTCGTGACTTGCACACTAACGGTTGCCGTTGTGCTCAACTTGCCATCCGACACCGTAAATTTGAAACTGTCGCTACCGACAAACTCAGCATTGGGTGTGTAAGTAAAGACACCATCGATGGCAATCAACACCTGACCATTTGCTGGTTCAGTATTACTGCTATAACGAAGATTATCCCCTTCGGCATCTACCGCAGTTAACCGCGCTGTAACCGCGGTATCTGTCCGAGTGGTTATCGACGATGCGGCCGCTTGTGGCGCCGTATTAACCTGGGGTGTCACCGCTTTATCAGCGGAGTCATTACAGGCGCTCACCAACAATACTGTGCTTAAGGCCAGACACAGCTTAGATTTTTTGCTTAACATGCTGCGGACTCCTTATTGTGGTGAACCGGCTAATGGCGCGATCAAATACGGAAAACTCGTGTTCATAAAGCTGGCATCTATTGGTGCACCATCAGTAAAGGGCGCAGTACCCACATTGGCATCTTCTGGCTGACATAAGCCCAGATTGGTCGGTGTACCGGCTACCGGAATATCATGACATAACGCCCCCATCACCACGCGCAGTGCAATATCTACCACATCATCACCAGGACGACGGCCATTTGGGAAACCGGCTAAATCATTACCCGCCACACCAAAATTAGATTGCTGTTCAGCAGGGGTAGCTGGGATCATCGTGTTTAAGCGCAACATTTCTGACGCTGTCACCATCGATTGCTGATTAACACCAGCAAAACCCGTTAAGAAGGCAGCAACCAAGTCAGTACGTGGGTAATGTGTTGGCGCGATAGTGTCAAATGACGTACCTAAAGTGGCGTTAACGGCATCTTTAAACAATAAATCCAGAATAATCGGTAAGGTTGGATTGGTTACATAGGTCGCAAATTGGCCATCAGCAGACGGATGAGCGCTTGAAAAACGATCTTTATCGTCAATACCAATGACTAATTCATTCACCAGTGGTGAGCCTAAACGTGACACTTGGACTAAAGCACCACCGTTTACTTCCGGTTTTTCCAAGGTGGCATTCGGGTTTAAAATACGTGCTTGCGATAAGCTGGCCGTCGTCCATGCCCCGATCACACCGTTACCCGAACCCGTAATACACGACTTAGGCACTTCTAAAGCAATGGTATTAACGTTTTTATCGTTTAAATCATCATTAGCGGTTGATTGGGTAATACCGCCGGGGAAACCATTGCCATCACCCGCACCGGGCGCACTGTCACCTTCCACGGGAACATAATTTACTAAATCAAAGGTTTCGCCTAAGTTAACGGTGAAGGGATCTTTACGCTGACCAACAAACACCCGGCCCATTGCATTACAATTTGGAATAGAGACATCATAAATATACTGATCGGCATACGCAGAATATTCCGCTGTGTTACCAAAGGTTTTTTCACCCACATAAGCATAAGGTTTCACAAATTCAGTTTGACCATTAGCGCCTGTAATCGCACTACGAGCGCCGGTTCTTTGCGAGCCCGTCACTAAGCTCATGCTGTATGTTTCGCTGTAATTCAAGGCACCGTTATTACCGGCGCTGATTGGGCCAACATGTTTCAACGGTACACTGACCATCACACCATTTGGGCCAACCGGTAACTTAATACCGCCATTGGGTAGTTTATTATTAAAGCGAAATTCAAAAGTAAAATCTTCCATCGCATCGCCATTAGCATCGATATGCAAGGCATACACTGCTGCTGGATCCATCGCGAAATAATTCGGGCCACCGTAGCTATCTTGCAACGGAATATAATTGGCAATAATGGTGACATAATCACTGCGACCCGATTCATAACTATTAAAAATATAAAAATCGGTGGAATCAATCGTGGGTAAGCGCGTCACGTTGGGCGCTTCACGGTGGCTAGAAGCAAAAGCAGTAGTGGTGGTTGCCAAGGCAGCTAATAGTGCAGTAGCAATAACGGTTTTCCTATTCATCTTGTTGTCCTCTCAATCGTTTTTTGATTATGACACCCAACAATTTTTGTCAGGTCTGCTCAAGCAACGATTGAGTGGACGTATTAGATGCAACTATTTTTAAATAATTAATAAATCCGTCGTAAATAATACCGGACCAGTTGGGAATGGCTCAGGTGAACCGCCTAAAGGTTCACGACTGACCGCCAATGCGCCCACTAAAGCCAAATCAATTTTATCGGTTAATGCTAATAACACTTCACCCTGTTGCGGCAATAACCCTAATGACACCGGCGCCGTACCATCAGCCGGTAACATCCATAACTGATAATCTTCATTAGCCAATGGTGCAATCGCGCCGACAGCCGCAACTTTAAGTTGCTGATCGCGCTGCTCAATTAACCACAGCGTTCGAGCATCTGCGTTTTGAATCACGGCGATACGTTGTGGGCTAGGCATGATGCTCGGATCGGGGCTTACTAGCATGAACACATTCACCAATAAAACGATACTGGCCATTGCGCCTAGCAGCCAAGACCAATTAAAACGACTCACCGGGCGCGCTTGCACCCAGCCTAAACGTTCTTGAATGCGTTGCCATACCTGAGCTGGGGGTTGCCGCAAAGGGATCACATCTGTTAACTCGTGCAGATGCTCTTCCCAAAACGCCACTTCGTCACGTAAAGCCGGAATATCCATCAGTAGCCGCTGAAAACGTCGCCGTGCTAAACCACGCATACTGCCAAGCACGTAGCGGGCGGCCAATTGATGTTGTAGTTCTGTCGACTGATATTTCATCGTTGTAAGCACCTTTTTAAGCTATCTAGGCCGCGGCGGATCCAGCTTTTCACCGAACCTAATGCCTCACTAATATGCTCACTGACTTCTTGATGACTTAACCCACACACAAACGCTAATTGAATACACTGGCGCGTAGTAGGTTGTAATTCGTCCATGCACATCCGCAGGTTCTTCGCCTGACCTAACGACTCGATAGTCGACTCAAGCATATCGGCAGCAGGTAACTCATCAAAATCATCGGCTGACAATTCTTGATTAGCGCGATTACGCAGTAAATCAATGGAGCGATAACGCACAATACTGATCAACCAACTCATTACCGAGCCTTTTGAAACCGAATAATCTGCGGCACGATGCCATACTTTAATAAAGGTATCTTGCAGTGCTTCTTCTGCCCAATCTGAACGGCGCAGCATGGTGTAACTGACCGAAAACAGCTTAGCAGAGGTGGCTTCGTATAAACGACGAAATGCCGCGGTATCGCCCAAAGCAATTTGTTGCAAATCGCGTTCGAGCAGTTGGGGGGTAGACATAACAAAAACTCCTTATGGCCTATTAGCATACTAAAATCCGAATAAGCCGAGTTTTTGGATGCAATTATTTTAATTATTATCGCCAGCAGGCAAACTGAACATTCTGGGCAACGCTAATTCACTGTAGTGGGTATAGCACTTATTTAAGTATTATCAAGTTGTTGTGCCGTACGATCCGTAAACTTGAGTAGCGTAATCAGCAAAGCACCAAAAGCGACAAAACCCGCGGCTAAATATAAACCGATCGAAAAGTGGCCGGTCAACTGGGCTAAATAACCGGTTAGCGCCGGTGCAATCACTTGCGCACTGCCATAAGCTAAAGTCATTTTCCCCATCAATTTTGCCGGTTTACTCGGGTATAAGCGCCCTGCCATGGTTAATACCAAACTGACCACCGCAACAAAGGTCGCCCCAAATAAAGCCGCACTGGCTAATACCACTGCCAAGTTGTTAAACCACAATGGTAGTAAAATGGCGAGAGCTTGCAGCCATAACGCGAAAATAATCGCCGTTAAATAGCCCGTTTTACGGGCGACCCGATCCCAAAGTAATACGGCGGGCGCACCCGCCAAGCCTAAGATGATAAAACTGATGTTGCCACTACCGGCAAGCCCTGGCATCCGCTCAACAATAGTCACAATAAAGGTCGCACTAATCACATAGCCGTAACCTGCACAAAAATAACTCAGCAACAACAAGTGTAAAAATCGTTTAGTCGGTGGCCGATCCGCACTGGCTGAGGTACGGCTGACAGGGCTAAACACGGGTTTCGGCAGCCATCGCCATGCAGGGATCGCCAGCAATAGCCCTAATAGCGCAAATAATTGCCATTGTAGCTGCCAATCCAGCTGTAACCGGGCCATGCTTTCCACTAAAAAAGCGGCCAGGGCGATACCTAAACCCAAACCAGCAAAATGCACTCCCAGCTCGGCACGATGCTGATGGCTAATTAACCAATGCATAATCAGCGCTGAAGCGATTAACATGGAACCGGCACTGCTGAGCCCAGCGAGAAACCGCCAAAATGACCACAGATACAGGTTTTCCGTGAACGCCATGCCTACCGTACTTAGCACGGCTATCAATAAACCGGCTCGGTATAAGCGATCTTTTAAGGTCAAATTAGATAAACGGGCCGCAAGTAACGCACCTGTCATATACCCTAGGTAATTCACCGCAGCTAGATATCCACCACTGGCATCATCTAAAGCGGTATGTTGCTGCATTAATGGTAATAAAGGCGTGTAAGCAAAACGAGCAATACCTAAGCAAAGCAGCTGGCTAAAAAAGCCAGCTAGCAACACTTTAATCCGCAGGGGTAACATCATAAAGCTGCGTTCCTGTAGGCTTAGGAGAAATAAATCGCCGCTGCTATGCGGCTATAGTAGTAACTCGCCTAATCGCGCGCGTAAGTTGCCGTTAACGTAGCCTTTGCTAATGCCATCGCATTTAGCATAAACCCCACTACTGCGGCGCTGGCGCCCTCTGGTGCAGGCAATGCTTCTTCTGGTAAAGCCCAGATCGTAAATTGATAACGATGCATGCCATGGCCTTCTGGTGGACAAGCACCACCAAAGGTTTTCATACCATAATCATTGGTAAAACTACGACAACCCGGCGGTAAACTGCCCGTCCCTGCTCCTTTGGCTAAACAGGTTGCGGCCACAGGAATATCGGTGACAATCCAATGCCAAAAACCTGAGCCGGTCGGCGCATCAGGATCAAACACCGTCAATGCAAAACTTTTGGTCTCTGCTGGCGCATTATGCCAATGTAATTCAGGTGAAATATTTTGGCCGTTACAACCAAAGCCATCAAATTCATGCTGCTTGGCCATAAAATGCCCTTCGGCAATATCTGGGCTGCTTAAGGTAAAGGTGTTTTTACTCATGCTTCACTCCTAACAAAGGCAACTTTATGATCAAACTAAGGTTAACTGAGTTTCTGTAGCAATTGATAAAAGGCGCTTTTCGGTAAAGCACCGGCTTGCTGCGCCAATGTTTGACCTTGGCGTATCACTAAAATAGTGGGAATAGAACGAATAGCAAAGCGTGCTGCTAAGGTTTGCTGCTGTTCTGTATCAATTTTACCAAAACGAAATTGAGGTTCTAACTCAGCAGCGGCTTGGCTGAATATGGGCGCAAAACTTTGACAAGGGCCACACCAACTGGCCCAAAAATCAATAACTAAAGGTAATTCCGATTTTTCAGCATGGGCGGCAAAGTTGGCACTTGTTAAGGTTAATGGCTGGCCAGTGAATAAAGCTTGCTTACATTTACCACAACGGGCAGTGTTGGCCGCTTTGTCCGCCGGCACACGGTTTAAACCATGACAAAATGGGCAAGCTATAATCATGTGTCACTCCAACTTTGCTACTTTAACATCGCTTTAATATCAAAATTTAACGTCTAGCCAATCCATGTTTTTATCAAAACTGAGGGTTTTAACGCCATTCATGCTTTCAATATTAACGGTGTTAATCTGCTTTGGCCAAATCTCTTGTAAAGAGCGGTGATGTACCCGCAACCCTGGCAAGTCATCTGGCATTACAGCCTCTTGGTATACCCAAAAGAAGCGACCGTCTAGCTGGCCGCCAATCAGGGTTAACGCTATCGGTTCACCGTTTAAATGCGTTAAAGCAAATTGCTTTGTCACATACTGACTGAATGTTTGCTGGGTTTGTTCGTTATTTAACAAGTCAGCTTGTTTATCAAACAATTGTTTTACCGCATGTTCAGCATCATGCACATAAAAACGGTGCATCACTTCAATATTACCGCTTCGCGCGTTAAACAATACCGTACTGACCGCCGCGTTCATTTCATGTGCAAAACCTGGGCTAACTAAGCCTGCCAGTAACAGCAGGCTAAGCAGATAACGCATTAATTACCTTCCTTAAGCTTTTCATCGGTTTTTTCAGCCGGATCTTTTAGCTTAGTTTTACTGTCTTGCATAATATCGCGGCTTACTTTGGCTTTACTCTTATCAGATTTGTAAGCCTCTACGCGTGACGGAATAATACGACGTGGGTAATAGTTGTTTTCAATATCGACATCGGCGGTTTCCCATTTAGGATCGACAATCACTTCTTTTAACACTTTGTCTTTTGCCGTCACAATCATCTTATTCACCGCTTTCGGGCTACGACGCCAAATCTCAGCAGGGATCATCTGATCTTCTACGCTGCCATCGGTGTAATGCAGTTGCAGTAAGATGGGCATTACTAACCCACCTAAATTACTGAATTGCAGTACGTAGTAGTTTTTATCTTCTTTTACTGCACGTTCAAACGCGGTGCGCTCCCACGGCTCTAAATCGGCTAAAAACTTGTTATAGGCATTACGTTCTTTATTGGTTACGGTAAAACGGTCGTTTTCATCATAAAAGTCGGTGATATCTTTGTTTTTATCAATCCACAGTACTTTACCTGCCGCTTTGTTGCGCTCAACAAACAATGAGGTGGGTTTGTCTAACTCTTGCTGGCGCTCACGTGCAAAATCAATATCAGGATCTTTGGTATCCATGCGTAACTGATAGACCCGGTCTAACGAAATATCCACATGATCAGTGCTGTAAAACCAGCCACGCCAGAACCAATCTAAATCAACACCGCTGGCTTCTTCCATGGTACGGAAAAAATCAGATGGCGTTGGGCGTTTAAATTTCCAGCGCTGGGCATATTCTTTAAAAGCGAAATCGAATAACTCACGACCTAGGATCACTTCACGCAGAATATTTAATGCTGCAGCGGGTTTGGTGTAAGCATTCGGGCCTAAACGTAATACGCTGTCGGATTGCGTCATAATCGGCACTTGAACATCCGATTTCATGTAATCGACAATATCACGAGGCTCAACGCCCCAAGGAATAGTAGGGTCCCACTCGCGACCGGCAACGCCGTCTAAAAAGCTGTTTAAGCCTTCATCCATCCAAGTCCATTGACGCTCGTCCGAATTAACAATCATCGGGAAATAAATATGACCAATCTCATGGATCACCACGCCAATTAAGAAGCGTTTTTCGGCTTGAGAATAGGTACGGCTGCCATCGTCTTGTAACTTAGTGCGAGGGCCGTTAAATGTGATCATCGGGTATTCCATACCACCAACAGGGCCGTTAACCGACTGTGCCACTGGGTACGGATAATCAAACGAAAAACGTGAATACACTTCCATGGTATGCACCACAGATTCCGTAGAATACTTTTTCCACAGATCGCCGCCTTCTTTAGGATAAAACGACATCGCCATGACTAACGGCTGCTCTTTGCCACCTTGTTGATAACCTTTAGCATCCCACATAAATTTACGTGATGACGCCCAAGCAAAATCACGCACATTATTGGCTTTAAAATGCCAGGTTTTGCTGTCATTAGTACCGGCTTTTTCGTTTTCTAAGGCTTCTTCTTCAGTAACAACAAACACCGGCCGCTTCGCTGTTTTCGCTTGCTCTAACCGTGCAATTTGCTGTTTAGTCAGCACTTTACTGCTGTTTTGTAACTCACCAGTCGCTGACACTATGTGATCGGCTGGTACCGTTAATTTCACATCATAATCACCAAACTCTAAGGTGAATTCGCCGCGACCTAAAAATTCTTTATTGGTCCACGCTTCGTAATCGGTGTAAGCGACTAACCGCGGGAACCACTGAGCTAATAAGAAAATATCATTGCCACCTTCATTCGCATCATCCGGAAAATGCTCATAACCTGAACGGGCTGACACCGCATCTTCTTCTACGATGTTAAAAGCAAAATCTAAACTAAACTCCATCGACTGGCCGGGTTTTAATGGCGTGTCTAAATCGATGCGCATTAAGGTACCCACTACCGTGGCGGCTAAGGTTTTACCCTTGCTGTTTTTCACATTATTAATTTGAAAACCCAGCTCGTTATCGGCCATAAATTGTTGGCGACGTAACTCTTCTAGGCTCAAACGAGCAGTAATGTCACCTTCACCTATCGAAGTAGCAGGACCGCGACGGCCAACACCACCAAAATCGGTGCTCATTTCAGCCATTGAATCGTTTTTGAAAATATTTTGGTCTAAATGCAGCCATAAATATTTCAACGTATAAGGTGAATTGTTTTTGTATTGAATTTGTTGTTTGGCACTTAAACGGCGCTTGGCTTCGTCTAAGGTTACATCCATCTGATAATTGACTTGTTGTTGCCAATATTGCTGGCCTGGCTCACCGGCAGCATTACGATAGATATTCGGTGTTGGAAGCACTTCGTCTAATTGACGAAATTTATCTTCAAAATCACCTTTTGTCTGGCGCACAGCACTGGCAGTAGCAAATTGGCTACACAACAATACAGTGACCAGGCTTATGACTGAAATACGGGACAAAATGGCAGACATCAGCAGGTCTCTCTGGTTATTTATTAGTAAAATGGCAAGTATCTACTCTAGGTAAATTTACCTGAACAAACAAGGCCTATCTATCACGAAAAGCCGGGGTTCTGTCTCCAAAAAAAAGCCCCGCAAAAGCGAGGCAATTTAGTCAAATAAAGATTAATCTCTTGGCTTGCGTGGTGCACGTGGTGCCGCACCAGGACGCGGACCAGGGCCTGTGCTAGTGCTTGGACGACGCTCACCGCCAGAAGCCGCAGCACCCGTATCCACACTGATATTCAGTTTCTGCTTACGCACATAAACCTTTTTCAGGTGTTGGAAGATCTCATTTGGGATCGTAGCCGGTAATTCTACCGTACTAAAATGGTCAAACAATTTGATATTACCAATGAATTGGCTATCAATGTTCGCTTCATTAGCGATAGCGCCAACGATATCACCGGCTCTAACACCGTGTTCTTTACCCACTTCAATGCGGTACGTGTTGTAGTCGCCTTTCATTTCACGACGCACACGTGGACCGCGTTCTGGACGATCACCCGCTGGGCGATCGCTACGCTCACGACGTGGCCGCTCTTCACGTTCACCACGAGCATGCGGCTGGCGTAATTCAGGAAATTGCTTCGCTACGTTTAGTGGCTGATCTTTTTGCGCTAAGTACAATAAGGCTGCCGCTAAATCAACATCGGTCGTTTCTAACTTTTCACGCCAATCTGTCACTAACTCTTGGAAGAAGCTCAGATTTTGCGTTTCAATCGTTTGTGCTAATTGCTCACGGAAAGACTCGATACGACGCTGCTCAATCACTTGACCGGTTGGTAAGCTCATTTGCTCAATCGGCTGCTTAGTTGCATGTTCAATCGTGCGCAGCAAACGGCGTTCACGAGGTGATACGAATAAAATCGCTTTACCTTCACGACCAGCGCGGCCCGTACGACCAATCCGGTGCACATAGGCTTCACTATCGTAAGGAATATCGTAGTTAACTACTAAGCTAATACGCTCAACGTCTAAACCACGCGCAGCTACGTCAGTTGCCACAATGATATCCAGCTGACTGGCTTTCATCCGACGAATCGTTTGCTCACGGTGTGCTTGGTTCATGTCACCATTTAAACAGGCAACGGCATAACCACGGGCACCCAATTTCTCAGCAATTTCTTCGGTAGCACTTTTCGTACGCACGAACACAATGCTGGCATCGTACTCTTCGCCTTCTAATAAACGGGTTAACGCATCTAACTTTTGATTAGAATCTAACATCACATAACGCTGAGTAATGCGCTCAACGGTACTGGTTTTCGACGCAATTTTAATTTCTTCAGCATTTTTTAAGTGCTTTTGCGCAATAGCGCGAATTTGCGCGGGCATGGTAGCAGAGAACATCGCCACCTGACGACCGGCGGGGGTTGCATCCATGATGGTTTGTACATCATCGATAAAACCCATCCGTAACATTTCATCGGCTTCATCCAGCACGATAGCGCGCAGTTTGTCGAGTTTCAACGTACCGCGATCTAAGTGATCTAAGATACGACCCGGCGTACCGACAATAACTTGTGAACCACGCTTCAGTGATTTAAGTTGATTGGTATAGCTTTGACCGCCGTATAAAGGCAAGACATGAAATGCCGGCATGTAGCGAGCATAAGCTTGAAAGGCTTCAGCAACCTGGATCGCTAATTCGCGAGTGGGTGCTAATACCAGAATTTGTGGATCATTTTGCGCAGGATCTAGCCGTGCCAATAAAGGCAGAGCGAAAGCACCGGTTTTACCAGTACCCGTTTGCGCCTGACCTAATACGTCTTCGCCAGCCAATAATTTTGGAATAGCCGCTGCCTGGATAGGCGAAGGCGTTTCATAACCAAGTTCAGTAACCGCACGAACAAGCGGTTCCGGCAGCATTAGCTGGGAAAAAGACAATGTTTCAGACATACGTTGTTATAACCTCAAATCACACGCAGGCTTGTTGGAGTGCTATTGTTGTTTTTACTTGGCCTGCAATGCAGTAAAAACACGAAAACGAGCAAAAACCGTAGCTTTTCTCGATTTTATTCCATTAGTATAGCCAGTCATTTACCACCAGGAAGAGATCCATGATAGAAATCCTCGTTGGCAGCCAAATGGGCGCAGCGGAATATGTGGCAGAACAAGTTGCTGAAACACTGGTACAAGCGGGATATGAAACTAAACTTCATCTTCAACCCGATTTGGATCAGCTAAACCCGACTCACATCTGGTTAGTGATCACATCCACCTATGGCGCAGGAGATCTGCCTGATAATATTCAACCCTTTGCGGATCAATTAGCACAAGATCGCAGTGATCTTAACACACTTTCTTACGCCGTGATCACTTTAGGTGACTCCAGTTATGATACTTTTTGCTTAGCAGGGCAAAAAATTGCCACTTTATTAGAAAATCGCGGTGCAAAACGCCTTATCGACGGTTTAGATATTGACGCACAAACAGACGCCTTGCCAGAGGATATTGCCCAAGCTTGGCTACCTTTGTTTATCCACAGCTTATCCGGATCTGATCTGGGATAACTTTGCAGCGGGATCCAAACAAGGGATCCCTGAATGCTAACAATACTATGGCCGCCACGATCTTATGATCCGCTTCCCCACACCTTATACACATATTGACACTTCTAATATACCTAATGTTGATAACTAGTCTTTTATGCGGTTATTAAGCTGTATTTATCCCAATAATAAAATTATTTTCTGCGCCCAGTGTGGATAAGTAACGATCTTACACACGGCTTCACCTGATGTAGATCCAAGCTTGATCACAGGATCTGATCTTATCTAATCTATTGATCCTTCATATATAAAAAGGCTTATCCACTGCAAATGGCTTGCTTAATAGAAGTAATAATAAAAAAGATCTAAAAAGATCTTATATATATTAAGCACGATCCTGATCCTATTTTGCCCATTTCACTCAACCCAAGATCAGGCTACAATATGCACCCTGTTTTTAATCTGTATGTGATCGAGGCAAGTATGCTGTTTCAAGAAAGTTTTGACGTTATCGTTGTAGGTGGTGGACATGCAGGTACTGAAGCCGCCTTAGCTGCAGCTCGTGCTGGTCAAAATACTTTATTGCTAACGCATAACATCGAAACCCTCGGTCAAATGTCCTGTAACCCAGCTATTGGTGGTATTGGCAAAGGCCATCTGGTTAAAGAAATCGATGCACTGGGTGGCGCCATGGCTATGGCAGCAGACAGAGGTGGTATTCAATTTAGAACTTTAAACAGTTCAAAAGGCCCAGCCGTTCGTGCTACTCGTGCTCAAGCTGATCGGCAGCTCTATCGTGCCGCCATTCGCAGCATATTAGAAAACCAACCAAATCTTAAAATCTTCCAACAAGCCTGTGATGATCTGATCGTTGAACAAGATCAAGTCAAAGGCGTTGTTACGCAAATGGGTTTAAAATTTCATAGTAAAACCGTGGTGCTGACAGTAGGCACCTTTTTGGGTGGTCAAATCCATATTGGCCTAGAGCAATTTTCTGGTGGTCGAGCAGGCGATCCACCGTCTATCGCCTTGGCTAAACGCTTACGCAATTTACCTTTTAGAGTGGATCGTTTGAAAACCGGCACACCACCGCGTATTGATGCTCGCACCGTGGATTTTTCGGTCATGCAAGCACAGCCAGGCGATAATCCTACGCCAGTATTTTCATTCTTGGGCAAACATAGCGATCAACCACCGCAAATCCCGTGTTACATCACCTATACCAATGAAAAAACACACGATGTAATACGTAACAACTTAGATCGTTCACCGATGTATACCGGCGTGATCGAAGGTATTGGCCCACGTTATTGCCCATCAATTGAAGACAAAGTGATGCGTTTTGCTGATAAAGATCAACATCAGATCTTTATTGAACCAGAAGGTTTAACTACGCATGAACTATACCCTAACGGCATTTCAACCAGTTTACCGTTTGATGTGCAACTCAGTATTGTAAGATCGATCAAAGGCATGGAAAACGCCTATATCACAAGGCCAGGCTATGCCATTGAATATGACTTCTTCGATCCACGCGATCTTAAAGCCACATTAGAAACAAAATTTATCAAAGGCTTATTTTTTGCCGGCCAAATTAACGGTACCACCGGTTATGAAGAAGCCGGTGCACAAGGCTTACTAGCCGGGATCAATGCCGCATTGTATGCCCAAGAAAAAGACGGCTGGTCACCAAGCCGTAATCAGGCGTATTTAGGTGTACTGGTGGATGATCTCACAACACTGGGTACTAAAGAACCTTACCGCATGTTTACCAGCCGAGCTGAATACCGGCTGATGTTACGTGAAGATAATGCCGATGCTCGCTTAACCAGTAAAGGCCGTGAGCTAGGCTTAGTCAACGATATCCGTTGGGCTGCCTTTAATGAAAAAATGGAGCAAATTGAACTTGAACGGCAACGTTTACGTCAAGGCTGGATCCATCAACAACACCCAGCTTTAAACGAAGTTAATCAATTGCTTAAAACGCCTTTAACCCGCGAAGCCAGCTTAGAAGAATTGATCCGCCGTCCTGAAGTCACTTATCAGCAATTAATTAGCATTGCTGAATTAGGCCCCTGTTTAGCTGATCCGATAGCAGCTGAACAAGTTGAAATTCAGATCAAATACGAAGGCTATATTAACCGTCAACAAGAAGAAATTACTAAGCAGCAACGCAACGAAGCAACAAAATTGCCTGCTGGCTTCGACTATGCCTCGGTTAAAGGTTTATCTAACGAAGTTATCGTTAAACTAAACCAAACCCAACCAGAAACGGTTGGCCAAGCATCACGTATTTCAGGCATTACGCCCGCAGCGATTTCTTTACTGTTGGTTTACTTAAAAAAACAAGGTTTACTGCGTAAAAGCGCTTAAAGGAAAAGCATGACTGATTTATTAAGCCCTTTACGCAGGCTAGTTGCACAAACCGATCTGCAATTAACTGAACAACAATTACAACAATGCGTCGATTATGTTCGGTTATTGGATAAATGGAACAGCGCTTACAACCTCACTTCAGTCCGTGATCCACAAGAAATGCTCATCAAGCACGTATTGGATAGCCTGGTTGTTGCACCCTATTTAACCGGCGAACGTTTTATTGATGTTGGCACCGGTCCTGGTTTACCTGGCGTGTTATTGGCCATTTACTATCCACAGAAGCAATTTTTCTTGTTAGACAGCTTAGGAAAACGTATCCGTTTTTTAAATCAGGTGAAATTACAGTTAGGCTTAAACAATATTTTCCCACTGCAAAGCCGAGTTGAAGATCATCAACCCCAACCCGGTTATGATGGTGTAATAAGCCGCGCATTTGCTTCACTTAATGATATGCTGAACTGGTGTCAGCATTTACCTGGGCTAAACGGCCAGTTTTTCGCCATGAAGGGCGCTGCAGTGCAAGAAGAAATTGCAGCTTTGCCGGATTTTGTTAAAGTAACAGCTATTCAAAACTTACAAGTACCAGAGCTGGATGCGCAGCGTCATTTGGTTATTCTAAAAAAAGTCTAATCGTCAAAGAGGGATCCTTGTGGGCAAGATCATCGCAATAGCTAACCAAAAAGGCGGCGTGGGTAAAACAACCACAGCGGTGAATTTGGCTGCCTCTATGGCCGCAACAAAACGTAAAGTTCTGCTCATTGACCTTGATCCTCAAGGTAATGCCACTATGGGGAGCGGCGTCGATAAATATGAATTAACCGCCAGTGCCTACGAATTATTAGTCGATGAAAAACCCTTATCAGAAGTGGTCGTAAAAGAAACGACCGGTGGTTATCATCTGATCGGTGCCAATTCTGATGTGACGGCGGCCGAAGTACGCCTGATGGATGTTTTTGCTCGTGAACTTCGTTTGAAGAACGCATTGAAAGCTTACAAAAGCAGTTACGATTTTATTTTTATCGATTGCCCACCTTCTTTGAATATGTTGACGGTTAACGCAATGGCCGCAGCTGACAGCGTATTAGTGCCGATGCAGTGTGAATATTTTGCGCTAGAAGGTTTAACCGCTTTAGTTGAAACTATTAATAAATTAGCCGCGGTAATCAATGGCGATCTGAAAATCGAAGGCATATTACGGACCATGTATGATCCCCGTAATCGTTTAGCCAACGATGTGTCTGAGCAATTAAAACAACATTTTGGTGATAAAGTGTATCGTGCGGTGATCCCGCGTAATGTTCGGCTTGCCGAAGCCCCAAGTTTTGGTACACCTGTAATGTATTACGATAAAAGCTCGACAGGCGCTAAAGCTTATCTCGCTTTAGCAGGTGAAATATTACGGCGATCTGAAAAGAAAAGTAGCACAGCAGCTAACCTAACCAGCTAACAGCCTCTAAAGGAATTACACTTCGCATGTCTTTAAAAAAACGCGGTTTAGGCCGAGGGCTTGATGCATTACTCACAGCAAGTAAACCTACTAACACAGTAGATGTCGCACCGATTAAATCGGAACTGCAAACTATTCCAGTAGAGTTTCTACGCCCTGGTAAATATCAACCGCGTAAAGACATGTCACAAGAAGCGTTAGACGATCTGGCCAGTTCAATCAAGGCGCAAGGAGTTATTCAACCCATCGTTGTTCGTACCTTAGCCGAAAACAGCTATGAAATTATCGCGGGTGAACGCCGTTGGCGAGCGGCGCAATTGGCACAACTTGCCGAGGTACCTTGTCTTATCAAAAATGTGCCTGACGAAGCTGCCGTGGCTATCGCGCTGATTGAAAATATTCAACGCGAAGATCTTAATGCTATGGAAGAAGCCATAGCACTGCAACGCTTGTTATCTGAATTTGAATTAACCCATCAACAAGTGGCTGATGCGGTCGGAAAATCACGCACCACTGTCACCAATCTCTTACGCTTAAATCAATTAAACGATGATGTGAAATTGCTGTTAGAGCATGGCGATATTGAAATGGGCCATGCCCGGGCTTTATTAGCTTTATCAGATGCAGACCAGTCTGATGCTGCCCGTTTGGTGGCGGCTAAACAAATGACGGTACGTGATACTGAAAATTTAGTGCGGAAAATACTTGAACCCGCACCTGTACCCGAGCCAAAAGTAAAAGATCCCGATGTGATTGCACTTGAACAACGCTTAAGCGATCGCTTTGCGGCACCTGTGCAAATTCAGTACAACAAAAAAGGCAAAGGCAGTTTAATGATTGCCTATAATAGTTTAGATGAATTAGATGGCATTTTAGGTAAGTTAGGCCAAGAACAATCAGAATAGCTAAAATTTTCTCCAAGATCGCTACATGACTAAGGTCTAAGCCGCTTTTAGTTGCAAATCAGGGGCAAATAAGTATACTTTCGCATGTTTTTTGTAACCCCTTCTCGGGCGTTTTCAGAGGGAATTACAGTGGCTGAGCCAAATAGCCAGCAAAGTCGTAAAGCTGCATATTTGTTAGTTTTGTTTCAAGCAGTGTTTGCAACCTTGGTGGCGTTATTCTTTCTGATTGCGGCAGATGCCGCAGCGGCTAAATCTGCTTTTAAAGGCGGTTTAGTGGCAGTAATAGCGAATTTTGCATTCGCTTTTTTTGCGTTTCGTCACAGCGGCGCAGATAAAGCAGAATTGGTGGCGGCTTCAATGATGCGCGGCCAATCAATGAAAGTATTGTTAACAGTAGTGTTGTGTGCAGTGGTTTTTCAACAAGAGCAAACGGTAGCGGGACCTTTTCTTACCGGATTTTTGCTTACCCTGCTCACGCAATGGACAGCACCTTTTTTCTTTAAACATTAACATTGGGATGAAACATGGCTGCAGGTGAAGAGTTAACGCTATCCAGTCATATTCAGCACCACCTTACTAACGCCAAAATGTGTACCGTTGACGGTAGTGTCGCATTTAACAAAGCGTGTAGCGAGGCCGGGTTCTGGACATGGCACATTGATACGCTCGCTTGGTCTATTGGCTTAGGCCTCTTATTTATATTATTGTTCCGTAGCGCCGCTAAAAAAGCGACAACCGGCGTACCGGGTAAATTTCAATGCTTTGTGGAAATGGTTATCGAATTCGTTGCTGCCAACGTTAAAGATACCTACCACGGTAAAAGCAAGCTTATTGCCCCGCTGGCACTGACCATCTTCGTTTGGATTTTCCTAATGAACTTGATGGACTTAGTACCTGTTGACTTCTTGCCTGCCTTTGCTGGTTGGGTTGGAACCACCTTCTTTGGTATGGACTCGCATGATGTTTACATGAAGATCGTACCCACAACGGATATCAACATGACCGCCGCTTTAGCATTGGGCGTATTCTTATTGATGATCGGTTATTCAATTCGTATTAAAGGTGTTGTTGGCTTCATTAAAGAGTTAACGCTGCATCCTTTCAGCACCAAAAACGTACCGCTGCAAATTGTACTGATCCCATTTAACCTATTACTCGAACTGATTGCCTTAGTAGCTAAGCCATTCTCGCTGGCACTACGTTTATTCGGTAACCTGTATGCGGGCGAAATGATCTTTATCCTGATTGGTGCCATTGGCTTGTTGCAGTTACCACTGCACTTTGTTTGGGCGGTATTCCACATCCTGGTAATTGTATTGCAGGCGTTCGTGTTTATGATGCTGACCATTGTTTACCTGAGCATGGCCAGTTCGGACAATCATTAATTTTTTTTAAACTTTAACTTAAACTTGAAATATCGGAGATAAAAATGGAAATTGCAGTAGCTATCAAATTAATCGCAGTTGCGCTGTTAATCGGTTTCGGTGCTATCGGCACTGCGCTAGGTTTCGGTAACATGGGCGGTAAGTTCTTAGAAGCTTGTGCTCGTCAACCAGAACTGGCCCCTTCACTACAGGTTAAAATGTTCATCCTTGCTGGTCTTATCGACGCCGTAGCTATGATCGGTGTAGGTATCGCCATGTACATGTTGTTCGCAATGTAATTTAAGGTTTTTAAACTCGAACAACTAAATAAGGAGGAGCGGACGTGAATTTAAACGCCACTCTTATCGGAGAATTAATCGCTTTTGTCGTCTTTGTACTGTTTTGTATGAAGTTCGTCTGGCCACCGCTGAGTAATGCAATTGAAGCGCGCCAGAAGAAAATCGCAGACGGACTGACGGCTTCTGATCGTGCTGAAAAAGACTTGGCTTTAGCCCAGGACAAAGCAAAAGATCAGTTAAAAGATGCCAAAGCACAAGCAGCTGAAATCATCGATCAAGCGAAAAAGCGTGAAGCGAAAATGCTGGACGAAGCGGTAGCGAAAGCTTCTGCTGAGCGCGACAATATCCTGGCACAAGCCAAGACTGAAATTGAAGCTGAACGCAATCGTTTACGTGAAGATTTACGCAAGCAGGTAGCAGCCTTAGCGGTAGCCGGCGCAGAGAAAATTCTGCAACGCTCTATTGACGAAGCGGCTCACGCTGACATCCTGGAAAAACTGGTACAAGAACTGTAAGAGGGTGAGCTATGTCTGATTTGACGAATATTGCTCGTCCTTACGCAAAAGCGGCCTTTGACTTTGCTGTTGAGCAAAAAGCATTGGACGCATGGTTAGAAATGCTGGTGTTCGCTGCGGAAGTAGCAAAACACGAACAGGTTGCTGCCATATTGCGTACTAACGGCACTGCCGAAACGCAGGCCGACCTGTTTATCCAGGTATGTGGTGAGCAACTCAATGAGCAAGGTCGCAACTTTATTAAAGTTATGGCTGAAAATCACCGCTTGTTGGCGTTGCCTGAAGTATTAGCAACTTTTATTGAGCATAAAGCAGCGTATGAAAAAGAAATTACTGTTGAAGTAACTTCTGCCACCACGCTGAATACTGCACAACAAGACAAGCTAATAGCTGCATTATCGCAACGTTTGGCACGCAAGGTTAAATTGCACTGTAGCGTCAATCCTGACGTAGTCGGCGGAATGCTGATTAAAGCAGGTGACATGGTAATTGATGGCTCGGTCCGCGGTAAGCTGGATCGTTTAGCAACTGCGCTGCAGTCTTAATGGGGAACAGAGAATGCAACTGAATTCCACAGAAATATCTGAACTGATCAAGAGTCGTATTGCTCAGTTCGACGTGGTCAGTGAAGCTCGTAACGAAGGTACTATCGTTCAGGTAACTGACGGTATTATCCGTATCAATGGCCTTGCAGACTGTATGCAAGGTGAGATGATAGAGCTTCCTGGCAGCCGTTATGCAATCGCACTGAACTTAGAACGTAATTCAGTAGGTGCGGTAGTCATGGGTCCGTATGCGGACTTAACGGAAGGCACAAAAGTTAAAAGTACTGGCCGTATCTTAGAAGTACCTGTAGGCCCAGGCCTATTAGGTCGTGTAGTCAATACACTCGGTGCGCCAATTGATGGTAAAGGTCCAATTGAAGCTGCAGGTTTTGAGCCAGTAGAAAAAATTGCACCTGGCGTTATCGAGCGTCAATCAGTTGATCAGCCAATGCAAACCGGTTACAAATCGGTGGATGCGATGATCCCGATCGGTCGTGGTCAGCGTGAATTGCTGATCGGTGACCGTCAGACCGGTAAAACGGCCCTGGCAATCGATGCTATCATCAACCAAAAAGCCACTGGCGTTAAATGTGTCTATGTGGCGATTGGTCAAAAAGCTTCTACTATTGCAAACGTAGTTCGTAAATTAGAAGAGCACGGTGCTTTAGCTCACACTATCGTGGTTGTGGCCTCTGCTTCTGAAGCTGCTGCGTTACAATACTTAGCACCATACTCTGGCTGTACTATGGGCGAATACTTCCGTGACAATGGTGAAGATGCGCTAATCGTATATGATGATTTATCTAAGCAAGCAGTTGCTTACCGTCAAATCTCATTACTGTTACGTCGTCCACCAGGTCGTGAAGCTTACCCAGGTGACGTATTCTATTTACACTCTCGTCTACTTGAGCGTGCATCGCGTGTTAATGCCGATTATGTTGAAAAATACACTAAAGGCGCAGTGACAGGTAAAACCGGTTCATTAACCGCCTTACCTATCATTGAAACACAAGCGGGTGACGTTTCTGCTTTCGTACCCACTAACGTAATCTCAATTACCGATGGTCAGATCTTCTTAGAAACTGACTTATTTAACGCGGGTATTCGCCCTGCCGTTAACGCCGGTATTTCAGTATCGCGGGTAGGTGGTGCAGCGCAAACTAAAATCATCAAAAAGCTGGGTGGCGGTATCCGTTTAGCCTTAGCTCAGTATTCAGAATTAGCCGCGTTCGCGCAGTTTGCTTCTGACCTAGATGATGCAACCCGTGCTCAGTTAGAGCATGGTCAAAAGGTGACTGAGCTGATGAAACAGTTACAGTACAGCCCGATGTCAGTTGCTGAGATGGGTGTGTCTATTTTCGCTATCGAAAAAGGCTTTATGAAAGATGTTGATGTTGCCAAAATCCTTGATTTTGAAGCAGGATTAATCGCCTTTATGAAAGCTGAACACGCTGAGCTGATGGCTGAAATCGATAAAACCGGTAACTACAACGACCAAATCGAGTCTACGTTCAAAGCCGCTATTGATAAATTCAAAGCGACGCAGACCTGGTAAGCAATGTGGGTGGCTTAGCCACCCCATTCGTTGAAAAAACGGAGATACAGTCATGGCCGGTGGTAAAGAGATAAAAAGTAAGATTGGGAGTATTAATAATACTCGCAAGATCACCAGTGCTATGGAAAAAGTTGCGGTCAGCAAAATGCGCAAAGCGCAAGACCGCGTGGCTGCAACTCGCCCATACGCTGAAGGTATGCGCAAAGTGATTGGTAATGTGGCGAATGGTTCGCTCGAATATCGTCATCCGTATTTAGCGGATCGTGACGTGAAACGAGTGGGTTACATCGTCATTGCTACTGACCGTGGTCTTTGCGGTGGCCTGAATACCAACGAGTTTAAACGAGTCGCTATCGAACTGAAGAACTGGAAACAGCAAGGTGTTGATGCTCAATTTGCCGTAATCGGTAATAAAGCCGCCGCCTTCTTCAAGCGCTTCGGTGGTAAAGTGGTCGCTGCACAATCGGGTTCAGGTGACGTACCACGTTTGGCTGATGTGATTGGTTCGGTGCAAGTAATGCTGCAAGCATTTAACGAAGGCCGGATCGACCGCTTATTCCTGGTATACAACAAGTTTGTTAATACCATGAAGCAAGAGCCAGTGATCGATCAACTGTTACCTCTGCCAAAAGCAGACATCGCACAAAAAGAGCATAATTGGGACTATCTATACGAGCCAGATCCAAAACCTATTTTGGATATGTTGTTGTCTCGTTACATTGAATCTCAGGTTTATCAAGGTGTTGTTGAAAACGCTGCCAGTGAACATGCAGCGCGGATGGTGGCAATGAAAGCCGCAACCGACAACGCCGGTAACCTGATGGACGACCTGAAACTCGTGTACAACAAAGCACGTCAGGCCGCGATTACCCAAGAGCTCAGCGAGATCGTCGCAGGTGCGGCAGCTGTAGGCTAAGGTTAAGAGTTTTGCAAATTTGAGGAAACATCATGAGTCAAGGTAAGGTCGTCCAAATCATTGGCGCCGTTGTGGATATCGACTTTCCACAAGATGCGGTACCTGGTATCTATGACGCGTTAAACGTTACCGACGGTGATCTAGCTGGTTTAGTGCTGGAAGTTCAGCAGCAGCTGGGTGGCGGTACGGTACGGACTATCGCGCTGGGTACTACAGACGGTTTACGTCGCGGTTCAGCGGTAAGTAATACCGGTAAAGCAATTCAGGTTCCAGTCGGCACAGCGACTCTGGGCCGTATTATGAACGTATTGGGTGAGCCGATCGATGAAGCGGGCCCAATCGGTGAAGAAGAGCGTTGGTCAATTCACCGCGCTGCGCCTTCATATGAAGATCAAGCGGCGTCAAATGCCTTGTTGGAAACCGGTATCAAGGTTATCGACTTGGTTTGTCCGTTCGCTAAAGGTGGTAAAGTAGGTCTGTTCGGTGGTGCCGGTGTAGGTAAAACCGTAAACATGATGGAACTGATCCGTAACATCGCCATCGAGCACAGCGGTTACTCAGTATTCGCCGGTGTAGGTGAGCGTACACGGGAAGGTAACGACTTCTATCACGAAATGAAAGACTCTAACGTACTAGATAAAGTATCGTTGGTATACGGTCAGATGAACGAGCCACCAGGTAACCGTTTACGCGTTGCGTTAACCGGCTTAACCATGGCTGAGAAGTTCCGTGATGAAGGCCGTGACGTACTGTTTTTCGTCGATAACATCTATCGTTATACCCTAGCGGGTACTGAAGTATCTGCGTTGTTAGGTCGTATGCCTTCAGCAGTAGGTTACCAGCCAACGCTAGCGGAAGAGATGGGTGTGTTACAAGAGCGTATCACCTCAACGAAGACGGGTTCTATCACGTCTATTCAAGCCGTTTACGTGCCTGCGGATGACTTAACTGACCCATCACCAGCGACAACGTTCTCGCACTTAGATGCAACGGTAGTATTAAGCCGTAACATCGCTTCACTGGGTATTTACCCAGCTATCGACCCATTGGATTCAACTTCTCGTCAGTTAGATCCACTGGTTATCGGTAAAGAGCACTATGAAGTGGCGCGTGGCGTACAAACGGTATTGCAACGTTACAAAGAGCTAAAAGATATTATTGCCATCTTAGGTATGGACGAACTGTCTGATGAAGACCGTACGACGGTATACCGTGCGCGTAAAATCCAACGCTTCTTGTCTCAGCCATTCTTCGTTGCTGAAGTATTCACTGGTTCGCCAGGTAAATACGTTCCGCTGAAAGAAACTATCCGTGGCTTTAAAGGTATCCTGGCCGGTGAATACGACCATATGCCAGAACAGGCGTTTTACATGGTTGGTTCAATCGACGAAGCGATCGAAAAAGCGAAGAAACTATAAGTTCAGGCTTTAGGAGAGCGAGATGGCGATGACAGTGCAACTGGATGTAGTAAGTGCCGAAGAAAAGATTTTCTCAGGCCTTGTCGAATCCGTGCAGGTCACAGGCAGTGAGGGCGAGTTAGGTGTGTTACCTTTCCACGCCCCGTTACTGACCACCCTGAAACCTGGCATGGTCCGTATCGTAAAGCAGTTTGGCGAAGAACACCTGATTTATGTTGCTGGTGGCGTACTTGAAGTACAACCCGATATGATCACGGTGCTCGCAGACATAGCGGTACGCGGTGAAGACTTAGATGAGCAAGCGGCTTTAGACGCACAGAAACGTGCAGAAGAAGCAATGCAGCATGCCAGCGCTGACTTTAATTACGCCGAAGCAGCCGCGCAATTGGCCGAAGCCATTGCTCAGCTGCGCGTGATACAAAAACTGCGTAAGAAATAAGTTTCCATTGATAAATGATTAAAAACCACCTTAGGGTGGTTTTTTTTGCCTACAATTTGTGCCAAGACTAAAAATAGCGTGATAAACCTAAATTGGCAGACTAACAGCTCAGATAAATTCGTTTAAAACTTGTTTCAATTCTGAAAGGTATTTATATTAAATTGTTGGCAAAAATAAAAAATAACAGGACATCGTTTTATGCGCTCGTTGTATAGTTTTCTACTATTGATAGCATCATGCCTTATCGTTGTGCAGGCTCAAAATCTTACTTTAGAAGACTATGCTCGCCCTGCACAGTTTTTGGATATTAAAATATCACCTACCGGAAAATACCTTGCTGCAACCTCACGCAGTGAAGAAGGTAATATCTATCTGCAAATTATTGACATAAAAACCAATCAAATTATTAGTGTACGCCATTTTACGGGGCGAGATTCGATTGGTTCAATCAATTGGGCTAATGCTGAGCGGATCTTAATTACCTTAGTGCGTGATATTGGTGCTTTAGAATCTCCGGTGGGCACAGGTGAAATTTTTGCCGTAAATGCCGATGGCTCAAATGCACGTATGTTAACGGGCTACCGTGCGGATAATGAAAAAACGCCCGCTTCCGTCATTAACTATTTACCCGAAGATGAAAATTACGTGTTAATCGTCACATCAACACCCAACCGCAAAGGGTCTTTTAGTTTAATTAAACGTCTTAACATCGAAAATGGCCGCGCTCGGCAAGTGGCGCGCGCGCCGATGCGCTCTTCCGGCATGATGACCGATCGCACTGGTGTTGCACGGATCGCTATTGGTATCGATCAAGAAAATGACAACGAAATGATCATGATGTACCGCAAAAATGAAAAAGCGGATTGGGAGACTTTGCGTCGTTATGGTCAACGTGATGGCTCTTTCACGCCATTGTCGTTTATGCCTGATAATTTACATGTGCTTGGCGTTAGCGATACGCAAACCGATACGCAAGCCATTAGTATTCTTAATCCTGAAACAGGCAAAGAGGAAATTATTGCCCATCATCCTAAAGTGGATGTTTCGGCAATCTACAGTATTAAAAACGGCTTTATAAATGAAGTCATCGGTGCTTCATATGAGCATGACATTTACGAAGAAGTTTACTTTGAAGATATTCAAGACAAAACGTTTAGTGGTTATTTACAAGGTTTACGTGCCGCTTTTGCTGATAAAAAAGTTAACTTTACCTCAATTACTAGAGATAACAGCTTGGCTGTGTTAACCGTTCGTTCGGCCAATCACCCGCGCGAGTTTTATCTGTTTGACACGCGCAATATGCAATTAAGTTATCTATTGAACGGCCAGCCTTGGATGAAAGCTGAACAGTTGGCACAAACATCGTCGATATTTTACACCTCGCGTGATGGCTTAGATATTCATGGTGTATTGACCTTGCCTAAAGACAAAGCCGCTAAAAATTTACCATTAATTTTATTACCGCATGGTGGCCCGCATGGTATTCGGGATTATTTAGAAATTGATACTGATGCCAAAGTGTTAGCACAGCACGGTTATGCAGTGTTACAGCCTAACTTTCGCGGATCTGGTGGTTTTGGTCGTTCCTTCTTGCAGCAGGGTTATTTAAACTGGGGCACCACTATGATCGATGATATGACCGATGGCGTGAAACATTTGATTGATAAAGGCATGGTTGATGCTAATCGCGTTTGTGTTTACGGTGCGTCTTACGGTGGTTATGCTTCATTAATGAGCGTGGTGCGTGAACCTGATTTATATAAGTGTGCGGTGAGCTTTGTCGGTATGTCAGATTTGAATTTAATGTATGAACATGGTGATACCACAGAATCAAAAGGCGGCTTAAATACGTTAGAAATGTATATCGGCCGTGATAAAGCGCGCTTAGATGCACAATCGGCCATCAAAAATCTTGATAAGCTAAAAGCCCCTATCTTTATTATTCATGGCACTGAAGATCAACGCGTGCCGCTGATCCAAGCCGAAGTACTGCGTGATGAACTGAAAAAGCGCAATCACCCTTATGAGTGGTTAGTGAAAGAAAAAGAAGGCCATGGTTTTTATAAACCAGAGAATAACGTTGAGCGCTGGCAAAAAATGTTAGCTTTTTTTGATAAGTATATTGGCGATAAGCAAGCAGCCCATTAGCCAAACAAATAACGTTGTTTAAATGGGCTGATATCTAAATACCAGCCCTTTTCTTAATTTCGATACTTAACGCATTTTTGCAAAAAAATAATAATAAAGCGATTTAGCCTTACGCTTTAACGAAAATTGAGGTAAATAAAATGAGAGCACTACTATTAAGTTGCTTATTTTTTGCGGTAGTTTCTGTGCAGGCAGCAGAGTTAACCTTGGAAGATTTTGCACGCCCTTCCCAGTTTCTTGAAATTGAAATATCCCCATCGGGTAAATACTTAGCGGCGACTAGCCGCAGTGAAGAAGGCAACGTTTACCTCAACGTTATTGAGATTAAATCAAACAAAATTATCAGCGTTCGTCACTTTACTGGCCGTGATTCTATCGGCTCTATCGACTGGGCTAATAATGAGCGTTTATTGATCACCTTAGTGCGTGATATCGGTGCTTTAGAGCAACCGGTTGGCACCGGTGAAATCTTTGCGGTAAATGCGGATGGCTCTAATGCCCGTATGCTAACGGGTTATCGTTCTGAAACAGAAAAAGATCCCGCACAAGTGATTAACTATTTACCAGATGATGACAAGTATGTGCTGATTACAACCAGCACACCAAACCGTAAAGGGTCATTTAGTTTAGTTAAGCGGTTAAATATTGAAAATGGTCGTACTAGGCAGGTGGCCAGAGCACCAATGCGCTCTTCAGGCATGATTACTGACAATAACGGTGTGGCTCGGATGGCAGTGGGTGAAGACCAAGATAATGACAACGAAATGGTCATGATGTACCGCAAGGATGAAAAATCAGATTGGGTTACTTTACGCCGTTATGGCCAGCGTGATGGTAGTTTTTTACCCATCGCGTTTTTAGCGGATAACAAAAGAGTAGTGGGGTTAAGTGATACTCAAACGGATACCAAAGCGCTAAGTGTTATGGATCCAGAAACGGGTAAAGAAGAAATACTAGCTCATCACCCGAAAGTAGATGTTACACCGAGTTTCAGTATCGAAGACGGGTTTTTAAAAGAAGTGATAGGCGCTTCTTATGAATATGACACGCATGAGGATGTGTTTTTTGCTGACGTTAAAGATAAAACCTTCAGTGGTTACTTACAAAGCTTAAAAGCGGCCTTTCCAGGAAAGAAAATTGCTCTTAACTCAGCAACTCGAGACAACAGTATTTTGGTCCTTACCACGCGTTCGGCTAACCATCCGCCAGAGTTTTATCTGTTTGACACCAAAAACAATCAGTTAAGCTTTTTGTTAAATGGCCGTCCTTGGATGAAGTCAGAATTATTGGCTGAAACTAAGGCAATTATTTATAAAAGTCGAGACGGTTTAGACATTCATGCCATCCTAACCTTACCTCGTGGCGTTGAAGCGAAAAATTTACCCTTAATTATGAATCCGCACGGTGGCCCGCATGGTCCACGGGATTTTTTAGAAATTAATCCAGATGCCAAAGTGTTAGCACAACACGGTTATGCGGTGTTACAGCCAAACTTTCGCGGCTCAGGCGGTTTTGGCCGGAGCTTTTTACAAGCCGGTTACCAGAATTGGGGCACAACAATGATTAATGACATGACAGATGGTGTCATGCACTTGGTTGAGCAGGGTATTGTTAATCAAGATCGGGTGTGCGCTTACGGTGGTTCTTATGGTGGCTATGCCGCCTTAATGAGTGCAGTGCGCGAACCCGATTTGTATAAATGTACCGTCGGTTTTGTCGGCGTTTTTGACTTAAACTTAATGTATACCGATGGTGATATTCAAGAACGTAAAAGCGGTATTAATTATTTAGAAATGGCAATTGGCCGTAACCAAGAGCAACTGGATGCGCAATCACCGATTAAACATTTGGATAAATTAAAAGCACCGGTATTTATCATTCATGGTGAAGAGGATAGACGCGTGCCGATTATTCACGCGCACCGCTTACGGGAAGAACTGGATAAACGTAATCATCCTTATGAGTGGTTAGTGAAAGAAAAAGAAGGCCATGGCTTTTATAAACCAGAGAATAACGTTGAGCGCTGGCAAAAAATTTTAGCCTTCTTTGATAAATATATTGGTGATAAACAAGCTGCGAATTAAATCGCTTTTTAATGAGCAACTAAAAGGGTTAGCACCGTTGGTGTTAGCCCTTTTTATTTGTTAATAGCCCGGTTACTGCTCTGTAGACTTGGTAGTCGACATCGCTATAGCTAAGCACTGAGCACAGGCCACAGCTGCTGCCATGGCTATTTATTACGATTTACCCATCGCAAAAGGCGTACTTAACTGTGTCTGCTTATTAAGCAGCGCCAGATGAACAAAATCTAAACCGCAAACGTCCACAAGCCATGGTATTTTCAGGTAGAATAGCCGCATTAAAACGTTAAGGATAATTGGTTATGGCATTAAATGTAGTGATCTTGGCTGCCGGTAAAGGCACCCGTATGAAATCAGACTTACCTAAGGTATTGCACAAGGTGGCTGAGCGGCCAATGGTACAACACGTTATTGATACTGCGCGTGCGCTTGGTGCAGCTAAACCGCAACTGGTTTATGGCTATGGTGCTGACGCATTAAAAGCGGCCATGGGTGAACAGCCACTGCATTGGGTATTACAAGCCGAACAGTTGGGTACTGGCCATGCGGTGGCGCAAGCCATCCCCAATATCGCCGATGACGATACGGTACTGGTGTTATACGGCGATGTGCCGTTAACCCGTATTGAAACCTTGCAGCAATTGTTAGCCGTTAAACCCGCTGACGGTTTGGCTATCTTAACGGTGAACTTAGTTAACCCAACCGGTTATGGTCGTATCGTGCGCGAAAATGGCAAAGTGGTTGGTATTGTTGAACAAAAAGATGCCACGGCCGAGCAGCTTAAGATCACTGAAGTGAACAGCGGCATTATGGCACTGCCAGGCAAACAGCTTAAAGGCTGGTTAGGCCGCTTATCCAACAGCAATGCGCAAGGCGAATATTACCTCACCGACATTATTGCCATGGCGCACAGCGAGGGTGTCGCCATTACGACGGCACAACCGCAAAATCCGATGGAAGTAGAAGGGGCTAATAACCGCGTGCAATTAGCGGCATTAGAGCGGGCCTATCAGCAGCGTAAAGCAGAAGAACTGATGCTGGCTGGCGCTAACCTGCGGGATCCTGCACGTATTGATGTGCGCGGCAGTGTTGAAGTAGGCAATGACGTAATGATTGATATCAACGTTATTTTTGAAGGCAAGGTGGTACTGGGTAAAGGTGTAACCATTGGCGCTAACTGTATTTTAAAAGACTGCAGCATTGGCGATAACACCGAGATAAAAGCGAACTCGATGATTGAAAAAGCCCGCGTAGGCAGTGATTGCTCGGTTGGCCCTTTCGCTCGTTTACGACCAGACACTGTTATGCTAGATGACAGCCATGTTGGTAACTTTGTTGAAATGAAAAAAACCACCTTAGGTCAAGGCTCTAAGGCAAATCACCTAACATATTTAGGTGATGCGGTGATTGGTGACAAAGTGAATGTTGGCGCCGGAACCATTACCTGTAACTACGATGGTGCCAATAAGTTTGTCACAACGATCGAAGATGGTGCCTTTATTGGTTCAAATAGTGCGCTGGTTGCACCGGTAACCGTAGGTAAAAATGCGACTGTGGGTGCCGGAACCGTATTAACCCGTGATGCCGAGGCGGGTGAGTTAGTCGTCGCTCGTGCTAAACAGCGACATATTACTGACTGGCAGCGCCCTGTTAAAATTAAAAAATAAACGCGCGTCTTAAGCGCTAATAAAAAGCCGGTCATGAAAAGACCGGCTTTTTTGTTTTAGTTTAGCCTGGGTTACTTACTGTAAAAGCTTACCGTAAATGCTTAGGCTCATTGATGTTTAATTACCAAAGGAACCCGCTGCACCTGGAAAGACCACAGGGCTTTCAATGCCATCTTGGCTAACACTGGCTACACCAAAAAAGTAGTTATCAATAACAACGTTTTCCAAGGTAAATTCGGTTACCTTGCCCACTTCACGGCTAAATTGCCAAGCTGAAGCGTCGGTATAACGCCAGTAAATCTTATAACCTTTTACCAGCGTCTCTTCTTGTGGCAAGGGAGCGGCCCATGACAAAGTGGTATTGGCGCTCACTGCGCCTTTAATCGTTACGTCGGCAGGTGGATTGGGAGCCCAAGATAAACTGGCTAAGCTAACGGCATTCAGGGCCGTTAGTTTTGCGGCATACGCAAAATCAACGCCATCAAGGGTGTCGCCATAAACGATGCCATTTTCGGTACGTAAATCTTGATGCTGGCGATCATAGTGCTCATTGGTTTCCATAATACGTACGGCTGGGTAGCCTAAATCGTTAAAAGGCCGATGATGACCACCACGGGCAAAACGATCTAACCGATAGACTGGCATCACATCTAAGTTAGTCATGTAGTTATCTGCGATCAAATCAATATAACGGGCAAGGTTACGCGTCGGTGAGTCGTTTTCACCGCCAGTAAAGCGGCGACTGCGCGCTTCGGCTTCGGTTTCGTTGGCCCGAGTGCCTTCAGCAAACACGCGCGCCGTGGTGTTGTCGATCACACCGTTAATTCCTGCGGTATTGCCAATCATATCGTTATTTAATACCGCTTTAATGCGCCAGCCTGCGTCTTTGGCTTGTTGTGCTAAGATTTTGCCGCCAAATAAGCCTTGTTCTTCACCGGCTAAAGCCGCATAAACAATGCTACCGTTAAATTGATATTGGCTTAATACGCGGGCGGCTTCTAACGTGCCGGCAACACCCGAAGCGTTATCATTCGCACCTGGCGCATCACTGGTAAAATCCATCACATCTGATACCCGAGAATCAATATCACCTGACATAATGACGAAACGATTAGGGTCGGTTTTACCGCGTTGGATGGCAATAACACTGACCACTTCCGTGGCATTGGGGATGCGTGCTTCACCGCTGATCACCCCTGTAGAATAAGATACTTCTAAACAGCCTCCACATTCAGCGGAGATTTTTTCAAATTCAGCTTTGATCCAGCGTCGTGCTGCGCCAATACCACGCGTATCCGATTCGGTTTCAGACAAAGTATGGCGAGTACCAAAACTCACTAGCTTCTCAATATCGCGTTTAATATTGTCGGCAGAAGGGGCTTCGGCAATCGCATGCAACATTTGTTGTTTATTATCATTTTGTTGAGCTTGTGCGGGTAAGGCTGCGAGTATCAAGGCAGCCAGATAAGTACGGGCAGTAAACATAATCGATCCTAGTTTGAGTCAACTCAGGTTTACTATACAGCTTAGCTCAATACTTGGTTGTGATGCTTGCGGTCAGTTGCAGTATATCTGTGATGGTTTTTTTGCGGTTGCACGGATGGCAACACAACACGGTGTTTTACGCTTGTTTACGCTGCGCTTTTGCCGCTTGCCATTCAGCTTGGGTGATCGGTGAGGTGGCGATGCTGTTGGCATCTTGTTGCTGATAGTGTTCGCGGCGTAAGGCGACTTTTTGCATAATTAATACTAGGTCGGCTTCACTTTGCCGATTCCAGTCGACAATTTCATTGATATGTCGGTAACAGCCAACGCACACTTTGTGCTCATCTAATTTGCAGCATGCCACACAGGGCGAAGAAATGGTCATGAACAGCTCTTTTACTGAAAAATATTAGGGTGTGTTTGATACCGGCACATCGCTTGGCGATATACCGGTTTACGGTTAGTCGGCTTGGTCTACTAACACGGCAATAGCACCGTCGCCGGTGACATTACAGGCGGTACCAAAGCTATCTTGTGCCATATACAGGGCAATCATCAGGGCAATAGCGCCTTCGCCAAAACCGAGCATTGAACCAAGTAAGCCCACGGCCGACATCACTGCGCCACCAGGAACACCAGGCGCTGCCAACATCACCACACCTAAAGTAAGGATAAATGGCAGCATGGTAAATAAAGATGGGATCTCTAGATTACTCTTCATCATGATCACTGCCACAGCGCAGCTGACGATAGTAATGGTCGAGCCCGATAAATGCACCGTGGCACATAAGGGTACTGCAAAATTGGCAACGTCTTCTTTCACGCCATTATTTTTGGTGGCCTGCAGTGATACCGGGATCGTGGCCGCACTCGACATAGTGCCCAACGCAGTAAAGTAGGCGGGCAACATGGTTTTGATTAGGCTCAGTGGTGATTTACCCGCTTTTAAACCTGCAGCAGTAAATAGCAATACAATCCATAACCAATGGAGAACCAAGGCTAAAACCAACACAATGCCAAAGGTTTTTAAGGTAACAAACACCGTACCTGCCGCCGCCATTTGTGCAAAAACACCTGCGATATAAAGCGGTAAAAAAGGAATGATAATTTTGCTCAATAACAGCTGAATAATATCGCGGCCTTGATCAGATAATTGCTTTAACGAAGTGGCTTGCGTACTAGCAATACCTAAACCAAATACAAAGGCGAGTGCGAGAGCAGTCATTACATTAAACACCGGTGGAATATTCATCTCGATATAAGGTGTTAAATTAACGCCATCAATACTGGCTAAATCGGCAGCTGCAGGCGCCAGCATCGGCACAACTAACGCCGCAACGATAAAGGCTAAAGTACCTGCGCAAATCGTCGACAAATAGGCAATACCCAGCGTGCGGCCTAGTAACTTTCCTGAATTGCGAGGTAGAGCAGCAATACCACTGGTAATAAAAAATAAGATTAATAATGGGATGGTGAAAAATAACAGTTGGCCAAATAGGCCTTTAAAGGTTAGCAGCAGTTGCGTTAGCCAGTGCGGTGCAAACAGACCACACAACATGCCCAGCACAATGCCGGCAATCAGTTTTAGTATTAGTGCCATAGTATTCTCGTTCTAGTTATGAGGTATCCCTTGGAGTAGCGATCTGAGCATAACATAACTTAATATGTGCTCGCGAGCCGACCAGACTTATTCTATCGGCTCTGGCGGTACAAGTGGCTCGGGTTTACCAAATAAGTAGCCTTGAAACAAATCGCAACCTAAGCTCATTAACATTTCATATTGTGCTTGTTGCTCAACGCCTTCTGCAACCACGTGCAATGACAACGACTTCGCCATGGCGATAATGGTTTTAACAATGGCTAAATCGGTTTCTTGCGTTAAAAACTCATGCACAAAAGATCGGTCAATTTTAAGAACGGTGATCGGTAGATTTTTTAAATAAATCAGCGAGGAATAACCAGTACCAAAATCATCAAGCGAAAAAGTGATACCCAGTTTGCTTAACGCCAGTAGTTTTATACGTGTGTTTTCCAAATCTTCATTAAGCATGCTTTCGGTAATTTCGAGCTCTAAAAGGTGGGGATCAATACCACTGTTTTGCACAATACTGCTGACAATCTCAACAAAGTTTTTCTGCACTAATTGTCGCTCGCTGACATTAACGGCAATGGGTAAAGGAGTACCTTGTTGTTGGAATACGCGTATTTGCTGACAAGCCGTTGTTAACACCCATTCGCCTATTTCATTAATAAGATATGAGTTTTCCGCTAAGGGGATAAAGTCGTTAGGTGAAATCAAACCAAATTCTGGATGAAACCAGCGGATCAGTGCTTCGTAGCTGACGATCTGACCTTGACTATTAACCTTGGGTTGATAAAACAATTTTAGTTGTTGTTTGCTGATCGCTTGTTTTAATGATTGTTCTATCAGTTGTTTTTTTCGTAGCGTTTTGTGCATTCCCGGTTCGAAAAAGTACAGTTGATTGCGCCCCATTTCTTTCGAGTGATACATCGCAAGATCAGCTGAAGACATTAAATCATCAATATTTTTCTTATTATCGTTAAACAACGCTATCCCAATACTGGCTGAAATTTGATAGTGATGCTGTTTCAACTCAAAAGGTTTGTTGATAATGTCTAATAACTTATGGCCCAACTGGTGGGCATCTTCCGTGGCTTTGGTTAGTTCATTGCTGGTGAATTGCGCTAACAAAATAAACTCATCGCCGCCTGGTCTCGCTAAGGTATCTTGCTCCCGAATGGCCTGCTGTAAACGCTCGCTGAGTTGCCGCAATAGTTCATCACCATATGAATGGCCAAGGCTATCATTCAGTTGTTTAAAGTGGTCGAGATCAATAAAAAACAAGGCAGCGTAATGACCGCTGCAATCACTATGCATTTGTGCTTGCGCAGTGCGCTCGATCAAGAGGCGACGATTGGGTAATTTGGTCAGCGGGTCATAAAACGCCAATTGATGAATATATTGCTGATCCGCTTTTGCTTTACTAATGTCATTAAAGCTGGCGATATAATGAGTAACAGCGCCTTGCTGATCGGTTAAAGCGTTGATAACGACTTGCTCAGGAAATATCTCACCGTTTTTGCGTTTATTGTAAATCTCACCTTGCCATAAACCGTTTTCACTTAGCGCTAGCCACATTTTTTTGTAAAAGGCGGCATCATGTTGCCCAGAGCTTAGTATCGACGGTGATTTGCCAACGACTTCGTGGGCTTCATAGCCGGTAATAAAAGAAAAAGCCGGGTTGACTTTAATAATATGATTATTGGCATCGGTAATCATAATGCCTTCACGCGTATAAAACGCCAATGCGTTTACCTTCAGTTCGGCTTCCGCTAACATTTGCTGGGTGATATCCCGTACCGCTAAGACAAAGCGAGGCTTGTTTGACTTTGCTTGGCGGCGTGCGGCAATCACTTGAAACCAGAAAACTTTGCCTTCGATCAGTAAAGGATAACTACAAGGCTCAGAGCGGCCTGACTGGCGCGCTTGAGCAATAGCCTTTTGACCCGCAATATAAGCCTCTTTCGGCATACATTGCGCTAAAGTTTTTCCTAAAAAATGCTCAGGTGGCAGGTACATGGGGACTTTATCGGTATTTTTAACCTGACAAAAGCGCTCTTCATCATCCACTTCAAATAACACATCGGGGATCGCCGCCAAAGTGGCAGAGATATCGGCTTCGCGTTCTATCAACGTTAAATAAGGTTTACTCAGCACTTCATGCAGCAGCGCACGGTACAAAAATAAATAAGCTGCAATTTTAAAAACATGGCCTACAGCATTAAAGGCGTCGTGCATATCAAGATATAAGGTGAAGTAAAACCCGCTACACACTAAGCACCACATTGCCGTATACAAAGCTGGCGCATGATAGTGAGCGTTTTGAGCATGGCCAAAGCGCATCCACAAGATGGTCAAAATATTCAAACTAATAAACAGATATTCCGCAGCAATTTTGGTTAGGGTTAGGCCTTGCTGTGGCACATAGACCGTGGGTAACGCTTTGGTGTAATAAAAAATAACCATATGCACTAACGCAATTATCGCTAAGGTTACGACCAGCATACTTACAAAGACGGCTTGTTTAATGGGCCGATTGGCCAGTGGCAGTACCGCTAAGAATAACGCTACGGCGGCGGTGAAGCGGGCAGCAAGCCAGAAATAAATGGTTTTTTGTGGGCCGCTGGGAGTGACATAGTCAGGCATGCCAGTAAAAGATAATAAATGCGATAAATCAAAACAAACTACCGCCAAAAAAGCACAAGCCAAGATGGCAGTGCGGATATTCATGCTGATCAGAATGCGCTCAGCACTGACGGCAAAAATCATAAAGGCAAAACTAACCGAAATAATTTCTAAAATAGAGTGCAGCGGTAGGTAATTTATGTCGCTAATGCCAGGGATCAGCCGACTGACAAAAGGTGAACTAACCAAAATAATCAACGCGATTATTATGGGGATCGCGAAAATATTGGCATGTGAAATGCGATTAAACACCTTTTGCAGTAATGCAGTCATAGCCACCTAATTCTCATAGCTTAGCTTCAAGGCTAGCATAAGGTAACAAAATACGTTTGATCTACTTCCGAAAAAAGGCAAAAAAAATTAAAACATCATGAATGTTTACCGTGGATTATCCGCGCTAACGCAAAGAAAAAGGCCTTTAAAGTTAAGTGGTGCTGATATTCAGCCTATACTAAGTTTAGCTAAGGTAAGGTTAATTAGAGCAAAGCCTATTAGCGAGGCTGCAACTTAACTCAATAAACAGGACAAAATAATGCGAAAAATAGGGTTGTTTATCTTAACGATTTTGCTGGTCGGTTGCAGTCAATTGGGCCAAATGCCGGTTTACTCTGTTTCTGAAACACAATTAGAGCAGATGATTAGCCAGCAAATCCCTGAGTTAACGCGACAAGCTAATGTTGCCGGTATCCCATTAAAGCTGGCGGTCGACAGTATGGCCGTTAAAATTGGCCCGGATAATAGCGATCTGGTGCAAATTAACACAGCTGCTTCGGCGACCTTAAGCCTGTTCGGTTTAACGTATCCTGCCAGTATGCAACTGCAGGTTGAGGGGGTTCCTTATTATGACGCGGAACAAAAAGTCGTATTTGTGCGCTCAGTAAAATTACTCGACTCTTCGATTGAAGCTGCAGGCTACCGCGGTAACCTTACGCCGGTCACCAATGAGTTATTGCAGATAGTGAATCAATTTTTGGCGACTAACCCAGTTTATAAATTGGATACCAGCGATCCAACGGTAAAATTATTAACCGCACTACCGATAAATATGACCGTGCAACAAGGGCGAATTGCCTTTTTACCGGCGGGGAAAAGTCGTTAACAGCCATCGTTTCACGGCTAAGACAGAACAAAGTGGCAGATGGTCGTAAAAAAGTGGGGAGCCTAAGCTCCCCATAAATGCAGGACAACATTAACAACGACCAGAACATCCATATCAGAGCAAGAGCTCACCTCCATCCGTTGATAGCGCAGACTATAAAACAACCTAAACGCAAATGCAAATAATTATCATTAATATGTTTGGTTTTTTACTATTGCTTGCAAAAGCAGCAGAAATCGCTAGAATACCTTTCGTTTCGAAACTAAGTGAAAGAAATGAATAAACGTAATACACAACAGCGTCGGCATTTGATTGTCGCCCAATTGCAAAAACAGGGCGAAGTGACCGTTGAGCAGCTGGCGGAGCAATTTAACACGTCCGAAGTGACCATCCGCAAAGACTTAACTGCCCTAGAGGCGGCCGGCTTATTATTACGTCGATACGGTGGTGCAGTGCCAGTACCACAAGATTTTATTTCTGACAGTAGCTTAGCGAAAGTTTCAGAACGAAAGTTAGCAATTGCTAAAGCGGCTGCGACGCTGATTAAAGATCATTACCGAATTATTATCGACAGTGGCCGTACGACGGCGGCACTATTGCCAGAGCTAGTGCAAAAACGTGGCCTTGTGGTCATGACTAATTCATTAGCCATTGCCAATGCCTTGCGTGAGTTGGAAAACGAGCCGACGCTACTTTTAACCGGTGGTACTTGGGATCCACAGTCTGAAGCATTTCAAGGCCAATTAGCCGAGCAAATGTTACGTAATTACGACTTCGACCAACTTTTTATTGGCGCCGATGGCATCGATTTAGCTCGCGGCACAACTACTTACAATGAGTTATACAGCTTAAGCCGAGTAATGGCTGAGGTCTCGCGCGAAGTCATCGTGATGCTGGAATCAGACAAGCTGGGGCGAAAAATACACAATTTAGAATTACCCTGGTCAATGATCAAAGTATTGGTGACCGACACCGGTTTATCCGCTGCTCAGGCCGCGGAAATAGAACAGCAAGGCGTTAGCGTGATCCGCGCAGCGTATTAAATAGCATTTTTGCGAACCCTTTTAGTTAATTTAACGGAGTAAGAATATGTGTGGCATTGTTGGCGCAGTAGCGCAGCGTGATGTGGTTGATATTTTAGTTGAAGGTTTGCGCCGTTTAGAATATCGCGGTTATGACTCGGCCGGCGTGGCGGTAGTTAACCAGCAAGGCGAGTTACAGCGTTTACGCCGTTTAGGTAAAGTAAAAGAGCTGGCCGATGCGGTGGCCTTAGAGCCGGTACTGGGTGGTACTGGTATTGCGCATACGCGCTGGGCAACGCATGGTGAGCCAAGTGAACGCAATGCGCACCCTCATATTTCTAGCAATATCATCGTGGTACACAACGGTATTATTGAAAATCATAACCCGCTGCGCGAAGCGCTTAAAGCGAAAGGTTATGTGTTTACCTCAGACACCGATACCGAAGTTATCGCCCACCTAGTAGAAGAAGAATTAAAGCAAGCTAGCTCGCTGTTAGCAGCCGTGCAAGCAACGGTAAAACAACTGCATGGGGCTTACGGTACCGTGTTATTAGATAAAACCGATCCTAGCCGTGTAGTGGTGGCCCGTTCAGGTAGCCCCTTGGTAATTGGTTTAGGTATCGGTGAGAACTTTATTGCCTCTGATCAGCTGGCCTTATTGCCGGTAACCCGTCGTTTTATGTTTTTAGAAGAAGGCGATGTAGCAGAAATTACTCGTCAAAGTGTCAGTATTTTCGATAAAGACGGTAACGCGGTAGAGCGTGAAGTGCATGAGTCGAACGTCAGTTACGATGCCGGTGATAAAGGCCAGTATCGCCACTTTATGCTCAAAGAAACTTACGAGCAGCCACAAGCCATCAATAACACCTTAGAAGGCCGTTTAAGCAATGACAGCGTGCTCGACGAAACCTTTGGTAATGGCGCAGCCGAGCTATTTAAAAAGGTTAAGCATATTCAAATTGTGGCCTGTGGCACCAGTTATCACTCTGGTATGGTGGCGCGTTATTGGTTGGAGTCATTAGGCGGCGTATCTTGTAATGTCGAAATCGCTTCAGAATTCCGTTATCGCAAATCTTTTGTGCAGCCCAACAGCTTATTAGTCAGTATCTCGCAATCAGGTGAAACCGCCGATACCCTGGCCGCGCTGCGCTTAGCGAAAGAAGCCGGTTACTTAGGCAGTTTAACCATTTGTAACGTGGCGGGTTCTTCACTGGTTCGTGAATCTGACTTAGCTTTTATGACCCGTGCTGGCGCAGAAATTGGTGTAGCCTCTACTAAGGCATTTACCACGCAGTTAGTGGGTTTAGCCATGTTGACCATGGCGGTAGGTAAATACAACGGCTTAAGCCTTGAAAAGCAGCGTGAATTAACTCATGCCCTGAAAAGTTTACCTGCTAAGTTAGAAGAAACCTTAGCGCTGGCGCCACAAATTGAAGCTTTAGCCGAAGAGTTTGCCGACAAGCACCATGCGTTATTCTTAGGCCGTGGTGATCAGTACCCCATTGCGATGGAAGGGGCGTTAAAGCTCAAAGAAATATCCTACATTCATGCTGAAGCTTATGCCGCCGGTGAGCTTAAGCACGGCCCCTTAGCGTTAATTGATGCCGATATGCCAATTATTGTTGTGGCACCCAACAACGACTTGTTAGAAAAGCTGAAATCGAACGTGGAAGAAGTGCGCGCCCGTGGCGGTATCTTGTATGTGTTCGCTGATGCTGATGCGCAGTTTAAGTCAGACGCCACCATGCGAGTAATTAACGTACCACACACACATGAATGGTTAGCGCCGGTAGTGTATACCCTGCCATTGCAGCTGCTGAGTTACTACGTTGCCATCATTAAAGGCACCGACGTAGATCAGCCACGTAACCTCGCAAAGTCTGTTACTGTTGAATAAATTATTGATTTATATAGTTTTTTGTCAGATGCAAACATAGTTGGAAAGTGAAAGGGGCTCAATGAGCCCCTTTTTAATTATTATCGAATGAGTTCATGTGATGCTTAAGCTAAGCATTATTGATAAACCCGCTCCAAATTAGCGGTATTCATCTTATGAAACGACGATTAGATCAACGGGCTAGCCTTTTAGCTGCGTTAAGCTGAAATCATAAATAAATATCAGAGCATGCTTTGAGCGAATAGCAGCTGTTCAGATCAGAGGCTCCCGAAAAAGCGAAACTCTGCTTAGCCCTCTTTGCAGACATTCGATTTTTCGTGCACCCATTAAATTATCTCTAATCGTGTGGCCAAACTCAGTGTACCACTACAAAGTACTTTCTTATCAAACCTATCATGCATGCTTTCAATAGTCTGGCGGTTACACTCGCTGCTAGGAGGTAGTTTACTCTGATAGATTCAAGGTAATAGGCTGCACTTTTTTTAACTGTTCTCGCGTTTTTAGCTGCAGCACCTCTTGCCCGCTAGGAGAAATAAATAAGCTGATGTGCTTAAGTAAGGTATTCGCTTGAGTATAATTTTGATGGGCAGGTGGCAACTGTTGTATCGCAGCAAAGGCCCATACATAAGCTTGGGCCAACAGTGTGGCTTTATGCTTGGCCAATTGTTCAGTTTGTTGCTGCTCGGCTGCTGTTTGATATTGTGCAAAATATAAAGCTGCAGTCGGCAGATAGGCTGCAACTACTCCGGCTTTGGCAGCAGTATGATACCACTGCAATGCCTGCTGAGTGTCTTGCGGGGCAACTGTTCCTGTATCATAAAATTGTGCCAGATAATAAGCCGCTTCCGCATTGTGGTTATTTGCCGCTTGGTCAAACCAATACATAGCCTGGGTAGCATCTTGCTGTAGCACTTGGCCTTCAAGTAGCCATTTTGCCAGTTGCAACTGAGCCGCTGTTGCGCCAGCGACTGCTGCCTGTTGACATAACTGCACGCCTTTATAGAGATCTGGCGCTACGTATTTTCCCTCAACCAGCAGTTTACCCATTGCACAGCCAGCAGAGAGAACGCCTGCTTGATAAGCTTGTTCAAACCAGCGAAACGCCAAGCGCTGCTCTGCTGTGGCAAAATGGTCATGCCAATAACAATAACCCAATTGCTCCTGTGCCACCGGGATCTGATTTTCGGCCGCCAGTCTAAACCAATCGCAGCTTTGTTTTGGTGATACATTAACGCCCCAACCCAATTGATAAAATAGACCAAGGGTAAATTGTGCTAGGCCATTGCCCCGCTGCGCCTGCTCTGTAAAGAGCGGGCGCGCAGAAGTGTAGTCACCTGCTTCGAGCAATAACTGCGCGCTATGCAAAGGCGCTGACCAATCTTTTTCTGTTGCTGCAGTTACACTCACTGAAGTGAAAAATATAAGTAGTAAAGCGTTTTTTAGCAGCATAGGTATTAGTTGCGTGATGGAAATATACCTTGTAGTGCGATAATCCAGTTAATTGCCAGATAAGGGTCGCGTACGTTTAACGGCTGACTACCACCGGCAACATCCACTGTAGTGGTACTTTCAAATAGCATATCCAAGTTTATGTTAAGCGCAATCGACTCAGGGTTTAGCTCTACATTGGGTGCGCCATCATTATAAATATTATCGCGCCCAGGGCTATTTGCTAACACTTTGCCAGTAGGCGTGTTCGAATTTGATGTTGCCGCTAAGCCTTTTAATACTGCGGTGCTGGCAGAGCTATCCATACTCAACAACTGCACCGTCGTGCTCGCAGTGTGGTTGTGCTGCGGCAAATGTCCAAGCGTTAAAGTAACCGTTTCTTGTCCACCTCTTTGCCCCAATTGCATACTGCTTAAACCTGGCCCATTGCCGGCCCCTATCAGCGCCCGGCCACGGGTATCTGGCAGAGCAAAAGTCGTCCGTCCATCACCGCCGTATGTCGTGCCTAACAGGGAGAACAATGCTGTGTTTTGGCTTATAGCCAGTAATTGGCCCTGAGCTAACGCAAAGCCACGTGGGGCAAAGTTGCCGGCAAATACACACATTGATCCCAGCATTGGCTCATAACCGCAAGCATTAGCCTTGGTGGATACTACTGATGCGCTTACAGCAAGGGTTGCTGCTAAGGCGATACATTGAATTTTCATGGTAGTTTCCTTAATTGACGTTGAGCAAGAAAAAACAAACCCAGTAAAAACAACCAGCCTGTTGCTGGCAATGGGAGTTGTTGTGGAGGGGTATTTAAAGAGCGTACAGCAGAAAGTGAAACGTTAGCGAAGCTATTAGCAGCAAAGCTACCTGAATTAATAAATTCCTGACCAACTAACTGTAGCTCTCCTCTAAAACTGCTAGCTGCCCCGGCGCCCAGCAAGATATCAAACCCAAAGCTGCCATTGTCGCTTTGAGTTACACCAGAAGTGCCGGTAAAAGTACCGTTTTTTTGATCGCCGAATAGGGTATCTGTTGCTAGATCAGAGAAGAAAAACTCATTGTTACTGTCATCGAATAATAAGATTTTCGATTCAGCAAAAGCATCAAGACCTGACGCTGAGGTTAAGTTGTCGAACAACAACACGAATGACAGTAAATAAGCATTGGTTAGTGAATTGTTTTGCAACGCAAAATTAAAATCAAAAAAATAGCCTTCAGCTAAACTATCTGCCCCAGCTAAAAGATTCGTGTTGATAGCAATACCATCATCTAGGGTCGTTAACTGGCCTGTTAGCGGATTACCCCCAGTAACTGCAGTATCAATAACCGTTGACTGGCTTAACACGCCACCCAGCAGGATAGATAAAGTACTATTGTGATTTACAGCTCCGAAACCGGGAATGGAATCACTGGCAAAGCTATTAGAAGCAGTAACAGAGAGATCTAGCGGGATGGGAGCAGCAGTGAGTTTAGGTATAAAACATACAGAAACAAACAGAGATAGAATAAAAAGTAACCTATTCATCAGATGTGCCTTATATTGGAGGGAAGGACTACAAAGTTTGCATATTTTAAGCCACTAATAAAAATGTATTTTTATCAGGCGCATAGGAGAATTCCGCTTAAAAAATAATCAGTGATTGTAAAGAAAGCTGACGCAATCAAAGCAACAAACACACTAAATACACGCCTAAACCGAGCAAGTTCAACGTGCCTTTAAAACGTATCTCGCCAAAGAAAACATAAAATACGTAAAGCTATTGCCTAATTTTTTATTGCAATGCAGCCATTGCCGCAAAGTTAACCGTGATCTGCTAAAGCCCAAGCGATCCCCAACAACACACTGCACAATAATGGCGCACCAATACTGCCTAAGTACGCCACTTTCCGCTAAAGCAACGCCAATACTCACCTTTCAATGCACCTTAAGTGCACTTTAGTTGCCACACTTTTGTGCATCTTTTTGCTGGTCTGTCTTGACGTAGAAATATTAATCAACTAAGTTGTGTAAGCGCTTACATTTTTGTGCCTGCAAATGTCATTAAAATGTAAGCGAAGCATATAATAAAATGGCAAAAATACAGGAAACACGGGAGAAAGGTATGAATCAAACACGTTTCAAGCTGTCGCGCATAGCGATGAGTTTGTCACTGATCACAGGCGCCGGCATGATGGCACCTGGTTTCGCGCAAGAAGCCGCTGCGGACGAAAACAGTGATATAGAAATAATTCAAGTTTCAGGCATTCGTGGCAGTTTAGTTAAGTCGATGGATGTGAAACGAAGCTCTGTGGGCGTGGTTGATGCCATCTCTGCAGAAGATATTGGTAAATTTCCAGACACTAACCTTGCAGAATCACTGCAACGGATCACCGGTGTGGCGATTGACCGTTCAAACGGTGAAGGTAGCCGTGTTACAGTGCGCGGTTTTGGGCCAGACTTTAACCTCGTTATGTTAAACGGCCGGCAAATGCCAGCATCATCGCTGGAAGCAACGTCAGCATCATCTTCTCGTTCGTTCGATTTTGCCAATATCGCCTCTGAAGGTATTGCTGGCGTTGAAGTGTATAAAACAGGCCGAGCCAGTATCGCTACTGGTGGTATGGGCTCAACCATTAATATTTTAACGACCAAGCCATTAAATGCCCCCGGCGAGAAAGCCAGCTTTGGTATTAAAGGTGTAATGGATCAATCTACTGATGAAGGCGCCAGCATTACGCCGGAGTTATCAGGTTTATATAGCAACACTTTCGATGACGATAAGTTTGGTGTGGCCATCAGCGGCTCATACCAACAGCGTGATAGTGGTAATAAGCAAGCTAATAGCGGTGGTTGGCGTACCTTCCCTGGTACGGTAAATGGTTTTGACTGGGATGGTGGTAATGCGGATTGGGGTGGTTTGATCCCAGCTGGCGCAAATGCCCATCAAAATTACCCGGCAGCAGATTCAATCTATTCAGTACCGCAAAGTTTAGGTTTTGCCTTCCATGAAGTGGAAAGAACCCGTACTAATGGCCAATTGGTTTTACAATATCAACCCATTGAAGCCGTTAGAACAACTTTAGATTTCACTTATTCAAAAAACGAAGTATCAGATCGTTACAATGACGTGTCTGCTTGGTTTAACTTCGGCCCTTCGTCAGGTGTGTGGAGCGATGGCCCAGTAGCAGCACCCATCGTTTACTCAGAAGCCTTTGATGCGCCGGGCGATTTAGCCATGGGTGGCGGTCAATTCTCTACCGTTAATGAAAACAAATCTTTGGGTTTCAACACCAATTGGCAAGTAAATGATAACTTGAAATTAGAGTTAGATTTTCATAGCTCGTCAGCCGATTCGAGCCCCAATAGCCCCTTTGGTAGCAACAACGTTATTGGTATGGCGACTTTCGTACGTACTCTAACTACCGCACGTTTTGACACCGACTTACCCACTTTAACCATTGGTTATCCCGCTGGCTTTACTGGTATTCGCGGTGAAGATATGCGCGTGACCGGTAGCTCATTCCGCAATAGCCAAATGCGCAGTGACATCGACCAACTGCAACTTCGCGGTAACTACACCTTTGACGATGGCATCTTAAACAGCATCGACTTCGGTGTAACAAGCTCTGAAACCAAAAACCGTTCAGCGTTTTCTAACGTGCAGCAGGATAACTGGGGTGGTTTAGGTGCAGCGGGTGATATCGACCCGTCAGTGTTCAAGCTTGACCAGTTAGGCGATAACTTCAACGCTTCTACCAGCAGCGATATGTTAAAAGAGTTCTTCCGTTGGGACTTTAATACCATTCGTCAAATTGCCAATGATAAATACGGTGCTTTAGGTGCAGTAGGTGATTGCGGTACGTCGTTCTGTGCATCATCTAACATGACCACGGACCGCCGCACTACGGAAGAGCAAAAAGCCGCCTATGTACAGCTTAATTTCTCCGGTGAAATTGGCGAGCGGTTTTATGGTTTAACCGCAGGTGTACGTTATGAGAAAACCGATGTCACCTCAAGTGCCTTAGTACCCGTTTACAGTGGTATTGCTTGGGCGGGTGATAACGAGTTCAACCTGATCAGCACTGGCGAGAGCGACTTTACTGAATTAAAAGGTGATTACACAAACGTACTGCCAAATGTCGATTTTAACATTGAAGTCGTTGAGGACGTGATTTTCCGTACTTCGGTCAGTAAAACATTAGCCCGCCCAAGTTATGCTGATATTCAAGGTGGACAGACCATTAACGCCTTGGTGCGGATTGATGGTGGTACGGGTGCTCGTGGTAACCCTGACCTAGACCCGTTTGAGTCCACCAACCTAGATTTATCTTTAGAGTGGTACTACGGTGAAGGCAGTTATATGGCGGTAGGCTACTTCACCAAAAAAGCCAAGAACTTTATTGGTCGCACGACAGTAGAAGAACAAACCTTTAGCTTACCGCATCCAGCGCAAGGCCCACGTTATGCTGAAGCCGTTGCTGCAGTTGGCAATAATGCTACAGCGATTCGTAACTACATCAGAACCAATTACCCTGATACGGTTGATGCAAACGGCTTTATCTTAGGTGTGCCAGGTGATACCGCAGCAACCTTTGATATCATCATACCGGTTAACCAAGATGATGCGAATTTAGACGGTTGGGAATTGGCGGTACAGCACTTGTTTGGCGAGACGGGCTTTGGTGTGATTGCCAACGCGACTTTTGTTGATGGTGACTTTAACTATGACAATTTCAGTCGTGGCGAGCAATTTGCGTTGCTCGGTATGAGTGACACCTACAACGTCGTCGGTTTTTACGATAAAGATGGTTTCCAAGCGCGTATTGCCTATAACTGGCGCGATAAGTTCCTTGCCTCCACGGTGAATACTTTAGGTTTGCAAAACCCTATTTACGTTGAAGCTTATGGACAGTGGGATGCGAGTGCCAGCTATGATTATACCGAGAACTTAACGTTCTTTATTGAAGCCATTAACTTAACTGACGAGTCGGTACGTTCTCATGAACGTAATACACTGCAATTAGTGAATTATACTGAAACAGGTCGTCGTTTTGCCATCGGTGCGCGTTATTCGTTCTAAGATGTTGTTGTCCTGAAATAAGTAGCCATCGTAAGATGGCTACTTTTTACAAGAAGTAGTTATGATGCAAGCAAACGAGTTACTCGCAACGGATAAACCAGCAACCACTGAAAATAAACAGCCTTTTGTTAAAGGGCAGGTGGATGTTGTGGTTGTCGGTGGTGGTAGTGCGGGTTGGCTTACTGCCGCTATTTTAGCTGCAGATCATCAAACAGACCCACATGTAAATATCAGTTTGATCGAGTCTGCCTCTGTGCCCACCATTGGTGTTGGCGAGGGGACTTGGCCTTCAATGCGCGCGACATTAGCGCGAATTGGAATTTCTGAAACAGAATTTATTCTCAGCTGCGATGCCAGCTTTAAACAAGGCAGTGTGTTTCGCCAATGGCGTAGCTCATCGCCACAAGATTGTTATTACCATCCTTTTACGCCGCCAGTAGCGGCCAATGAGCTAGATATTGCTGACTTTTGGTTTAGTCATCATCAGCAAGTCGAGTTTGCCGCTGCCGTATCTAGCCAGCCTGCCGTGATTGCTGCGGGTTTAGCCCCCAAACGCATCGCGACTCCAGAATATGCCTTCTTACAAAATTATGGCTATCACCTCAATGCGGCAAAGTTTGTTGCCTTACTAAGCCAGCATGCCAAACGGCTTGGGGTGCAGCATATTGTGGATGATGTTGTTGCCGTGCAAAGCCACACAGATGGCCGAGTGGCGGCGTTACAAACTGCTGAGCATGGTGCTTTAACCGGTGATCTATTTGTGGACTGCTCGGGGTTACAGAGTTTACTTATCGGCCAGCATTATCAAACCCCCCTGGTCAGTGTGCAAAACTGTTTGTTAAACGACAGTGCCTTGGCAGTGCAAGTGCCTTACGACGATGAACGCACGCCAATTGCCTCTGCAACCTTGGCCACTGCCCAATCACAAGGTTGGGTATGGGATATCGGCTTACCGACCCGTCGCGGTGTCGGTTTTGTGCATCACAGTGGTCATACCGGCGAGGATCAGGCGGTCAGCACGCTTGCGCAGTACCTGCAATTATCAGAGCAGGCATTTACAGCCCGCTACCAGCCGAGGCTTATTCGGTTTACGCCGGGCTATCGCCAACAGTTTTGGCGGCACAATTGTGTGGCAGTCGGCATGGCGGCAGGCTTTATTGAACCGCTGGAAGCGTCTGCCTTGGTGATGGTTGAGTTATCAGCCAAGTTTATTAGCGAGCAATTGCCACGCAGTTTGGCACAACAGGCCGTGATCGCTGAGCGCTTTAATCAAACCTTTAGCTATCGTTGGCAACAAATCGTCGAGTTTTTAAAGTTGCATTATGTGTTGTCAACACGTGATGATAGCGATTATTGGCTGGCCCAGCGTGCCGACAACTCGATACCTTCGTCACTGCAAGAAAAGTTGATGATGTGGCAACAATTTGTGCCAAGTCGTTATGATTTACCGATGGCTGAAGAATTGTTTCCGGCTGCCAGTTACCAGTATATTTTGTATGGCATGCGACATTTACCTAGTAGTGAGCGGCCAATAAAGGCAAGCTTAGGATTACGTGCTAACCAAGCGTTTGCCGAAGTACAACAAAAAACACAACAACTCAGGGCGGGCTTGGTCAGTAATCGCGAATTATTAAACCAAATTAAAGCTCATGGCTTACAAAAGATTTAAAGGGGAGCCGATGGCTACTATCGAATTACTCAATAACGTTGACCATCTTGGTGTGAAAATCCTTACTGAGCGCAGCCTAGAGCTTGGCGATAACAAAATGTTTTGTTTGAGTTTTCCAGCTGAATTCCGCGCTGCCCAAGCCTATTACCCCGTCTTATTTTATAAAGACGGCCAAAGCGGCCAATTTATGCCGGTGTTACTGCTCGGTTTTCAATCGGGTGAAAACCTATTTTTGCAGCAGCAAGGATGGCAAGCGGGTTATGTGCCGCTAGATATCCTTCGTGAGCCTTTTACCATTGGCCTGCAACAGGGTGAGCGCGTGATCAATATCGATACCTCACATCCGAGAGTCAATAGCGCTTCGGGTGAGCCGTTGTTTTTAGAGTTTGGTGGTCAAACGTCTTATTTGCAGCAAGTGGCGGCACAATTAGAGACTTTGCATCATGGCGTTACCGACGCTAAGGCCTTTACGCAGCAACTATTGGCACTGGAGTTGATTGAGTCTTTTGTACTGGATGTTACGTTAAATAATGGCCAGCAGCACAGTTTGCATGGTTTCTATACGATTAACGAGCCACGGTTAGCGCAACTGAGCGGCGAGCAATTGTTGCAGTTACAGCAGGCGGGATACTTAGAGGCCATTTACATGATGCTGGCTTCGCAAGCACAGTTTGCGCGGTTGATTGGTTTTAAGAATCAGCTGTTGGCAAGCAACTAAGATGTGGCCTGCAGCGCAACCGGTAGCAAGCTTAACCGGCGTAACCGCGGATAGCATCAGCAGTGATGTACTGAATAGCGCTATACCGCTGCACTTGCCTGATTTTGCTGCGCACTGGCCTGCAGTTTGTGCGGCTAAACAAGGGCAGCCCGCCATTAATGATTATTTGCTCAGCCACTATAGTGGTGAACCACTGACTGCTTATATTAGCGAAGCGAGTAGTGGTGGCCGAGTATTTTACAATACTAATTTTAGTGGTTTTAACTTTCAGCCGGTAAATGCCAAACTTGGGCAATTGTTAGCGGCATCACAGGATAAAGCGCACTGGTATGTTGGTGCTACTTTGGTACCGCGTTGGTTTCCGCAGTGGTTGCAACAACAACACGTGCCGGCGTTGGCGCAACAGGGCAAAGATCCGCTGGTCAGCTTATGGATTGGCAATCAAAGTCGTGTAGCGGCACACTCTGATCTTCCGCAAAATTTGGCGGTGGTAGTGGCTGGGCGTCGACGTTTCACCTTGTTTCCACCTGAACAATTAGCCAATTTGTACATTGGCCCGCTGGATGTTTCGCCTGCAGGCCGAGCGATTAGTTTGGTCGATTTTACCAACCCCGATCTGACACAATTTCCCAAATTCGCCGAAGCGATGAAACATGCGCAAGTGGTAGAACTTGGTCCTGGTGATGCGCTCATTATTCCCAGTATGTGGTGGCATCATGTAGAAGCGCTAAGCTCGCTCAATGTACTGATGAATTTTTGGTGGCGCGACTGCCCTAGTTATTTGCCCAGCCCACAACTGGCATTGCAGCTGGCGATGCTGAGTATTAACACTTTACCGGCAGAGCAAAAGGCGGCATGGCGTGCACACTTTGAGCATTATGTGTTTGGTGAAGGACAAATTGCGCATATTCCTGAACATTTACGTGGTTTGCAAGGTTCATTAACTGAGCCTGTGGCACGGCAAGTGCGTGCTGAACTGTTAAATAAACTTAACCGATAACAACGAGGTCCAAATGCAGTCGCAAGCAATTAAACGCGTGGTGATTGCCGGTGGTGGAACCGCTGGTTGGATGGCGGCTGCCGCTATCGCCAAGTTAATGGGTAAACATTTTGAAATTTGTTTAGTCGAGAGTGAAGATATCGGTACTGTGGGGGTGGGAGAAGCGACCATACCCCCGTTATTGACGCTGCATAAGCTACTGGGTATCAACGAAGCAGAATTTATGGCTGCCACCCAAGCCACTTTTAAACTGGGTATTCAATTTGAAAACTGGCGCGATCAAGGCCAAGACTACATTCACTCCTTTGGAACCACTGGCCAAGATTGCTGGGCGGCGGGCTTTCAGCATTTCTGGTTAAAAGGTCAGCAAATCGGCTTAGCCAGTGATTATGGCGATTATTGCCCGGAGTTATTGGCGTCAAAAGCGGCAAAGTTTGCGCATTTACCGAATCGTTCCCTAAATTACGCTTTTCACTTCGATGCCGGTTTATATGCAAAGTTTTTACGGACTATGGCTGAGAAACATGGTGCAACGCGGATTGAAGGTAAAATTGCTAAAGTTGAAACCTGTGAGCAAAGTGGCAATATTACAGCGTTACAGATGACGAACGGTGAGCGCATTGCTGGCGATTTATTTATTGATTGTACGGGCTTTCGCGCACTGTTAATTGAGCAAACTTTACATACCGGCTTTGATGATTGGAGCCACTGGTTGCCTTGCGACTCAGCGATTGCGGTACAAACTCGCGCAACGCGTGAGCCGGTGCCTTATACCCGTTCTATCGCTCACGGTGCTGGCTGGCAGTGGCAAATACCGCTGCAACATCGTGTCGGTAATGGTTTAGTGTATTGCAGTAAGTATTATTCAGATGATGAGGCAAAAGCGTTGTTGCTGGCCAATGTCAGTGGTGAGTTACTGACAGAACCTCGACTGATCAAATTCAAAACCGGCATGCGCCGTAAGCACTGGAATAAAAATTGTATCGCCTTGGGTTTGGCCAGTGGTTTTCTTGAGCCGCTAGAGTCGACCAGTATTCACTTGGTTCAACGCAGTATCGTGCGTTTGTTACAAATGTTCCCAGTTAATGGCGTCAGCCAAGCAGATGTTGATGAGTTTAATCAGCAAACTGAACATGAAGTGCTGAATATTCGTGATTTTATTATTTTGCACTACTATGTGACGGCGCGGCGCGACACGGCATTTTGGCGTCACTGTCAAAGCATGCCTATTCCTGAATCCCTTGCCCATCGTATTCGTTTGTTCAAAGAAACGGGCCGAGTATTTAAAGTGCCGAACGAGTTATTTGGTGAGAACTCATGGACGCAAGTGATGTTGGGCCAAGGTTTGCTGCCAGAACACTATCATCCGATAGTGGATCAAATGAGTGAAGAGGAACTGAGTCATTTCCTCAACCAAATCAAAGTGCAAAATCAGCGGTTAGTGGCGCAATTACCCAGTCATCAGACGTTTTTACAAAGCTATTGCCCCGCGATGAGTAAATAACGCTAATCTTAAAAAAAGCCGCTACAGTCGTCTGTAGCGGCTTTTTGTTTTGTTAATCAAAGTTTTTGATAAACCCTGACAAAATCAACCTGCATGCTTTGTGGGAATATGCCAGCGTCGATACCTTTTTCATTAACGTTGCCAGCCCAATTGCCGCCCACCGCTAAATTTAACAGAAGATGAAAACGCTGATCAAAGGGTGCATGCTCACCTATGCCGGGCATAATTTGTGCGGCATCGGTAAACCAATCGGCACTGGTGCGGGTGGCATAATGCACACCATTCATGTACCAGCGGATCTCTCCCTCTTCCCATTCAATGCTGTAGGTATTAAAGCCGTCAGTGGGGCTGGCGCCTGCCGGTAGTTTGTAGCTTTCTCCAGAATAGGTATTGTTCGGCGCGCGTTTGCCATAATGTAAAGTGCCGTGGATGCGTCGCTCTGGCTCACCCATTGCCGCATTTTCTTCATCTGATTGGGTGCCGAGATTGACCGCTTCCATAATGTCAATTTCGCCTGATAACGGCCAGGCACCATAAACGTTATCGGTGGGTAGCATCCAAATCGCCGGCCAACTGCCTTGACCGCCGGGTAATTTGGCGCTGACGTCGATGCGGCCATAACGCCAGTCACCTTGGCCTTTGCTGCGAATGCGGCCAGATGTGTAAGGTAAGGTGCGTTGTCGCTTAGGATCAAAGTTCGCGGCATCTTCAACAATATCTGGGCCGGAGAAGTTTTCTGCTCGCGCGATGAGGTGTAACAGGCCATCTTTTACCATGATGTTTTCTGGTCGGTCGGTATAGCATTGTTGCTCATCATTACCGCCGCCCCAGCAATTTTGCTCTGGGGTCCATTTGCTTCGATCGAGCTGTTTACCCTCAAATTCATCATGCCAGACTAATTGCCAACCCGCCGGGGCTGCAAAATCGATGTTGGCCGATGGCGTGCTGGGTTCGGGTAGCTGATTGCAAGCGACTAACGCCAACGTGCTACTAATAGCCAGTAAAGGTAAATTAAAACGCATTATTGCCTCCTAGGTATCCAGTGTTCACCTGGGGTTGTTTTTAAATAAAAGTCTAACTAAAAAGCTTGCTGTACTGATATACGGTACAATCAGTGATGTGACTCTTTATGCCGTTAAGCGCTTTTGTGTATTATATTTGACGACAGTGTCTAGGCCGTCTAGTATGATGTAAGCGCTTTCATATATAGCATAATACCGTGCTGCAAGTAACTACTTTGTATTGTTGCAGCGACTTTCAGCTTTAGCGAACCTTGGCAGAACTGATGAAGATAACTCTAGAAAAAACCTCTCCTTTATTGCAGCCTAACTTTGTTTTTGGCGTAGCAACCTCTTCTTTTCAGATAGAAGGTGCGGCTGATAGTCGTGAGCCGTGCATCTGGGATACCTTCTGTGATACGCCGGGTCGGATCAAAGATAATTCCGACGGCAAAGTGGCTTGTGATCATGTTGCTCGTTGGCGTGATGATATTGAGCTGATTGCCGGTTTAGGCGTTGATGCCTATCGGTTCTCGATTGCTTGGGGGCGGGTGATTAACCGTGATGGCAGTATTAACGAAGCGGGCTTAGCTTTTTATCAGCAGTTACTTGATGCGTTGCAAGCCAAAAATATTAAGGCTTTCGTGACACTTTATCATTGGGATTTACCGCAATATCTTGAAGATCACGGTGGTTGGTTAAACCGGAATACCGCTTATAAATTTGCCGAGTATACCGATATCGTAACAAAGGCTTTTGGAGATAAGGTGTACTCTTATGCCACGCTAAATGAGCCGTTTTGTAGTGCCTATCTCAGTTATGAAGCGGGGATCCACGCACCAGGGTTTCAAAATCGGCAACAAGGTCGACAAGCCGCCCATCATTTGTTGTTAGCGCATGGGTTAGCCATGCGCGTACTGCGGAAAAATGCTCCACATGCTAAAAATGGCATTGTGCTTAATTTTAGCCCGTGTCACCCGGCTTCTAACAGTGCAGCCGATGTGCGTGCGGCCGAGATGGCGGATCAGTATCATAATCAGTGGTATCTGCAACCGCTACTCGAAGGCTGTTACCCTCCTTTGTTAGCAGAGTTAGCCGCAAATGAACAGCCACTACTGGTTGACGGTGATATGGCGATTATTGCTGAACCAATAGATTTCCTCGGCGTAAACTACTACACCCGCACTGTCTATCGGGCCAATGAAAAAGGCTGGTTCAGTGATGTGCCACCAACAACACCGCCATTAACGGATATGGGCTGGGAAATATATCCAAAAGGCTTAACTGAAATTCTGCTGGCGTTGCACCAACGTTATACGTTGCCGCCCATTTACATTACTGAAAATGGGGCCGCCATGCCGGATACTTTGCTGCAAGATAAAGTCGCCGATCAGCATCGGGTAGATTATTTTCAGCAACACTTACAAGCTACGGAAGATGCTATCAAGGCTGGTGTTGATATACAGGGTTATTTCGCCTGGAGCTTGATGGACAATTTTGAATGGGCTGAAGGCTATGCGAAACGCTTTGGTATTGTTTATGTTGATTATGTTACGCAACAACGTACCTTAAAGAATAGTGCCATAGCGTTACGTGACGTGTTCGCTAACCGGCGTTAACTCAGGGTCTGTTTGCAGGAGCGGTTATGCTGAGTAAAAAAGAAAAAATAGCCTACGGCCTAGGTGACACGGCCAGTAACATCATTTTTCAAACAGTGATGTTATTTCTAACGTTTTTTTACACCGATATTTTCGGTATTTCGCCCGCTATCGTCGGCAGTATGTTTTTGTTAGTGCGGATCATTGATGCCGTGACCGATCCGTTAATGGGCGCACTGGCCGATAACACTAAAAGTCGACATGGTAAATATCGGCCTTACTTACTTTGGCTGGCGTTGCCTTTCGCCTTCTGTAGTGTTTTAGCTTTTACCACCCCAGATTTTTCTGAAAGCGGTAAAGTCTGGTATGCCTTTGCCACTTATACCTTGCTGATGCTGGCCTATACCGCGATTAACATTCCGTACTCAGCCCTGGGTGGCGTATTAACGGCCGATCCAAATGAGCGCGTTTCGGTGCAAACGTATCGTTTTATCTTTGGTATGTTAGGCGGGTTGTTAGTGACCGCCTGTACCTTACCCTTGGTAGAATACTTTGGTCAGGGCGATCAGGCGCGTGGCTATCAGTGGACCATCGCCGCCATGAGCCTGTTAGGTATGATATTGTTTTTACTCTGTTTTGCCGGTACTCGTGAACGAGTTCACGCGCCAGCGAATCAAACAATAACATTACGCAGTGGCATGTCGACTTTATGGCAAAACGATCAGTGGCGTATTTTATGTGTTGCTGCGCTATTTTTGTTAACCGGTATGGTGTTGCGTAATACTCTGGCGATTTATTACGTAAAATATTTTTTAGGTCGAGACGATCTGGTCACCTCCTTTGTGACGCTGGGTATGATCGGCAATATCGCCGGTGTGGCAATGGCGCAATGGTTATCCACTAAAGTGGATAAAGTAAAAGCCTATATTGGCTTGCAACTTATTTCAGCCGTGATTTGTGTGCTGGGTTTCTTTATCAGCCCCGAGCAAGTAAAAATGGCGTTTGCCCTGCACTTTTTCTGGAGTTTCTTCCTGCAAATGGCTACGCCGTTATTATGGGCAAAAATGGCCGATACAGTTGATTATGGTCATTACAAAACAGGCATTCGAGTGACCGGCTTGGTGTATTCCTCTATCGTATTTTTTATTAAATTAGGTTTGGCGGTCGGTGGTGCTTTAGCGGGGTGGTTGTTAGCGTTTTACGGTTATCAAGCCAATCAGGTACAGTCTGCCGAAACGCTGAACGGCTTATTACTTAGCTTTACCTTCTGGCCAGCTGTTTGTTCGGTGTTAGTTGCCATCGTGATGACGCGCTATACCTTGTATAATGCCCGTGTACAGCAAATCGCCACTGATCTTGCTGCTCGACACTAGCGAGTGCTAAGCTAGCGAGGTTAAATTTTGGCTAATAGGACGCAAATGGCAACCATTTATGAAGTGGCAAAAGCGGCGGGTGTGTCGCTGGCGACCGTATCGCGTGTGATGAACAATAATACGCCGGTGCGGCAAGCCACACGGACAAAAGTGTTGGCGGCGATGGCCGAGTTAGGTTATCGGCCTAATAGTATTGCGCAATCATTGGCCTCTAACCGCTCTAACAGTATTGGTATTTTAGTCTCTGAGTTACATGGTCCTTTTTATGGTGCGATGTTAACCGGTATTGAAGCCGAGTTTCGTGCTGCGGGTAAGCACGTGATTATTGCTGCGGGCCACAGTGAACGTGAAACCGAGCAAGACGGTATCGAGTTTTTAAAAAGTCGCAATTGCGACGCACTCATTTTGCATGTCGAAGCGGTATCTGACGACTATCTTATTGAGTTGGCGCAGGGTGATACGCCTTTTGTATTGTTAAACCGGCATATCGATGCCTTAGCCGATCGCTGTATCAGTTTAAATAACGAATTGGGTGGGTATCTCGCCACTCAGCATTTATTAGAGCAAGGGCATCGGCAGATTGCCTATATTGCTGGCCCCATGTGGAAAACGGACGCGCGCGAGCGTTATGCTGGACACCAGCGGGCATTACAAGAGTTTCACTGTGCGCTCAATACCGCGTTATTTTTTGAAGGTGACTTTCGAGAAACGGGTGGTAGCGAAGGCTTACAGAGTATCATTGCAAGCAAACAGCCCTTTACCGCGGTGGTTTGTGCTAACGATGAAATGGCCTCTGGTGCACTGACTACAGCGCGTGAGCTAGGTTATAGTGTTCCTGAAGATTTTTCTGTTGTCGGGTTTGATAACGTTAACTTTGCCTATTACACCTACCCTAAATTAACCACCATTGATTATCCGATCAGTGCAATGGGGCATATGGCGGCACGTTGGGTGCTTAGTCAGGTTTATCAGCAAGCGGATACCGAGGTGCAGCAAGTGTTTGAACCGCATTTAATCAGTCGCGACTCCACTCACCTTATCGTTTAGTTCTATCTCATTGCCGCGGTCAATCATTGGCGATAGCCGCGGTTGTTCTTCGTACAAGCTTTGTCCGATTTTGGAGTGTCTATGCCAGATCAGCCAGCAGCAAAACCGACCAAACAGCTCTATCAGTTGTTGGCCGATGATACTGATGGTCGTGCCTGCAAGGATATCCCTGATGAGGTCTGTACTGCCTTACCGAGCAATTATTTATTGTTGTTATGCAGTCAATGCTGCACTGCCTTGGCCGACTTATTAGCTAACCCCAAAACCATCTTAACGTGGTTACTGACCTCGCTGGGTACGCCAGCCAGTTTTATCGCTTGGTTGGTGCCGCTGCGGGAGTCAGGTTCAATGTTGCCGCAGTTAATGATTGGGGCTTGGGTTCGGCGCTTTGCTAAACGTAAAGCCTTTCTGGTGTTAGGCAGTGTGCTGCAAGCAAGCAGTTTGCTGGGGATGGCGCTGGTTGCTCTTTCGCTCGAGGGGCGCCAAGCGGGTGTCGCTATTTTAATACTGTTAGCTTGTTTTAGTTTGGCGCGTGGTTTGAATTCGGTGGCGCAAAAAGATGTCTTAGGAAAAACCGTACCCAAAGGGCGGCGCGGCCGTTTAACTGGCTTAGCTACGTCTGTTTCAGGTGTTATCACCGCAGTCATATCTTTATGGTTGTTGCAGCAAGATAGCCATCACAGCTGGTTTTATGCCGGGTTTTTGTTGGCAGCAGCGCTATTATGGTTTGGCGCAAGCGCACTGTTTTCGGCGATCCGCGAGCAAGCTGGTGCCAGCGACGGCGGCGTTAATGCAATGCAAGCGGCGTGGCAAAATGTGCGTAAATTAAAAACCGATAAGGTGCTGCGCAATTTTATTATCTGCCGCGGTTTGTTGTTAAGTTCAGCCTTAGTGCAGCCCTTTGTCGTGTTATTGGCGCAACAACAAAATAATGGCCATCAAACCTTAATGTTACTGTTACTCGCCAGCAGCGTGGCGGGTGCTGTTAGCGCCAGTCTTTGGGGTAAAGCTGCTGATCGAAGCAGTAAACAAGTACTGCAGCTGGCCGCGGTTTTCACCTTGTTGGGTTGTGTGTTGCCGATTGTTTATTTACCCGCTACTGAGAATAGTTGGTTTTACCCTTTACTCTTTGTGTGGTTAAACATCAGCCATGCTGGTGTGAGGTTGGGGCGTAAAACATATTTGGTTGATATCGCCACCGGTAACCAACGCACCGAATATGTTGCCTTAAGTAATAGCCTGATGGGCGTGTTATTGTTGCTTGTAGGCGCAATAGCGGCCTTGTTCGCTGCATGGTCAGTAACCGCTGTACTGTGTTTTTTTGCGCTGCTGAGCCTCGTAGCCATTTATTTTACCTTTCGTCTTTCTGCGACATAACACAGCGTATGCACCCTGAACTAAGTTTCTTGCCAGTGCTGCATGCATTGCTGGATTTTTAACCAATGCACAGCCGTGCTGTTTTCGGAACATTTAACCAATATTTTTTGAGGTTTTTTTAAACAGTTAATTGACTGTTACATGATATTGGCCTAACTTATGTAAGCGCTTACATGAAATTGGGTGCTTTGCTGTGGGCAAATGCCGGCGTGACAAGGTTAAAAACAGGAACTCAGGGTATGACTAAAATAATGAATAACGCTAAATCCCTAGCCGCTTTGGCGCTGCTGGCGGGTTTAAGTGCATGTGGCGGAGACGTTACAACAAACTCAGACTTTACCGCTGTTAACACCGAACAACCAGTCTCTGATTGGAAACTGGTTTGGAGTGATGAATTTGATGGCACTAGTATTGATCGGCGTAAATGGAACTTTGAAATTAACTGTCAAGGTGGCGGAAACCAGGAAAAACAATGCTATACCGATAGCGCAGAAAATGCTTTTGTCTCTAACGGTAGCTTGAAAATTGTGGCTAAACCTGCGGCAGAGGGTGCACCTTTACCTTACACATCTGCTCGTCTTAACACCCGTTATCAAGGTGATTGGCGTTATGGCCGTATTGAAGTACGTGCCAAAATGCCGTCAGGTCAAGGTACTTGGCCAGCCGTGTGGATGATGTCGACGGATGAAGTGTATGGCGGTTGGCCAAAATCAGGCGAAATCGACATTGTTGAAGCGGTTAACTTAAAAACCGTGGACGGTGACGGTGTGGTAGAAAACAAAGTCTATGGCACGCTGCACTATGGTCGTGATTGGCCAAACAATGTAAACAGCGGTAAAGAATACAGTTTACCTGCTGGCGCTAACCCTGCTGATGGCTTTAATACCTATGCCATCGAGTGGCAGGAAGGCGAAATTCGTTGGTATGTAAACGATTATTTGTATCAAACGCAAATGGCCTCAAAGGTTCGTACCAACAGCAAAGGCGAAATTATTGGTTTAAGCCACCGTGGTTGGTTTGTTGAAAACTTCAATAACATTACCGGTGAGCTGGAAACCCAGTGGAATAACGCGCCCTTTGATCAGCGTTTCTATTTAATCATGAACTTGGCCGTCGGTGGCAACTGGCCAGAAAACGTGAATAACCTGGGTATTGACGAAACAGCGTTAGCAAACGGCCAAACCATGGAAGTGGAATGGGTGCGCGTGTATCAATGCGACCAAAACCCGAATACTGGTAAAGGTTGTGAAACCATTCGTGCTGGCTACAAAGATGCTGAAACCTTAGTAGAAGGTAAAGCGCCCATCCCAGTGCCACCTTCAGATGGCATAGCCCGTAATTTGACCATTTTTGATGGTGTACCTAACCCTAACTGGCCTGCATGGGACTGTTGTGGTGGTTCTACCCCAGCACTGGTTGTTGATGCCGACCGTGGAAGTGTTTATGAATTTTTAGTGGGTCCACAACCTACCGTAAACGGCTTTATCACACGCTCTGCCTTTATTACCGATCCAAATGGACAAGCCTCGCCGTTTGATGCGTCACCATTAATTGAAAACGGCACTATTAGTTTTGATATGAAAGTGGTTAGTCCACCATCAAATTCCGCTTCTACCTGGAGGTTTAAAGTTGAAAGCAATGGCGGTAATAGTGGCGGTGGTACTGAAGTTGAACTTCCAATTACAGCCAGTACAGAAGGTATGACACCTGTAACGGGTCAATGGCAAACCTATACCTTCCCGTTAAAAGCACTAGATGCAGCGGGTTTAGACTTGTCAGCTATTGATGTGTTGATGGTGTTTCCTGCATGGGATACTGGCAATGGCGCAGTATATCAATTAGATAATGTGCAAATTGCGCAACCTTCTAACTCCCCAGAATTAGTGATCTTTACTGATGCGATGAACCCAGCTTGGCCATTGTGGGATTGTTGTGCGGGTAGCACGCCAATTGAAGTAATGGATGATGAGGCTCATGGCATTGTAGCTGAGTTTACTGTCGGGCCAACGCCAACGGTATTAGGTTTTAACAACCGTACTCCATTAGGTTCTGGTGAACAGTTTAATGCCAGTGCGTTGTTGAGCGAAGGCATAGTCCAATTTGAAATGAAAGTGGTCAATGCTCCATCTAACTTAAATTCAACTTGGAAATTTAAGATTGAGTCAGCCGGTGGCGCAAATAATGGCGGTACTGAAGTCGAAGTTGACTTGATTTCTGGCAATGCTGGTAATGCGCCTGTTATTGGTGAGTGGGCTACCTATACTTTTAGCATCCAAAGTTTATTTGATAAGGGTTTAGATATCAGTGCCATTGATGTGCTAATGATTTTCCCTGCTTGGGATACTGGAAATGGTGCAATTTTCCGTGTTGATAATGTACGCATCTTTAATCCTAATGCGGTTGCAGTTGGTGATGGTACGTTAAATTTGTTTAGTAATAGCACTAACCCGCAATGGGATGCATGGGACTGTTGTGCGGGCTCTACGCCAAAAATTGTCAATGCCGGTGATCCTTATGGCAATGTGATGCAGTTTGAGATTTTAGGTTGGCCAGAAACCGTATTGGGTTTCTTGGGTAAAGCGGATGTTTCGTTCAATGCTTCTCCCTTAGTTGCCAATGGCAGTGTGAGCTTTGATATGCGCGTGGTTGCAGCGCCAGCGGATACTTCGAGTTCTTGGTTCTTTAAAATAGAATCAACTACTTATGATGGTGTTAAAACTGAAGTTGAGTTGCCTTTAGCTGCAGGTAATAACAATCAAGCACCGGTTACTGGCGAATGGCAAAACTACAGCTTTTCACTGCAAAGTTTATTCGATGCAGGTTTAGATATCAGTGATATAAAAGTTGTGATGATATTCCCTTCTTGGGGTAAAGGTCAGGGCGCAGTATATCAGTTAGATAACGTAAAAATTTCGAATAACTAAGCAGTGCGACAAGAGTAGGATAATTATGAAACCAATAACTTTTACTAAGAGTCGAGTAGCTGCAGCAGTATCTGTAGTATTGACTGCCGGTATGATGCTGCCACTACAGGCACAAGAAGCAACTGCTGCTGAAGCTGAGCCGCAAGTTGAAATAATCGAAGTCCGCGGTATTCGGGGAAGCTTAGCTCGCTCAATGGACGTTAAGCGTGAATCGTCAGGCGTCGTTGATGCGATTTCTTCTGAAGAGATGGGTAAATTCCCAGACACGAACTTAGCTGAATCGTTACAACGCATTACCGGTGTTTCGGTAAGCCGAGTAAATGGTGAAGGTAGCCAAATTACCGTACGGGGTTTCGGCCCTGAGTTTAACCTGATCACCTTAAATGGGCGTCAGATGCCCGGTACCGGTTTTACCCGTTCTTTTAACTTAGAAAACCTGTCTTCTGAGGGCGTTAGCGCCCTAGAAGTATACAAAACCGCGCGAGCAGAAAACCCGAGCGGTGGCCTAGGTGCTACCGTGAACATCGTTACCTCGAAACCGCTAGCAAGCCCAGGCGAGAAATTCGCCATGATGGGTAAAGCTGTGCATGACAGCTCTAATGAAGTTGGCGAAGATGTCACCCCTGAGTTTTCAGCGTTATACAGCAATACCTTTGCGGATGATCGTTTTGGTGTGGCGGTGTCTTTTGCTTCGGCCCGTCGGGATTTCCAAATCCAAAATGCCAACATTCAAGGCTGGCAAGCAAACGTGCCGCTACCTAGTAACCCTACTGAGGTTATCGATCGGCGGCCACTGGGAGCCGATGGTTTACCAACCGGCAATTACTTCTTTCCAAAAGACATGAACTACGGCATTGCTGATTTTCAACGGGAAAGAACGACCGGTCAGCTTACCTTTCAATATGCGGCTACCGATGATATTACCTTTACCCTTGATTACACTGGCAGCCGTGCCTTAGTTGGTAGTGAAAGTATTGGTTGGGGGATTTGGAATAACTTTGGCGATAACATCAATGCTTATGAGCTAGACGAGCGCGGTACTGCCATTTTTGCTGATATCAGCGGGGATGATGGTTCTTTTACTGCGAGTAAAGGCACCACAGAAGTTAAAGCTGCGTCTATCGGTTTTAATATGGATTGGCAGATCACCGATGATTTGAACGTCAGTTTCGACTTTCATGATTCCAACAATAAAACCGATAACGGTGCCGATAAAGGCAGCGGTAATAGCGGCCAGGTGATCTTAGGTTCTGATCAACTTATTACCAAGTTTTATGATTACCGTACTGGTGAGATCCCACAAGCGTACATTTTATGGCGCAACGGTAGCAATGTATTAAACCCAGGTGAAATTGATTCTAACTTTAGTCAGTTTTTTGATTCACCAGGTGAGTCAGATATTCAACAATTTCAGTTGGATAGCACTTGGTTTAACTCGAGCTTTAATATTCCGTTGGTTTCAATTAAAGGCGGTGTTGCTCGTACTGATCAAAACTTAAGTGGTTCAAATGCTTGGAGTGGCTTACGTGGTGGCCCAGGCTTTAACCCAAGCTATACGTTTATTTTCCCAGACGGTATGTTTACTCGGCGTGATACTGGTAACTTCCTTGATCAGTTTGCCGGTGGTGGCAATGGCTTAGTCAGTAATTATTATTACAGCTATAGCTACGATGAAGCCGTGGCTCGGCAAACTGCTTATTTAACTGAAACACTGTTAGGCGCCAATGCGTATGTGCCAGATGCGTTTTATGGCCCTTATGGCGAAAGTTATGTACAAGAAGTAACATACAGTATCTACCTACAATCTGCATGGGAATTTGAAGTGGCAGATTTCCCGGTACAGCTGAATGTTGGTGTACGTTATGAACAAACCGATGTCACTAGTACGGTGCTACAAGATGTAGAGCGCCAAGTGAATTGGGTTAGCCCATCTGAGTGGATCATGCAATATGAGCCGGGTGATGCCAACTACTTAACCTTGACCGGTTCGCATAACGTGTTATTGCCGATGATGGATTTGCGGGTTGATATTACCGATGACTTAGTCAGTCGTTTATCAATTGGTAAAAGCATCACTCGCGCACCTTTAGGTGCTTTGGCTGGCGGTCGTAGTTTAAGTGGCAGTCCAAAACCCGGTTCGCGTAGTGGTGGCCAGGGTAATACTAATCTGCAACCGTATGAGTCAACGAACCTCGATTTAAGCCTGGAGTATTATTACGCACCGGGTAGTTATGCCGCTATTGGTTACTATCGGAAGAGCGTGAAAAACTTTATCGGTAATACCATTACAGATATTACTATCGAAGGTTTAAATGACATTCTAAATGGTCCACGTTATCAACAAGCGGTTGCTGATATTACGGCGCGCGGTGAACAACCTACCGACACGGCTATTTATAATCAGTTGTTAGCCAATGGCCATGGTGATGCTAACGGTGCAATTGCACCGACCAGTGCTGATCCGTTAATTGTTTGGAGTATTAGCCAACCACAAAATATCGACGATACTAAGACGGTAGACGGTATCGAAGCCGCTTGGCAGCATATGCTAGGTGAAACCGGTTTTGGTTTTGGTATTAACGGTACCATCGTTAACGGTGACGTTGAATTTGATATTGAAAGTTTAACGCAACAAACACCGTTAGTCGGCCTGAGTAACTCTGCTAACTTACAGTTATTCTATGAAGACTATGGTTGGTCAGTAAAATTAACTTACGCTTGGCGTGACAGTTATTTAATCGGGGTAGGCCAGAGCCAAGGTTCGTCTGATGCACCACCGCAGTTTGCTAAGGCTTATGCGCAATGGGACATCAGCATCAACAAAGATGTCACTGATAACTTTACCGTGTTCTTTGAAGGGATCAACCTAACAAATGAAACCGAGCAAGGTTATGGCCGTTACGAAGAGCAGTTCCTGTTTGCTCGTCAATATGGTCCACGTTATATCTTAGGTGCCCGTTACCGGTTCTAAGCGTTGCTTCTCCCTGTTGTTTCTTTAGTGCCCGCTTGCGGGCACTTTTTTTACCTTAACCTTTGTACTAAAACCAAATGAGCTTGGCGTATCATGCTGCTACGCTGTTTGCTGAGTGTCTTTTCTTGCGGCTATCCGCGCCGTTACTCTTCATGCTCAACCCCCTGCTCTTGTGTACATTACGGCCAATACCACTTGAATTTACCTGCGGCAGGTAAACCCACCTTTTATAGGTAGCGCTCTCCTTGCAATAGAGGTCAGTAAGGTTTAACGAGGATAAGCGTTGAGCGGCAATTGAATAACAAAGAGCCTAACAGGCAGCACAGTATAGGCACCCTTAAAGTGAGCGGTTAAGTGGCGCGAAGGCGCTAATGAGTTGCATAGAATAAGCTTTTGGCAATGAGACGATATAAGGATAACCATAACCCAGCGCGAAGGGGTTAGTAAGCAAAGGGCGGTAACGGCTATGCATCAAGTAGCAAAACTAGGCTGAAAATCGCAAGCATAAAAAAGCCCAGCGAGGTAGCTGGGCTTTATACGGCAAAGGCGCTTTACATATCACAACTCAGCGCAGTGGTGCTGGCATTACTGGTAATGCGTGCATCTGACAGGCTTAATTGCAGCTGGCCAGAAGTACTGATACTGAATACTTCAAACACCTGAGCCAAATTTAAGCCCTGCTGTTGAAAGCAGCTGATATTAAGAGTGAGCTGCTGCCATTTGTTTTCTGGCATGGCGGCGAGTGCCGCAGCAATATTTTGGCTAGCCGTACAATCTGCACCACACTGCATGCCTAATAATACGCTATCCGGTACTGCGCCATGGCGCTGCACGGTTAAATTTAACACACTTTCTGCGCTGCCAAAGGCTCGCAAATCACGTGGAAACGGGCTACCAAAAATTAAGCTAGCGGCTTCTTCACCCGTAAATTCAAAGCGGCGCGCATCTTCTTGTACCAGATTGTCAAAGGTACGGCTGCTGATACTTCCTAACTGTTGTACGCTACTGCCAACGGTCACCGTGTCAGAACCGCTACGTAATTGTAATTGCCATGGTGAACGCGGAGCGCGCTCAAAAATGGCCATTTCGGTTTCTCCAGCAGCATCACCGGCATCTTCAGACAATTGATTACCTAATACATCTGCTTCGCCATAACGTAAACCAAAACCAAATGGCAGCAGAGGTGCATAATCGGCATCACCAACATTGACCGTCGTTTGCTGCGGGTTAGCAGGCCATGAGAACGATAATTTACCGTGGAAGTCATACTGCGGTGTGCCGTCTGCTTTAGCTAAAATCACATCGGCCACACCTGCGCCTTCACTGCCCGGTAACCATACCGCGACAAAGGCGTCAGAGGCGTTAAGTTCTGGGTTGACCCACATGCCTCGGCCACTGATAAATAATGACACAACGGGAATACCTTGTGCTTTAAGCTGTTGCAGTAAAGCTAAATCAGCTTTATTACCACGCTGGTATTCTAGGTTATCGATATCACCGTTACCTTCTGCATAAGGCTCTTCACCAAACACCACGATGGCTACATCGGGTTTTTGCAAGAAGCTGCCATCAGCTGATAACTCAGTGCTACCACCTGCTGCGTTAACTTGCTGCTGGATCCCCGCATAGATTGAGGTACCACCTGGGAAGTCAGCGTTGGTGTTACCGGTGCCTTGCCAGCTAATAGTCCAGCCACCTGATTGTTGGCCAATATTATCTGCGCCTGGGCCTGTCACTAAAATGCGTTGCGTCGGATTTAATGGCAGTAGATTATTTTGGTTTTTCAATAACACCAAGGACTGACGCACTGCATCACGTGCTACCGCACGGTGCTCTGCCGCACCAATCAGTTCAATGCGACCGGCTAATGGGCGATTGGCGGGGCTAGGTTTATCAAAAAGACCGGCGCGCTTTTTCACGCGTAAGATACGGCGAACCGCATCATCCACACGTTCTTGACTGATCACACCGCTTTTTACTTGCTCAATCAAATTGTAGTAAAGCGGCTTCCACGCTGCGGTAGGTACCATGTAGATATCTAAACCGGCATTGGCTGCTTGTGGGCAATTATCATTGGTACAACCAGGAATTTGGCCATGGCCATTCCAATCACCCACGATAAAGCCATCAAAGCCCATACGTTTTTTCAGCACATCTGTTAACAAATAGCCATTGCCGTGAATTTTGCTACCATTCCAGCTATTGAATGAGGCCATCACGCTTTGTGCTCCGGCTTGTAAGCCGCCCACATAGCCTTGGGCATGAATATCAAACAGTTCTTGTTCGCTGACTTCGGTATTCCCTTGATCGATACCTCCGGTGGTGCCGCCATCGCCAACAAAGTGTTTAACGGTGCTGATCACGCGACGATCGCCTAGGAAGTCAGCATCCGCTGCACCTTGTAAGCCGCGCACAATGGCTGCAGCATAGTTGCGTACTATGGTCGGATCTTCAGCATAGCCTTCATAGGTTCTGCCCCAACGATCGTCTCGCACTACCGCAACGGTGGGTGCAAACACCCAATCAATGCCCGTCGCCATTACTTCGCGGGCGGTAGCTTCGGCAATTTGCTCAATTAACGCAGGGTTATTGGCCGCACCCAAACCGATGTTATGTGGGAAAATCGTCGCGCCAATCACGTTATTGTGACCATGTACTGCGTCAGTACCCCACATGGTTGGGATTTTACTGCCATCTAAGCTGTCATCAATTGACGCTTGGTACATTTTTTCTGCTAAGGCGGTCCAATCGGCTGGCGTGGCATATTTATCATCGTTAGGAAAAGCGCCGCCGCCATTTAGGTATGAACCGAAACCATATTTGCGCATATCTTCGACGGTAATATCACGAATTTCCGGCTGGATCATCTGCGCAATTTTTTGCTCTAAGGTCATCTGTGCCATTAACTCAGTAATGGCTTGCTCAATGTTTGGATCTTGTGCCACGGGTAAATTCAGTACTGGCCAGATGTTTGCTGGTTGTTCAGTGTCTGGTGGTGTTACCGCCTTATTACACCCGGCTAGCACTAAGGTGCTCGTCAAGGTAAGTAACAGGGTTTGGCGGTTAAGGGAGGTCTTAAGTTTCATCATCAATCCTTAGCTGCGTCTGTAACAACCTGAGGTTTTGAACCAATCAGGCCGTAATAAGCGATATAAATGTAGCAAAGTAGTGGCAGGATAAAGGCAGGTTGTACGCCAATTCGGTCGGCTAAGGCGCCTTGCGCTAAAGGTAAAATGGCGCCACCGACAATAGCTAGGCACAAAATACCTGAGCCTTGACTGGTCATATGTTTTAAACCATTGATTGCCAAACTAAAAATGGTTGGGAACATAATAGAGTTACACAAGCCAATAAACAGTAATGACCACATGGCCAATTTGCCTTCACTCAGCATGGTTAAGGCCAGTAATAACACGGCAGCAATAGCATTGAATGCCAGCGCTTTACCCGCATCTACTTTTTGCATTACAGCGGCACCAATAAAGCGGCCTACCATAGCACCACCGAAATACCAGGAAATATAGTGTGAAGCGGCGGCCGTCGTCATGTTGCCAATTTCAGGTAACGATAAGTAAATAGCTAAAAAGCTACCAATGCTCACTTCGGCACCGACATAAACGAAAATACCCAGCGCGCCTAATACTAAATGCCGTTGTTTCCAGGCGCTACCTTGCAGCGGTACCGCTGCACTGGGCTCTTTTTTGCCCATGGCGGGTAGTTTTAACCAAACAAAAATGATCGCTAAAACAACTAAGCTTGCCGCCAATAATAGGTAAGGCAGTTGCACAGTTGATTCTGTCACTTCAGTAGCGGTAGGAGCTGGCGCATCCTTTCCGCCAAAGATTAACCAGGCACCAAAGAATGGCGCCACTGTCGTACCCAGCGAGTTAAAGGCTTGCGTCATCGTCAAACGGCTAGACGCGGTTTCTGCTCTACCAAGGGCGCTAACATAGGGGTTTGCTGCAACTTGCAGAATGGTAATACCGGACGCTAATACAAATAGCGCCAATAAGAACAGCCCATACACATGCATTTCAGCGGCTGGATAAAACAACAAACAGCCCGCGCCTGCAATCAGTAGGCCGGTGACAATACCTGCTTGATAGCCGATGCGGCCAACCAAAATCCCTGCGGGTACAGAGACAATAAAATAAGCACTAAAAAAGCAAAATTGGATCAACATGGCCTGGGTATAACTCAGGTCAAATAATTGCTTTAGGTAGGGAATTAAAATGTCATTCAGACAGGTAATAAAGCCCCACATAAAGAACAATGTGGTCAGTGCCGTGAGTGCAAAACGGTAATTCCCCGGGTTGTTTTGCATATGCGTTTCGGCCGGGTTTGATAGAGGTGATGCTGCCATAAAGGCTCCCTTGTCTTTTGGGTTGTTAATTGACGTCTTGTCTATTGGCGTCTTTTTAATGTAAGCGCTTTCATTTATAGCACATTGACTGCTGATAGCAATGTTTTTCGGTATTTAGCCGTGGTTTTTTTGCAGAAAAAAAATACAACTTTTTACTCGGAAGGCTTTATGCTGTGTCTGGCATCTCACGAAGCTATCCGTTACTCTGCTTGGCAAAGCGTAAAAGCAATAAGCTATATCATGACCACACCAGCCTCTAGTAAACCGACCTACATACTCAGCATTGATTTTGGTACGCAAAGTGTGCGAGCCATCATTATTGATCAGCATGGCAACATCTTGGCAAAAGGCCAGCAGCCGATGCCGGCCTATCAAACTACCTCGCCTGGTTTTGCAGAATTAACAGCGGCCAGCTATTGGCAAGCGTTACAACAAGCGTGTCAGCAGCTATGGCAAGTAAGTGCTGTTCCAGCTTCTGCTTTAGCGGCTATGACGTTAACCACCCAACGAGGCACGATGTTTTGTCTAGATAAAGACAAAAAGCCCTTACGGCCTGCCATTATTTGGCTTGATCAACGACAAGCGACTCAGTTGCCTCCTCTGGGGTGGCGTCGAGTACTATTTAAGGTCGTTGGTGCAGCGGCCATTGTACATCGATTTCAAACACGCGCTCCTTCAAACTGGCTAGCCAGTAACGAACCAGCCATTTGGCAGCAGACCGCGCATTATGTATTGCTGTCAGGTTATTTAAGTTGGCGCTTAACCGGCGAACTTACCGATTGCACAGCAGCACAAGTTGGCTATTTGCCTTTTAATTTTAAACGACAACGTTGGGCCAGCCGTTTTAGCTGGAAGTGGCGAGCATTATCGATACAACCCCATCAGCTGCCACGTTTAATCGCAGCGGGTGAGCCAATAGGAAAACTCTGTGCAGAGGCCGCGGCTGACTTGGGTTTACCAGCAGGATTATCGCTATTGGCGGCCGGATCGGATAAAGCCTGTGAAGTGTTAGGGTGTGGCGGGTTAACGCCTGACATCGGTTGTATTAGTTATGGCACTACCGCTACCATCACCACAGTAAACTCGCGCTATGTAGAACCGCTACGCTGGTTACCGGCCTATCCAGCCGCGCACGGGAATGCTTATACCAGTGAGGTGATGATTCATCGCGGTTTTTGGCTAGTCAGTTGGTTTAAAGAACAGTTTGGTTTGCAAGAGCGACAAGCGGCTACAACACAAGGAATAGAACCTGAGCAACTGTTTGATGCGCTGTTAAAAGCCGTACCTGCCGGCAGTATGGGATTAATGCTCCAGCCATATTGGTCACCGGGCATTACCTTTCCGGGGCCTGAAGCGAAAGGCGCGATGATTGGTTTTGGTGATGTGCATGAGCGGGCCCATGTCTATCGCGCCATTATCGAAGGGTTAGCCTATGCCTTAAAAGAAGGCAGCGAGCGGCTGCAGCGGCGAAATAGCCAATCTATTCAAACGCTGCGTGTATCGGGTGGCGGTGCTAAAAGCGTTGAAATACTGCAATTAACTGCGAACGTCTTTAATCTGCCGGTTGAGCGACCGCACACCCACGAAACGTCAGCGCTGGGTGCGGCGATCTCAGCCATGGTGGGTTTAGGTCGCTACCCGGATTACCCCAGCGCTATTGCTGCCATGTGCCAGCTACCGCAGCGTTATTTGCCTGATCCGGTTATCGCTGCGCAATATCAACGACTGTATCGGGAAGTGTATTTAAAAATGTACCGCCAACTCCAGCCGCTATATCACAAAATCCGCGACATCACCGGCTACCCCAACTAAGCCACTGGCCCAACCGCACTCCGAGACAGGTCAGACCGGTGTCTGAGTGTGGTCCAACCTGTCTCGGAGTGTGGTCAGATGTGTCTCAGAGTGTGGTCGGAGGTGTTTGAGCCGAAAAGCGGGCGTCAGCATTCGTTATCGCGGTATATTAATCAGCAATGATCAGTTAGGATTTCAATTGTGCCGTGTCAATATGCAGCTTAAAGCGTTACGTACTCAGCTGCAGCGACATGGTGGTTTGTTATCAGTATGCACGCCGCTGGTTTTTTTACATCAATGCGGGCGGGTTTGACTAGACCACTACAGTCGCGGTTATCCAACCTGACAGTTTGCACATAGTTTGAACATTGAGTAGCGCCAACATGGCGCAGAGAGATAAAGATGCAAGGCATTGATTACTTAGCGAGCCCGCTGGGCTTATTAGAAATTGTGGCGAACGAAGCCGGTGTGGTTGCGGTGACGTTTTGCCAAAGACAGCAGCAGCCGAGCACTGAGCCGCAATGGACGCGCGAAGCGAAAGCCCAGTTGGCTGCTTACTTTGCCGGTGAGTTAACGGTGTTTCAATTACCGCTGGCGGCAGAGGGCACTGCTTTTCAGCAGCATGTTTGGCAGGCGCTTCTCACCGTACCCTATGGCCAAACCGCCAGTTATGGTGATATCGCCAAACAAATTGGTAATCCAAAAGGCATGCGCGCGGTGGGTTTAGCCAATAGTAAAAACCCGATTTCGATTATTGTGCCTTGCCATCGCGTTATCGGCGCTAATAAAACACTCACCGGCTATGCCGGTGGCGTTGATAAAAAAGCTTGGTTATTGGCGCATGAAGGGGTTAGCGGTCTAAAGTGTTAATCGTCAGAGCGCAGAATACAATGCTTGGCATAATCTTTGGCTTCATTGGCTGTCCAATCGCCTTTAGCTTTGGTATCCATCTGTTCACACCATTTCTTTGAACCCACTTCAGGGGCACAACCTGCTAATAACACCACACTGGCCAATAATGCTAGGGAAAGTTTTTTCATAATATCTTCCTGATAATTCATATTAATAGGTGCTGCAATATGCAGAAGCGCAGCGCTGTAAAACGCCTTAGCAGTGTAGCGTTTTCAACGGCATTTTGTCAGAGAAATATTGCGGGGTGTTTTTGCAAAATAAAAGCAGGCTTTAGCATTTCAGCTTAGCCTGCCAAATGCGACGGGTTAGCGTGCTACAAACTCTAGCACGGTAGCATTAATGCAATAGCGTGTCGTGCCATTTGGGCCATCATTAAAGCGATGTCCTAAATGAATACCTGATACTGCCGCCACAATTTCGGTGCGGATCATGCCATGGCTGTAATCAGTGCGGGTGGTTACCGCGCCATCAATCGCCTTTTTAAAGGATAACCAACCGCTGCCCGAGTTAAAACGATCTCGGGTATCAAATAACGGTGCGCCGCTAAACGCATCAATAAAGACACCATCAGGAGTATTTTTAAATATTTCATATTGTTTACAGAAAGGCCGGTCGGTATCACTTTGAAAGGCCACTTGATAACTTTCGCTATCAGCACCGACACTGAATAAACCCAATGCTTTATAAAATACCTCTGGCTCCATATAGCCTTGCACGCCAAAGACCTCTACCCCGTTTTCGATAAATAACAGGGTGGGGGTTGCCCAAGTGGGCGTGGTGATGGTTAAACCCTCTAACTGGCTGGCTAAGCGATAATGTAGCGGGATCTTACCCTGATACTTGCTGCTGACATTAGCTTTGAATTTTTCGCAATATGGGCAATATTCCGCGGCATCAATCATCACAATGTGTTTGCCTTTTAATAAAGCGCTGTTGTCCACCGCCGGCGCGGCGGTAACATTTGAGCTATCAAAGCGCACGCCGGTTGAATGGTCTGGGCAATAGCCATTGGGATTTTTCGCGATGTAATCTTGATGAAAATCTTCGGCGGGGAAAAACTGGTTTAATGGCTGTATTTGCGTTTGGATCTCGCCATAACCGGCTGCCGTAAGCAGAGGCTGATATTGCGCCGTCACTTGCTTAGCGATTTTTTGTTGCTGTTCATTTTGAAAGAAAATGGCCGAGCGATATTGCGTACCCACATCATTGCCTTGGCGATTGCGCTGTGTGGGATCATGCATTTCATAAAAGCGCTGTAACAAGGTTTCGAGGCTGACTAATTCAGGTTGAAAAGTCACTCGAACCACTTCGGCATGGTTATTCGGGTTAAATTTGTTGCGCTGCTGGGTAATCACCCGATAGCTCGGTTCCACACCATTGCCACCGGCATAACCTGACTGCACATCCGTGACTCCTGGCATCGCTTCGAAGCGTTTTTCTACACCCCAAAAGCAACCGGCGCCCAGTACTATGGTTTCAAGCTGCATACTGGCTTGCGGTGTCGTTGCCATTAATGGCGTGGTTAAAAAGAAAATAATGAACAAAAAGCTGCTAACGATGTTGCTTAAAATACGCATGTTACTGCCCTCAATGACGAGTTTTAATCTACGTTGCGTTACTGGGGATAGACCATTTCAATGCCAATCAGTTCGGGTTGTTACCGAGAGGGTGTTTGTTTCATCTTTTATTTTCCTGCGTTTATCAGATGCTTTCCTTAGCTTAGCCGAAGTGCCTTGTTGCCTCTGAGGTCTTTGCTAATACTCACTGCAAGCCAAACAACCAACAGGTAAATAACGATGAAAATTGAACACGAAGTAAAAGTATTGCGGGTTACCGCTTTGACCAGCTTAGTTTTATCTTTAAGTTTATGTTTGATGGGCATGAAGTCATCTAATGACGGGCGCTTTGAGACCTTAACCGTTGAGCGCTTAAATATTATTGAAGCCGACGGTACTGTGCGTATGCTACTGACCAATACTGCGCGCTTTCCTACTACAGAAGAAGTGAATGGCAAGGTGTTAAACGAGGATCGTAAAAAGCGCGCCGGCATGTTGTTTTTTAATGAAGAAGGTATGGAAGCCGGTGGTTTTATTTACGATGGTGCGAAAAATGCGAACGGTCATAGCGCGGGCATGTCGATGACTTTCGATAAATACGATGGTGATCAAGTCATGCAGCTGCTAACCGTTGATGAACAGCGTGGTGATAAGCGTATTATTCGCTCTGGGTTGGCTTTTAATGATCGTCCTGTAGCAGAAACCCAAGACGGCGTGCGGCAAATTATGCGCGAGCTGGCACAAATTACTGATCAAGCACTAAAACGGCAGAAGATACAAGAATATCAAGATGCCGGATTGATTGGCGGCGCACCCCGTATCTTGTTAGGAAAAACTGCACAGCAAAACAATGGTTTATTTCTTTTTGCCAAAGATGGTTCGCCACGTGCGATGTTTTATGTAGACGAAAACGATGAAGTGCAGTTAAAGTTTATGGATGCAGCCGGCGAAGTGACGCGTTCCTGGTCAAGTACTGCGGCTAAATAATGGATAAGGCGGCAATTGCCGCCTTTGTCACTTTCCAAGGACAGACAGGTACTGATTATGTTGCAGCGGTTTTACGCCTACTTGCAAGTTGACCGGCCTTTTTTACTGGGTATTTTCTGCTTTAGTTACTTTTTAGTCATTAGCAACCGCGTGCGAGCGGGGATGGTGTCTTGGTATACCTTTACCCCCGAAGCGCCCATCGTCACGTTTTGTTCAGCCTTGCTTATTTTTTTGTTGGTACGTTACTGCTTAAACCGGTTTCAACATACCGATGACGGCCAGCTTAGTTGGTTGAAGATGTTGCAGATTATCTGCGTTTCTCTGCTGGTCTATTTAGCCTTTAATAACAGCATTAGCCTGCTGATTTCCGTGATGTTTAACACTGTCGAACGTAATTTTTCACCGAATTTGCTGTTAAGCAAAAATTTAGGCGATATTGTCGATGTGGTGTTATTCGCCGGTATTTATTTGGCGCGTTATCATTGGCAAGCGGCCAGTCGTTATCAACAACAAGTCGCCGATTACAATCAACAACTGGCGCAATTAACTATTCAGCAATTAAAAGCGCAACTGAACCCGCACTTTATCTTTAATGCGTTAAACACTTTAGATGAGTTGATCAGTGTCGATCAAAAACAGGCCAGCCGCTATTTGCATGACTTTGCCGCGCTCTATCGGCTATCTATGCACAATGCTACGCAGCAGTTAGTGCCGCTGGCACAAGAGATAGAGTTTGCGGAATATTACTTTAAATTAATGCAAACTCGTGTCGGGCCCGGTTATCAGTTAGCCATTGATCCGGCTTTGCGCTCCAATCAAAGCTTGTTGCCACCCTTTAGTTTGCAGTTATTACTCGAGAATGTGTTTTTACATAACCAAGGCAGCCTAGCAGCGCCATTGCTGGTGGATATTTCACTGCAGCAACAACGTGTGGTGGTCAGTAACCCCTTACAGCCGAGCGCCAAAAAAACACGTAGCGGTAATGGCATCGGTTTAACAAATTTAGCTAAACAGTTTTTGTTTTTAACCGGCCGTAATTTAGATATCAGTCAGGCAAATCAACGCTTTAGTGTGAGCTTGCCGTTAGTAGAGGAGCAGCCAAGTGTTTAGGGTAGCCATAGTGGAAGATGAGCCATTGGCGCGCAGCAAGTTGCGACGTTTGATTGCCGAATTACCTGATCCGATGGAAGTCGTCGCTGAACTGGCGACAATAAAAGAAACGGCCGCCTTTTTAACGAGCGGCCAGGCTGTTGATCTGATTTTTTCTGATATCGAGCTGGCGGATGGCAATGTGCTGACCACTTATCAACACATACCGCCTTGCTGCCCGCTGATTTTTATTACCGCTTATGATCAATTTATGCTGTCAGCTTTTGATAGTCAGGGCATTTCCTATTTACTTAAACCCTATAACAGTGAAAAGCTGTTGCAGGCTTGGCAGAAGTTTCGCTTATTAAGTGCCAAAACCGTTACTGCGCAGCCTGATCTCTCCAAGCTGACTACCTTGTTAGCGCAGTTGTCCGCAACCCCTGCCGTGGCCAGTTATGCCACGCGCATAGCGATACGGCAGCAGCAACAGATTTACTTTTTGCAGATAGCCGATATCAGTTATATCCAAGCTGATGGTGGCCTGATTATGGCGTTTGATGCCGCAGGAAAGCGGCATTATTTGCCTTACACGAGCTTGCAAGCGGTAGAGGCGATTTTAGATCCGCAACGTTTTTTTCGAATTAATCGCAGCGAATTAGTGCAAACGCATTACATTGAGCGGTTAGAGCGTTTTTGTAAAAATACGCTCACGGTCTTTTTACGCTCCGGCGTGCAGCTAAAAACCAGCCAAAGCCGCACCAGCGAGTTTAGTCGCTGGTTGGGTATTTAGTTGCTTAAACAAAGGTGAGTACCAGGCTAATAATCACGCCGGTGATCAGCAGCTGCATTAAACAAAACCCCATGATGTCTTTGGCTTTTAAACCGGCAATAGCCAGCACAGGCAAGGCCCAAAACGGCTGGATCATATTGGTCCAGGCATCGCCCCAAGCTACCGCCATGGCGACGCGACTAATATCCGCGCCTAACTCCAGCGCAGCCGGTAACATTACTGGGGCTTGTACCGCCCACTGCCCCCCACCAGAGGGCACAAAAATATTAACGATACCGGCACTGATAAAGCTAAAAAATGGCAAACTTTCTGCACTGGCAAAACTAACAAACCATTCTGACATGCTCTGTGCTAAACCCGACTGGATCATAATGGCCATAATGCCAGCGTAAAATGGGAATTGGATCACAATGCCGGCGCCGCCTTGCACCGCTTGTTGCAAGCTATGCAGTAAGCGGCGGGGTGTGCCATGCAGCACTATCGCCAAAAACAGGAATAAGTAATTAACGATGTTTAAATTAAGGCTACCGCCTTTGACAAAATACTGGACTAAATAAGCAACACCCGCAAAGCCGACAATCAAAGCTAACAGTAGGCTATTTTCAAGTTTATCTGCCGGGCGCTGCTGGGTGATTTCTGGTAAAGGCGTGTCATCGAGTTTAGCGGGGTCGACATAGATACTGTCTTTTGCTGACGGTAACATCAGATAATTTACCAGCGGCACTGCGACAAATAGCAAGGCCAGCAATATCAAGTTAAAGTGCGCGAAGATAGTCTCACTGGTCGCGATTAAGCCAATTTGTGCTTCGGCAAAATGTCCTGGTGTCGCAATGGTCAGCGGTACCGAACCGGCTAAACCACCATGCCACACAATAAAGCCTGAATAAGCACTGGCCACCAGTAAGCGATAATCCACTTTGATTTGTCGGGCTAATGCTTTGGCAAATAATGCGCCGACCACCAGGCCAAAACCCCAGTTAAGCCAACTGGCGAATAATGAAATCACGCTAACTAACACAATGGCTTGGCCCGGCGTTTTGGCCAGCATGGCTAGGCGATCTAAAATGGCTTTTACCAAGGGGGTACTGGCCAGCATGTAGCCGGTAACCAGCACTAACAGCATTTGCATGGCAAAGCTGAGTAAGCCCCAAAAGCCATCTCCCCATTGTTGTAATACTTGCTGTGGCGACTGTTGTTCAAACAGCACTGCGGCAGCAAATACCACTATGGTGAGTAGTAAGACAAAGATATAAGGATCAGGTAGATAACGTTCGACTAAGCGAACAAAGGGTTTCGCAGCGGTATTAAGCATCATCAACTCTTTTTATAATAATAATAGGCTTAACTTTAAAACAGCTTAGCCAAACAACACAACCGCTACAAGGCGTTAGCCGCAGCACACTTTAGTCTTATGCCAAGAGCGATTAAACGTAAAGGCACTGGCCTCGCCTTGTCGCTTTAGCGTATGCTTAGGTTTTGTATCTACTCGGAAAGTTTAATGAAATTATCTCGTTTGTTAGCCACGACAGCGTTGTTAGTTGGCAGCACCTTAATGGCGCCGTTACATGCGACCATCGTGCAATTTAATACGTCGTTGGGCAACTTTGAAGTCAACTTGTTCGACGAAACCACGCCAAAAACCGTAGAAAACTTTTTAAGTTACGTTAAAGACCAAAGCTACGATAATAACGTGGTGCATCGTTTGGTGCCGGGCTTTATTGTGCAAGGTGGCGGTTTTGTTTACACCGGTCAGGTGCCGTTTGGGAATGTGGTGGCTAAGGCTGCAGTACAAAATGAACCGAAATGGTCTAATCGACGTGGCACTATCGCTATGGCTAAAATTGGCGATCAACCCAATAGTGCGACTAGCCAATGGTTTTTCAATTTAGTGGATAACCAAACCAACTTAGATGCGCAAAATGGCGGCTTTACCGTATTTGGTCAAATCTCTGTGCAAGGTTTAGAGATTTTGCAGCAAATGGCACAATTACCTACTTATAATTTTGGTGGCGCCGCAACCAACATTCCACTGCGTAATTATACGTCAGCCGATTTTGCCGCCGGTAAAGCCCTAACGGCTGACAACTTGGTGCTAATTGAAAGTGTGTTTGTGATTGATGCTCGAGTTAACACTGCTGCCGGTTTAACCCCTGTAGCCAATACTTTAGCAAGTAATAGCGCTGCAGAAGGCGATTCAGGCTCGGGCTCGATTAATTGGCTCGTGTTGTTATTATTGCCATTAGCGGCTTTACGTTTGCGTGCCGCTCATCGTAGCTAGGGCTTGTTGACGTTTGCTGTTTAGATTTTGTTCGTTTGGCGATGTTTTGATCGCGAAATGAATGCGTTAAGCTGTTCAGGCCGTTTACTAAAAAAGGGTTGCGGCCTTAAATCATTTTTTATCTCTTCCTCGCGCGACTAACAGCAGGCTTAACGTGATGGATGTTTCTGCCCTTCTCAAACAACTACCTGTGGCCACGCAACCGGCTTATCGGCAAGTTTTACAATTGTTATTGCAGCAAATCATACCGTTGGCACGGCCTTTAGTGCTGGGTATTAGCGGTGCGCAAGGCAGCGGTAAAAGCACCTTAGCCAAATTGCTGTGCGGCATGCTGCAACAGCAGGGTATTTCGGCCGCCACCGTGTCGCTAGACGATTACTATTTGTCGCAACCTGCTCGGCAACAGTTAGCCGCGCAAGTGCATCCGCTGTTGGCCCAACGTGGCGTACCCGGCACACATGACATCCATAAAGCATTAGCGGATGTGCAAGCGGTGCTCGCTGGGCAGGCTGTAGCATTGCCACAATTTGACAAGGCGATGGACGATCGGTTAGCTGACTTACCCAAACAACAGCTTGATGTGCTGATTGTTGAAGGCTGGTGTTTAGGTGTGGCAGCCGAAGCTGCTGAGGTGTTGGCGCAGCCTGTAAATGATTTTGAAGCCGCTGCCGACGCTAAGGGCGTGTGGCGTAGCTATGTTAATCAGCAACTGGCGGGTAGTTATGCCGAGTTATGGGCTTTCCTACAGCCACTGATTTGGTTAAAAGCGCCTGATTGGTCCAGTGTTTGTCGTTGGCGAGCTCAGCAAGAGCAGCAATTATGGCAGCAACGAGGTAAAGGTATGTCGGCTACTGAATTGGCTGCTTTTATGTTGCCCTTTCAGCGGCTGACTCAAGCCAGTTGGCAGCAGTTGCCGACACGAGCAAATTACACTATTGTACTAAATGAGGCACAGCAACCGTTGCTCAGCCATTATTAGGGGTTGTGGGTGATTTATACACATCGCTTGACACTGCGGCCACTGACGCTTGCTGATGCACCTTTTATGCTGACGTTATTAAATGATCCGGGCTTTGTGCAACATATTGGCGATCGCGGGGTACGCGATTTGGCTGGCGCTGAGCAGCATTTGCAACAAGGGCCGTTGAAAAGTTATCAACAATACGGTTTTGGCTTGCGGGCAATGGAGCACACGGCCACCAAACAGTTAATTGGTATCTGTGGTTTATTGCAGCGTGAACAGCTTGATGCGCCCGATCTTGGCTATGCTTTGCTCGAACCTTATCAGCAACAAGGTTTTGCTTATGAAGCTGCCAAGGCCGTGTTGCAGTGGGCGGTTACGCTACGGATACCATCGTTGTATGCCATTGTTAATGAAGATAATACGGCTTCGCAGGCCCTGTTGCACAAGTTGGGTTTTGCTTACCATAGCCCCTTTAGTTTAACGCCTGAACAGACCGGTTGGTTATATCAACGAGCATTACCAACAGCTTAAATGACGTTGCTAAACACCGCCGCTTAACAGCCACATTCCTGAAGTTTCCGTTCTAGTTGCGCAATTCGTTCCTGTGCTTGTTCACGATAGCGTGTTAAACGCTCGATGGTCGCGGCTGAATTGCTCTTCACAAAACTCACTTGTTCTTCAAATTGCACTTTCTGTTTATTAAATTGAAAGCGTTCTAGTTGAATTTGCTGCACGGCCTCGCGCTGTTGTGCTAGTTCTTCTCGTAATTGTTTGATCGTCTCGCGTTGCTCGGCCTGATGTTGCGAGGTAATGCTATTTTGATGTTTCAACAATGCTAAATGAGCGCGTAATTGTTCCACATTGTCGCATTGTTCAGGGTTATTCGGTTGCAACAAGGCTTTTAATTCGGCTAATTCGTGTTGCACGTTATGCAGTTGATCCGCTTGTGCTGCATTAATGGCGAGCGCCTCATCCCGCTCTGCTGTTAACACACTGAGTTGCTCGCTTTCCGCTGCCTGGTCGGTGGCACTGTGTTGTGGCGTGGCCAGTTGTTGCAGTAGGTCTTGGTGCTGTTGCTGCAGTTGTTGCAATTCTTGCTGTAACTGAAGGTTTTCTGTAGCCGTGGCTTGCTCGGCGGCACTGTGTTGTGGTGTGGCCAGTTGTTGCAGTAGGTCCTGGTGCTGTTGCTGCAGTTGTTGCAATTCTTGCTGTAACTGAAGGTTTTCTTTAGCCGTGGCCTGTTCGGTGGCACTGTGTTGTGTTGTGGCCAGTTGTTGCAGTAGGTCCTGGTGCTGTTGCTGCAGTTGTTTTAACTCTTGCTGTAACTGAACGCTGTCGGCTGATGCAGCGGGCTCTGCTGAGGTTTTTTGACGGCGTAACTGACTCAACAGCGTATCGCGCTCAGAGCTGAGTTCAGCACATTGCTCGGAATATTCGGCCAGTTGCTGATGGATCTGTTTTTTCATTTCAAAGTGTTGGCGTTGCTGCTCTGTCAACCGTTGTTGTAAGGCATCATACTCGGCCTGTAGCTCAGAAAAATGCTGTTGCTCTTGTTGATACTGCGCCACGGTGTTTTGCGCTGCACTTAACGCTTGCTCGGTGTCTTGCTGTGCACTTTTAGTCTGCTGCAACGTTGTTTCAAGTGCGTCGAGTTGCATTTGAGCCGTGCTTAATTGCTCAGCCAGTTGTTGCTGTGCCGCCTGCTTTTCCTCTAATTGAGCAATTAACTGCTGTTGTTGTTGATACTGTTGTTGTAACTCAGACAATTGCTGCTCGGTGTCGTTAAGCTGTGCTTGCTGTGAAGCGAGAGCGGATGCTTGCTCAGAGGCTTGAACATTGGCGGCGGCCACGGCCGCTTGGCTGGCGGTTAGTTGCTCCGTTGCCTTGTTCAGTTGTTGTTCTAACTGGCCCAGTTGTTGTTGCAAAGCGGTGCGCTCTTGCTGCAAGCTGGCAAAGTGTTCTGCCTGTGTGGTCAGTTTCTGTTGTTGGCTGTGCAATGTTTGCTCTAAAGCCGTTTTACGCTGTGCCAACTGCTGCCATTGCTGCTGTGCCTGTTGTAAGTGCTCAACCGCGATCACTTCACCTTGCAGCGCTTCTGCTAATTGTTTTTGCAGCGACGCCGTTTGTTGTGCGCCTTGTCGCTCGGTTTCACGCAGAAACGCTTGCATAAAATCGTCACTGAGTAATGGCGCTTGCTCAAGCTGTCGCTGTTGAGCTTGCTCGTATCGCCACTTTTTATAGTGTGCGATCACCGTTGCTTGTGCGTCAGACACTTTAGACAAGACATAATCTAGCGATACGGTTTTACCGGTACTTTCTAGATCATCACAAATTCTTTTTACATCAGTATATTGCGACATTTTCTACGACCTCATAGCGAAGCAACAAAACCAGAGTAGGCAAGGAACCCATATTTACAGCTTAGAAAATAGCCAAGTTGTCAGCAATTTCGATCTACTCAATAATTATGCTGCGATTGTTTTTTAAACATTAATGTATATAAGTAATTGAAATAATTCATTTTAATTTTTATTTGGCGAGTTAAGTTAGCGGTTCCAATTGTGGTTTTAAACATCAATATAATCCTTAGGTATTAGCCAGTGTCACAAGTTTTTGCTATTTAATGTTAGGCAAGGTAAATTAACTGATTATTTGTACAGTGTTTTGTCTGATGATTTTATACATTGCAGAAAAGCCCAGCGTTGGCCGTGCCGTAGCCGATGTGCTCCCCAAACCACAGCAAAAAGGCGATGGCTTTATTAAAGCCGCCAATGGCGATGTGGTGACTTGGTGTATTGGTCATTTACTGGAACAGGCAGAACCTGAAGCCTACAACGCCGATTACAAAAGTTGGCGCAAAGCCCACCTGCCAATTATTCCAATAGAATGGAAACAACACGTTAAGTCGCAAACCCGCCAGCAATTCAATGTGGTTAAAAAGCTGATCAAAGAAGCCGATGTGTTAGTGAATATGGGCGATCCGGATCGTGTCGGGCAAATTTTGGTGGATGAAGTGATTAATTATGCGGGGATCAGTCAAGCCAAGCGTGCGGCCACCAAACGCTGTTTAGTGAATGACATGAATCCGGCGGCGATCAGCAAAGCCTTAAAGGATTTGCGCCAAAACAGTGATTTTATCCCACTAGCCACTTCAGCCTTAGCGCGGGCACGGGCCGATTGGTTGTATGGTATCAATATGACACGGCTATGCACCTTGCTTGGCCAAGAGCATGGTTATCAAGGGGTGTTGTCGATCGGCCGTGTGCAAACGCCGGTGTTGGGGTTAGTGGTGCACCGCGATCTAGAGATTGAACACTTTGTAACGAAACCCTTTTATGAGGTGTGGGTAACGCTGCAAACCCGCAGGGGTGAGCAATTTAAGGCAAAGTGGCAACCGAGTGCCGCCTGCGAGCCGTACATGGATGAAGATGGCCGGGTGTTACTGAAAAAGTTAGCCGAAACCGTGTTAGCAAAGGTTAGGGGCCAAACGGGCCAAGTTAAAGCCGTGAAACGCGAACAAAAAAGCCAGGCTGCACCCTTGCCTTATAATTTATCCTCATTACAAATTGATGCGTCTAAACGCTTTAATTTAAACGCACAAAAAACCTTAGATATTTGTCAGCAATTGTATGAACGCCATAAGTTAATTACCTATCCGCGTTCTGATTGTCGTTATTTACCGGCGGGTCACTATGCTGAACGGCAAAAGGTAAGCCAAGCGATTGCCAGCAGTAGTTCGCAATTAAGTCAGGCCGTGAAAACAGCAGATTTAAACTTAAAAAGTAAGGCCTGGAATGACAGCAAGGTAGGGGCGCACCATGCCATTATCCCTACCGAGCGGGTGCTGGATGTGCAGCGTCTTTCGCTAGATGAGCGACATATTTATGAGTTAATTGCCCGACAATATTTAATGCAGTTTTATCCGGCGTTTCGTTATAGCGAACATCAAATTGATACTGAAGTCGCCGGGGGGTTGTTTGTCGCCAAGCAAAAATCGACCGTCGATCTGGGCTGGAAGGCCTTACTTGCACGTTCCGGTACAACTGACGAAGAGGCGAACGAATTCAGTACAGCTTTGCCGGCAGTGCAGCAGGGCGATCAGGTTAATTGTGTTGAAGGGCAACTGGATGAAAAGCAAACCAGCCCGCCGAAGCATTTTACCGACGCTAGCTTACTGGCCGCTATGACCGGCATCGCGCGTTATGTTACCGACCCAGAAATAAAAAAAGTGCTACGCGATACTGACGGTTTAGGCACTGAAGCTACGCGAGCGGGCATTATTGAATTGCTGTTTAAACGACAGTTTTTAACGAAACAAGGTAAAGAGATCCATGCCACCCCTATTGGCCGGCAATTAATTCAAAGTTTGCCGCAGCGTATGGTGGTGCCCGATATGACGGCACACTGGGAAGCGCAGCTTGAAGCGATTTGTGAAAAACGCTTGCGATACGACCAGTTTATGCAACCGTTACAGCATGGCTTAGTCGAGCTCATTAGCGAAGTTAGCCAGCAACAGGGGCAGTTTTCGGGATTAAAAGGGCTGGGTCAAAACCGCTTTAGCCGCAGTAAAACCGGTCGGGCTAAATTTGCCGCCAAGAAAACCAGCAGCAAAGCAGCAAGTAAAACAACCGCAACCAAAAAAGCGGCCGGTAGCACTCGGTCTCGTCGCAGCAGTAAATAAAAAACCGCAGTAACAACCTAACCCAAAAGAGTTATAACCAAAGAAGCCATTTATCAATAAAGCACAGTAAAACAAGGCTTTTGCGCAACAGCGCTAATTCAGGTGTCGCTAACATGAAGGATGCACTAGGCTATAAATAGAGCAAGATAACCGTAACAGTGCAGTGCTTATAGGCTGGCACTAGCTATATTGCAAAGATTGCCTACACTTTCATAGTGTCATGGCAGATCAGACAGCCAGCGCTGTTGTACAACAGAGAGGGTGCACAAATGATTTTGTTAGTTGGTGGTGAAAAAGGTGGCAGCGGCAAAAGTTGTCTAGCACAGAATATTGCTGTGTACTTTTCCCGCGAGAAAAATGCTAATGTGATGTTGGTCGATTGCGATCCGCAACGCACCACGTCAGATTGGGTGCAAGAGCGACACATGAATCCAGAATTACCTTGGCTGAATTGTGTGCAAATGTACGGCAAAATTCGTTATGAGCTGAAAAGCTTAGAAATGCATTACGATGTGGTTGTGGTGGATTGTGGTGGCCAAGACAGTGTGGCTTTACGTTCAGCGATGGTGGTGGCCAGTCATGTATTATTTCCACTAAGACCGAAGCGCCGCGATTTAAAAACACTCGAACACCTTGAAGATTTGGTCAGTGCCTGTAATGTAGTTAATCCAGAGATGATTGTGGGTTGTGTATTAACCCAGTGTCCGTCATTACCCAATCAAGCTGGACGCATTTTAGATGCAAAAGAGGTCTGTAAGAGCTTTAATTTACGTGTGCTCGACAACATTACTTACAGTCGCAACATTTATGACGATAGCGAAGAAAAAGGCTTATCGGTAATGGATGTGGATAATGAAGGTAAAGCAGCCTCGGAAATGAAATCGATTATTGAAGAATTGCTATCCATGAGGGCGATACAACAAGATGGCGCTAAGCGACCTGAAGAAAAAGTCTTTGCCGTCAAATAAACCCAGTTTTACCACTGAAGAGTTTATTGATGATGCAAATAATTATGCCTTGGGGCTGCCGCAAATTGTCAGCTTGCGGCAACTATTACCAGACGAGGATGAAACGGCTAAACTGCCGATGCGTCATGCTACTTTTACGTTAAGCGAAGAGGCGATTGCCGCCCTAGCCGAGTTAAGTGAATTAACCGGTGAATCTAAATCGAAACTGATCCGCACCTTAATTAAACGCGCCACGCAGTCAGTGCAAATTGATTTGGCGCGCTTAAAACCCACAACATCAAAAAAAGACTAACGATTTCACCAGTGTTTTGTTAGTGATAACCGCCTACTTGTATAAATACCAGCCACTCAGCTGCAAAAACAACCATCAAACGTCAACAAGCCCTAGTTAACTAAAAACGCGTAGGCAGTAACATAAGCCGTTTCTTGAAAAACTTTTAGGCCGGTTGATTTAAAATCTACAGGTAAGGGATTACGTTTAATGCGATCTTTTAAGGCCGCACCCGACAAAATGGTGGTGGGACAAGTGGGAATTAATTGAATTGCCGCTTCAATTTTAAACCCTACCGCACCGCCCGCAAATTTACCCTTTTGTGGCCGCTCTTTAATGATCAGATGCTCAATTTTATAATCTTCGACCAGTTTTTTTATCGCAAATTGAAATTTTTGTACGCTTTCAGCTTGTTGATCTTGGCTCAGCGCGATTCGATTAACCCGACATTCCGGAAGATCAAATAAGCCGTCTTCTAAATTCATTAAACATAAAATGGCTTCACTGCCTTTTATTTCGATCCCGCAGACGCGCATGGCAATTTCCTGTTAGTTATCTTGTAATTGGTTTAAATGTTTTTCGATAATGCGGCAGCTTTTTTGCTGTACCTCACCAAAAAGCAAAGAATTAAATTCTTGGTTTACGCAGTAGGTTTGCCGATATTCCAAAATACTGCTGCGACTGGCTGCCGCATTGTTTAGCAATTTTTGTTGGCCAACCCCAAGGTTTTCAGTTAAGGCGGTAAATTCGCGCTGTACCGCAATCACCCCACGATCTTCCTGCTGCCAGCTTTCGTACACCACAGACTCTACCTTGTTAAAAAACATATCTCGGTAGGTTTTGAGTGGCTCTCTGCCAGAAAAAGTGATTAAAAGTAAGATAATAAAGGCAAACCAAAAAAACTTCTTCATAGTTAAGGCTTATAATTGCAAGCAATGCCTCATTCTAGCGGAATTCAAACGCTTTCGCATTAAAGTGTTGTGATATATGGCGGTAGCTTATTTTATGTCAAATAATTTCGGTAAGAGCCTGATATACTGAGGCCATCACCAGTTGTCACCCAGTGCCATGTTATTGTTGAGGAAGACCAGTGGATAAGCAAAAAATTGACGTGAAAAACATACCGGTTGAAGTGAAAATTCATCGACCTGCCGCTGATACCACAACGAAATATGCTTCACGCGATCGGATCTATATTCGTTCGGTGAAGGGATTACACCAAAGCCTGCGTCGTAATATGGGCTTTATCTTTATGTCGTTGTTTTTTCTTTTGCCATGGATCCCATATCATGGTCAGCAAGCGATCCTGCTAGATATTGGTGAGCAAAAATTTAATATTTTTGCCTTAACCCTGTGGCCGCAAGACTTTACCTTATTAGCCTGGATCTTTGTAATCGCCGCTTATGCGTTGTTTTTTGTGACAACCTTTTATGGGCGGGTCTGGTGTGGTTATCTTTGCCCGCAATCGGTGTGGACTTTTACCTTTATGTGGTTTGAAGAGAAGATCCAAGGCACGCGTAATCAGCGCATGAAGCTTGATCAAGCGCCGATGAGTTTTAATAAGTTTTGGAAGAAAGCCCTAACGCATTTTTGTTGGTTGGCTTTTGCATTGTTTACCTCATTAATTTTTGTCGGCTACTTTACGCCGATTGGCCCACTATTCCTTGATTTCTTTACACTGCAAGCCGGGTTTTGGGCGGTGGTGTCAGTGCTGTTTTTTACTTTTTGCACCTATGGTAATGCCGGCTGGATGCGAGAAATTATGTGTACGCACATTTGCCCTTATGCGCGCTTTCAATCAGCGATGTTTGATAAAGACACTTTTACCGTCACCTACGATGAAGCGCGTGGAGAAAACCGTGGACCTCGAAGCCGCAAAGATACCGATTATAAAGAAAAAGGCTTAGGCGATTGTATCGACTGTAACCTGTGCGTGCATGTCTGCCCTACGGGTATCGATATTCGTAACGGCTTGCAATATGAATGCATTAATTGCGGGGCTTGTATCGATGCCTGTGACGATACCATGACAAAAATGGGCTATCCCAAAGGCCTGATCAGTTACACCACTGAACACACCTTACAAGGTAAACCGGCGAAAGTGTTCCGGCCGAAACTACTGGGTTACTTCTTCGTGTTGATCTTGGTGTGTGTGGCCTTTGTCGTGAATTTAGCCATCCGCAAACCGTTGGAGCTCGACATCATCCGCGATCGGGGAGCCTTATATCGTGAAACGCCAGAAGGCTTAATTGAAAATACCTATACCCTCAGTATTATCAATAAATCGCAGCAACCAAAAACGCTGAACTTGTCGGTTATGGGCATTGAACAGTTAAAATGGATTGGTGATACCGAAGTGATATTAGCCGGAGGCGAAAGCCGAAACGTGGTGATAAGCCTCGCTTTAGATCCCTATTATGCGAAGAAGCCGGTGTTAGACGTAAGCTTTACCGTGACGGATGCAGCACAACCCGAGTTAACGATTTCTCAGGAGAATAAATTCTTTGCCGGGCGTTGAGTTGACGCAGCGTTTTGATTTTTCAACGCTGCAGCCTGACCTGATTTTAGATGCGTTGTACCATTACGGTTTCGATGTTAGCACTGGGCTGCTGGCACTAAACAGTTATGAAAATCGCGTTTATCAATTTAGTGCTTATCGTGATGGTGCCGCACAGCCCGAAAAACTGGTGGTTAAGTTTTACCGACCAGAGCGTTGGACCGCGGCGCAGATTGAGGAAGAGCATCAATATGCTTTTGCCTTAGTCGACGCCGACATCCCCGTAGTGGCACCGCTTCGTTTTGCTGGCAGTAGTTTATTGCATTATCAGGGCTTTTTATTTGCGGTTTTTCCAAGTCGTGGTGGCCGTACTTTAGAAATCGACAACGATGAGCAATTGGCTATGTTGGGGCGGTTTTTAGGTCGGATGCACCAGGTGGGTCGCCAACAACCTTTTCGTGAACGCCCCACCTTAACCGTCGAAAGTCATTTAATTGAAAGCCAGCAAGTATTAGCCAGCTTAAGTTTAATTCCCACTTATCTGCGGCCGGCCTTTGACAGCGCCTTAGCGCAGGTGATTGCCGAAGCCAGTCGACAATATCGGCCCGCTCAGCTGATCCGGCTGCATGGTGATTGTCATGCGGGTAATCTCTTTTACACTGGCAATGGCCCGTTTTTTGTCGATTTAGATGATTGTCGCATGGGGCCGGCGATGCAGGATATCTGGATGATGCTGTCCGGTGATCGGCAACAGCAGCGTTTTACCCTTGAGTTAATGCTAGAAGAGTACGAACAGTATTGTGAATTTGATCCGGCCGAGTTAAAACTGATCGAGCCATTACGCGCTATGCGTATGATCCATTATATGGCATGGTTAGCGCGGCGTTGGGAAGATCAAGCTTTTGTGATGAACTTTCCATGGTTTGGTACAGACAAATACTGGGAACAGCAGTGTCTGGCGCTAAAAGAGCAACTGTCATTATTACAGCAACCCCCTTTAAGCTTAGTGCCAGACTATTAACAATTTGCTAAGCTAGTGCGCAAAATGACCCAGCAGTATGACTAAATAGAGGTAAATAATGAAAAAGTGGTTAGTAGCAGCCGTCGCTGCCGTCTTGTTCCCCTTGTCGGCATTCGCCAACAATTATGAAGAAGGCAAGCATTACGAAGTGATATCAGAACAAAAAACAGCTAAGCCAGAAGTGAAAGAATACTTTTCTTTTTATTGTGGTGGTTGTTACGCTTTTGAGCCGATTGCCCAGAGTTTAGCGAAAAACTTACCTGCCGGTACCGAGTTCAAAAAATCACATGTCGACTTTATCCGCGCCGCCTCACCTGAAATTCAAAATGCTTTAGCGCGTGCTTATATCTCTGCGAAAAACCTAGGTAAAGGCGATGAAATGGCCACGGCTATTTTTAATCAAATTCATAAAAGCCGCGTACCATTTCGGGCAGAAGACGATGTGCGTAGCCTGGCGCTGATTAATGACATTGATGCCGAAACCTTCGATAAAGCCATGCGCAGCTTCCCAGTGCGCGGAGCGGTAGGCCAAATGGCACGTGAGCAAGAACAATTAAGTGAAAGCCGTGTACTAACGGGTGTGCCAATGTTGGTTGTTAACGGTAAATATAAAATCAATAATCAAAACTTAGATCAACGTAATCTGCAAACAGATATGCAAAACCTTATCGAGTTTTTATTAAAGAAAGACTAGTTATACTCTGCTAATGAAAAGGGCCAGCATGCTGGCCCTTTTCTATACGCTTAATCAGCAATCTCAACACCCGTAGGGACTAACTGATAAGCCTCCGCTTTACCTTCGGCTTGTGGCCAAACTTTAACGATACCTTTTGCATAAGCCGTTTTGCCTTTCGCGCTTAATGGAAACACCATATCGCCATCTTTTACTTTAATGCGAAAGCGAGACTCTGCTTCATCGCTTGCGAGTGTCATCCAGCAATGCATTTTGGTACAAACGGCGGTGACAGTACCTTCAATGGTAATTTCTTTATCAAGATAGGTGGCAGGCGATGCTAATACCGAGGCTACGCTGGTCAATGCGGTTTTATCAAGGTTCTCACCAAAGGTAGTGGCTGCAGATAAACTGGCCGCAAAACAAAGTGACGCTAAGCTGAAAAGTGCTTTCATGGTTTCTTCCTACAAAGGCCAAAAGAACAATAATGCCGGCACACCGACGACAATCACAACAATTTGCATCGGCAAACCCAGTTGCCAGTAATCGGTAAAGCTAAAACCACCCGGGCCTAAAATCAAGGTATTATTTTGATGGCCAATAGGGGTTAAAAAGGCGCAAGAAGCACCGATAGCAATAGTCATCAGCAGCGTATCGGGGTTTACGTCAAGTTGTGTGGCTAAACTGATGGCAATGGGGCACATCATCGCGGCTGTGGCGGCATTATTTAAAAAGGACGTTAGAACAATAGTGAGGATTAATAAACTGATTACCGTTAGCTGTGGGTCTGCTTTACCGACTAAGTCGAGCATGCTTACGGCTAATAAATCCCCTGCACCCGTCGAACTCATGGCCCCGGCAACGGGGATTAAACAGCCTAATAACACGATCACCGGCCAATCAATCGCACTATAGACCTTGCGCAACGGAATCACATGAAAGGCCATGATCAACAACATGCCGGCGGCAAAAGCCACGGCGGCCGGTAATAATCCTACCGAAGCCGACAGTACGGCTGCGAGCATAAAGCCACTGGCCAGTAAGGTTTTGCGTTTATCCGGCACCTGAATTTGCCGCTCAGCCAACGGCACACAGCCAAAATCGGTGGCGAAGTTTTGTAAGGCTTGGCTGTTGCCTTGCATTAAGATCACATCCCCGGCTTGAAAACGAGTACGGCGTACCCGTTTAACTGAGCGATTACCGTGGCGTGATAACGCTAACAAGTGAATATTAAAGCGCCGGCGCATTTGAATTTGCACGGCGGTGCGGCCAATAAGATCGGAGTTGGGTAACAGTGTTAGCTCAATCAAACTGACGTCAGGGCTCACTAAGGTTTTTTCTTTAGAGGGGGGAATATCGGTTTGGCTTTTGGCTAACGCTTTATCTTGTTCTTTTTGCAGCTGCGTATCGGCGCTATCTTCCAGCGCTAATTCTAAGCTCGATAACAATTTACCCAGTGTTTCTGGTTCGGCTTCAATCACTAAAATATCGTTTTCTTTTAGTTGATAAGAGCTAGAAGGAACATGCTCCCGGTACTTGTTTCGTACTATGCCCACTACTTGCGAGTCGAGTTCATCTAAACTGCGCTCGAGCTCACGTAAGCGGCTACCACAGAATTTACTACTCGCTTTGATCCTAACTTCCGTTAAATATTTGCTGGTTTCAAAGCTACTGAGATCAGCCCGTTGCCGCACCGGCACTAAGCGCCAACCTAATAAACCGATAAATAACACACCCGCTAATGTCACTGCGATGCCTGGCCCCGCAAAGTCAAACATGGCAAAGCCTTGACCATGTACTTCGGCTCTAAAGCTGGAAATGATCAAGTTCGGGGGGGTACCAATAAGCGTCGTCATACCGCCAAGCATCGAGCCAAAGGCCAGTGGCATTAATACTTGGCCGGGTGCCAGATTAATGCGGCTGGCAAGCGGAATGGCCATCGGCATCAATAACGCTAATACGCCAACGTTATTCATAAAGCCGGACAACACCGCCGCAAACGCGGTTAAAGCGGTAATAGTGAGTGTTGGCCCTGCATTAGAGGGTAAAACTTTGTGTGCTAAGACATCAATCGCGCCCGTCGTTTGCAGTGCTTGGCTTAAGACTAATACACAGGCAACGGTAATCACCGCGGGGTGACCAAAGCCATTAAAGGCTAACTCTGCAGGGATCAAACCTACCAACACGCAGGCTAGTAGGCTAAACAGCGCCACAATGTCATGTCGCCAACGATCCCAAACAAACAGTACTATGGTGATGCCAAGGATCAAAAAAATCAGTAACTGGTCAAGGGTCATAAAGGTTCCTGTACCAGACAGGGACAAAGCCACTGTCGAATAACCGCTCTTTCTCTATACTAGGCGTTAATGGGTAGAAGTAACAGCTAAAGAGTTGAAAAGTCGGCCTTTAGTTTGGATGCCGAGAGAAAAACTGCAGCACGCAGCGCGTGCTGCGTGCTGGGAGGGATTAACGCGCGCCAGGCTCGGCGAACTGGGTCATCCAATCTTTCACTTGGTTATACCAATAGATGGAGTTGTTTGGTTTTAAGATCCAGTGGTTTTCATCGGGGAAGTAAATCATTCGCGACGCCACGCCACGGCTTTGCAAGGTACGGAATAACTCAAAGCCTTGCCCAACCGGTACCCGATAATCTAACTGGCCATGGATAACTAACGTTGGCGTATTAAAGTTACCGGCAAAATAATGCGGCGAAATACTTTTGTATATCTCTGGTTTGTCCCAGAAATTGCCAAAGCGGGTTGAATGTACAGCAAAGTCTGCCGCCATTTGCGAATACATGTTGTAAACCGCGGCATGGATCAGTAGGGCTTTATACGGATGTTCAGTACCCAACAAGATAGCACTTAAGTAACCACCGTAGCTGGCGCCACCGGCGACCATTCGCTCGGTATCAATCCAGGGTTGTTGCTGGAACCACACGGTCGCGGCTTGAATATCGGCTAAGGGTTTCGTGCGCCAATCGGGGTTAATGGCATCGGCAAAGTCTTGGCCAAAACTGCTCGAGCCGTGGAAGTTAGGCCAGGCCGTAACATAGCCCCAAGAAGCAAAGGTTTGTGCATTCCAGCGGTAGCTAAAGCTATCGCCAATGGCATTGTGCGGGCCGCCGTGGATCAGCATAAAGAAGGGATACTTTTTGCTCTTATCAAAGCCCGGTGGGTAATGCACCCACATTTGGATATCTTGGCCTTCAGCACCTTTATAGGTTACCGATTCATAGGTGCCTAAATCCGTTTTTGAAAGTAATTCATCATTAAAGCTATCCAAGCGCGTGGTATTACCCGAGCGCACATCCACTTTTACCAGGCGCGCTGGATATAAAAAGCTGTCATTGGTGGTGACTAAGGTATTTTTACCCGCTAATACCGGGCTACCAAAGCTGGTGTTTTTGGTAATGGCGCGTTGTTTGCCATTCTTGGCATCGACATAAAATAAACGGCTGGTAGCCGCATCATCCACGCTGGCGTAAAAGCCTTTACTATCGGCGGCCCAAACAAAGTCACTGACTGAGCGATCCCACTCAGTGGTCAGTTCACGGGTGGTTTTCTTCGCTAGGTCGTACACCATTAAACGTGCGGTGTCGGCATAAAAACCCTGAATACGCTGGCGGCTAAAGGCCAAGCTTTTACCATCAGGGCTAAAGCTGGGGTTCGCATCGGGGGCTTGGTTATCCGGTGTAATGTTGTCAGCTTTATCGCTGCCGATGGCCGCTAAAAACAAATCAATTTTTGGATCAACGCTGTTGCTTGAACCATTGGCATTAAAGGCGATATAGCGCTCTTGCGCATCAATGTCGTAGCTGCTGGCGCTTTGGCTAGAGCGCGGTAATTCGATGCCGATTTTTTGGGTGATAGCTTCTACTTCCCCGCCTTTAGTAGGAATACGGAAAACATGGGCTTGGCGATTTTCATCAATCCAATGGTCAAACTGCGAATAAGGCAGCGCATTCCACTGCCACGCTGACACCTTTTTCTCTTTATTGGCTTTAAGCTCGCCGCTCATGTCTTCCCAGGTTTTGCCTGGCCAAATACGGCTGACAAAATACAGGTGCTCCCCGACCCATTTCATACCATAAACGCCGGTGGGTACTTGTGTTAAACGCTGTGCTTCGCCGGGGGTTGTTAGGGGTAACAGATAAATTTGCCCAGCATCGTCTTTATGCCGTTGGCTGATAAAAGCCAAGGTTTTACCGTCTGGCGAAAAGGTGGCTTCGCTGGCACGCATGCCTTCAGCGGTAAGGGGGCGCTGAGTTTTGCCATCGGCGCTAAATAGCCAAAGCCGGGTATGGCCTTGATCGGCGGGTACATCATAGCGGGTTACGGGCGCGACAATCATACTGCCATCGGCGGAGGCAACCGGAGTGCCAATGCGCTCTAATTGCCATAACCGCTCTACACTTAAGCTGTTATCTTCAGCCGGGTTAGCCAGGGCTAACAGTGGCCAAAACAAACACAGCAACACGAATTTTTTCATCGTAAGACTCCGTATTATTGAATGCCGATCAGTTTGGTTTTTTATAACACGCGGTTTGCTCATATCTACATGCCATAATCATGCATGGCCTGTCAGGGTTGATTTAGAGCAAGCCGGTTAGGCTTTACTGATCGGCATTACCGTATTATTAGGTTATTTTTCTGAAACTTTACCGTTAGAATAGTAGCACAAAGCCTTGCTAGGTTAAGGCGTTCTGCCGCAAGAACTAAGGCGTTAAACGGGAGTATCTATGCCACTGGTTGGTGTGACAACAGCGCCGCCGCTTGTGAGCGAATTCGCCATAGGTTTTGGCGATCCACAGGCACAAATTTGTGTGTATGTAGCGAAGCGACCACCGATGCAGGAATATGCGGCACTTAATCATATACAGCCGCTAAGTACCGGTGAAATTGCTGCGATTAATCAGGCCTGTGGTAATGGCTGGCGCAAAGTGTTTAATGTGTATGCCAAGCTGCTTTTTACCCTAGATAAGCGGCAGTTTACTTTCCAACAAACCGCCGACAGTTGGCAGCAATTCCGTGAGCAGCAGTTATTACAAATCGGCAGTAACACGGCGTTGTTATTTAGCCTGCCGCAGTTCGCCGTTAACCGCCATGCGATCCATATTATTGCCGGGCGCACCCATGCCAAAGCGCTGCTAGATGCGGGGTTAGCGGCGCAATTGCAATGGTTAAATCATGAGTTTGCTATTGATCGCCAGCAGCGCCTATTGGTCTGCCCCTATTTTGACTATCGGCAACTGAATAACGAAAAAATTCAGCAGCTTTCAACCCTAATAAGTGAGTTACCTCATGTTAAAACCTGACCCGTTAACCGAACAACTGACCGAGCTATGCAGCTTATTAGCCGACTATCAATTTGGCGTAGGCGGCAGTTGTTTGCTATGGCAACTAGGACTGGTGGCGAAACCCACCGATATTGATTTGGTGTGTACTGAAGATCACTTTGCCCAAATCAGCGCTTTGCTGATTAATGCGGGCTACCAAACACAGCAGATACCGTCAGATCCGATGTATGCCACCGCTAAGTTCAACCATTTTCGCCATGCAGAGGGCCGCAGTGTTGATCTGATGGCCGGTATTGCAGTGCGAAAAGACAATACAATCAACCGCTTTGCTTTTCATCCTGAGCGTTGCCGCTGGCAAGATGGCATCTGTTGGATGCCGCCTGCCGATTGGTTGCACATTTACCAGTTGTTTGGTCGCAGCGAACGGGTTGCGCAACTGCGGCAGTATTTAGTGCAGTTGCGCTTAGGCAGTTTGTCTTAGCGATCGACCAACAACTCAGTAAGTACCTGTTTAATAAAGTAGGCCACCGCACCAAGGGTGCTAATGGGCAAAATAAACGGGATAATGCTGTAAATTGTCTTTTCAAAAAAGCCAATCAACAAAAAGAAGATGACAGGCGCGACGGCCAACAGCAACGTAAATCCTAGGTGTTTTTTGATGATGTTCGTTATGTGTTTTTCTGTGATTTTGTTCATCGCATACCGTCTTATGTTATAGCTATGTAGCGCAGAACGAGCAGTAGTGGCAGGCCTTGAATTTAGCAATGTTTCTGTTGAACGGCAAATAATCCAAACCTAAGTTTACGGCAGATAACTGTTCTATAACTATAGGCACGTGCGTTAATTTTATAACGATTTAGCTGCTAGCATGGCCGTTGTTAGTTTTTAAATCGAGGCGATTTTTGTGTAGATGAACATAACTGCGCAAGATTCAAGGCCTGACCCTGTTGGCTTACAAAATCTGAATTTAATTGATTAATCAATGTACCTCAAGGTCTGCCCCTGTAGCACACTTGGGCTGTCCACTTTAAACACACTGACCGATTTATGCGCAGCGGCTATTGCTGTTAGCTTTTCATCATCGCTGCAATACAAGTTAATCATCACTTACATAGTTGCAACAGTTGCTCAGCTTGATATTGGTATTGCTGTCTATTTAACAAAATTTTTTAGTATATTTAGTCAGCGCACTGTCAGATATTTTTACAAATTTAAGTTCTAAGAATAATTAATTTTTAATAAACTGTTTTAAAGTAGTGGCTTAGATAAGTGGCGTGAATATTGCTGCTATCAGAAGTTGCTCTAATGCTATAGGCAACCCTCCTACGTTAATAACAATAAATTAATGTTAAAAATAATAACAACCCAAGGAATCTTTAAGTTTGCAAAACTTCTTGTTTTGAACGACTAACAGTCTCCCTCTAGCCTTGTTAGGTATTTAAAAAGAATTTTGCTTCGTTGTCTAAAGATCAAAAATGATAAAGCGGGAGAATCAAATGAAATTTAATAAGTGCCTGATAACTATTACTTTATCGGCAGCGTTGGCGAGTATGTATGCAAATGCAAATACATCGCCATATATCGTTCAAGTTGATTCCAGTCAGCTTACTGCAACAGGCCCTGCACCGGCGATTCAAGCCGCCTCAGGTATGTACATCGTTGAGTTGAAAGGTGCTACAGCAATTAATATGGCTGCCCAACTCGGTGAGCTAAGACCGAGTAACCAATTGGTGGCAATTGCAGGTAATAACTACAACGCTAAATCACCAAAGATTGAAGCCTATGCTGCAGCTCTTAAAGCTAAGCAAGTTTCCGTTGCCGCTGAAATTGGTGTGTTGGATGTATTACATAAATATGTACACACCTTTAATGGATTCTCAGCCCGTCTATCTCCAGAACAATTAAATGCAATAAGTAACCACCCCGACGTTGCAGCAGTATACCCAGACGAATTACATCAATTACAAACAGCTAATACACCTAAGTTCATGGGTTTAGTTAGTAATGCGGGTGATGGTTTACACGACACCGGTATTGTAGGCGAAGACGTAATTGTAGGCATATTAGACTCTGGTATTTGGCCTGAAAACCCTTCGTTTAGCTCAGAAGGAAACACTCTTGAAAACACTTACGGACCTGCTCCAGCGGGTTGGAATGGTGAGTGTAACGTAGGTAGCATTGGTGCCGCTGATGGTACTGCACCTCTGGATGAGTTTACATGTAACAACAAACTAATTGGCGCGCGCTATTTCGGTAGTGCGTTCTCAAGCGTATACAATATTCGGTTTGAATTAGGCGAGTTTGCTTCTCCCAGAGATGCTGATGGCCATGGTAGCCATACTGCATCAACCGCTGCGGGTAATGCAGGCGTAACAGCGTCTTTACGTGGCGCTAATGTTGGCGCCGTATCGGGTATAGCCCCTCGCGCAAGGATTGCCGCTTATAAAGTGTGCTGGAACTCAAACTATACAAATGCAAGTGGAACCGCAGAAAGAGGGTGTTTCTTTGGTGATAGCTTAGCTGCTATCGACCAAGCAGTGGTAGATGGTGTCGATGTATTAAACTATTCCATCGGTAATTCTCAAGCAATTAATTCGCCGGTTTATAATGCATCACTCAGTGCTGCTAATGCCGGTGTGTTCTTTTCAGCCTCAGCGGGTAACAGTGGCCCGACTGCTGCCACAGTAAGTAATATTGCACCATGGATTACCACAGTAGCAGCGTCTACTTATGATGGTGTTTCTGCGGTTATTGGCAACGAGTTAACAATAAATAGCGGCACATTAGCACCCAGCGGTGTTTTTTCTGTTCCTGCAGTTATTGGGGCTCCGGTTCCTGTCGGTGGCTTAACCGCAGATCTAGCGCTTGCTAGTCCAATTGAGGCTTGCGGTCCTTTAAGTAGTAACTTGACAGGTAAGATCGCACTTATTGCTCGTGGCGGTTGTCCATTTGCTGATAAGTTATTAAATGCTCAGGCTGCGGGTGCAATGGGTGCGGTAGTCTATACACTCAGTGGTACACCTATTGCAATGGGTGGTACTGTCACGGGCTTGAATATCCCTAGTGTAATGGTGTTCAATGCTGATGGCCTAGCTTTGGTAAATAGTGTTAATACAGGTGTGACGAATGTGACAATGTCACTCAATGGTGCTGCGACAGAGGCGGTTGAGGTTGGCAATACCATGGCGAGTTTCTCTTCACGTGGTGTTAATACGCAAACCGGTGATATTCTTAAACCTGACATCACTGCACCGGGTGTTCGCATCTTAGCGGCGACTAGTCCAGCGCAGTTGCGATTTGGTGGTAACACACAAGGTGAAAACTTTGCCTACTTGCAAGGTACCTCAATGTCTAGCCCACATATTGCGGGTATGGCGGCATTGCTAGCGGGTCAGTATCCGGGATGGAGCCCAGCGAAAATCAAATCAGCAATGATGACAACCGCTCGTCAAAATCTGGTAAAAGAAAATGGCACCACACCAGCGAGTCCATTTGATTTTGGTGCGGGTCATGTAGCACCTGCTTCATCATTAAACCCAGGCTTAGTTTATGACGCAAATTTAGGGGATTACCTTGGGTTCCTTTGCGGGCAAGGCGAAGCGGGGTTAGTCTCTTCAGTCCGTTTTGGCGCTAATTGTAACGATATTACTGCTTCTGGCTTTGCTACTGACGCCAGTCAATTGAACTATCCATCAATTGCAATTGCTCAGCTTGCAGGTAAGGAAACCATTTCTCGTACTGTAACTGACGTATCGGGTGATGGTGGCTCTTACACAGTAAACGTTGAAGCGCCTGCAGGCACCACGGTCACGGTAAAAACATTTGATGCTGCTGGTAATGCTATTCCAAGTGGTTTGTTAGAAGTAACGCCAAACGGTAAAGCAAGCTATAGCTTAACCTTTAATTCAGTACCCGGCTTCCCAGTTAATCAATGGGTGTTTGGTGCAGTAACCCTTGAGCGTACCGATGGTTTGACTGTTCGTAGCCCGATTGCGGTGAATCAAGTGCCGTCGGCTACTATTGTTGTACCAGAATCACTGTCATTGAAGTTGAACCGGGGCCGGGCATTGTTCTTTGTTGAAACTTTGTACTCAGGTAGCTTCACTGCTGATTATCAAGGGCTAAGTTTGCCGTTTGGTGTAAATAAAACTTCACCTAGCAACCCGGGTGCATTTAACTTTGGGGTAAATGTAGCGGCTGCTAACCGTTACACTACGTTTGAAGTGCCTGCCGGCTCTACGTTACTCAGAATTAGCACGCGTGACGCATTAGTCAGCGTTCCGGGTACTAATTTAGACTTAGAGCTATGGGCGTGTCGCGCTGCGGGTTGTTCACCCCTCCAAAACTCGAAAGGCCCAGATGCCAACGAAGATATGATCATTGTTAATCCACAAAACTCAGAAAACACCGATATTAACTTCTATTTGTTAATGGTCCAAGGCGTGAATTTGTTAGGTAATAATAGCGTTAATTACCAAGCACTTATTTGGGTTGTTAATGGCAAAGATAATACAACTCGTGTTTCTGCGTCACCGCGCGCAGTTGATGGCCGTTTACAAAACATTTCTCTGTTGACCCGTGACTTAAATCCAAATGGGTTATACATGGGAACAGTGACGTTTACCGATGGCAATGGTGAAGTGCAAGGCACCACAGCGCTTGAAGTGCAACCATAATAATAAGAACCGCCGGAGCAAGTAGTTTGTTCCGGCAACCTATAAAAATAAGGAAGTCGATAATGAAAAGTCTTCAAAAATTATTAAGCCACACGTTGTTGTTAATTACATTAATGTTCACCACCTCTTTTGCTGCTAATGCCGGTCTTATTAATATAAAACACGATATTATTGGCGATAGTTTTGGCAAACTTGGTTCTATTGAAGTTCAAATAAATGATAGTTTGCTAAATACCGGTTTGATTTACAAAAGTTTTGGCGATCAGATTACTTTAGTAAATATTAGCCTGTTTGGTCTTTTTTCTTCGGTAGGCGAGTTTGACATTTCACTCTTTGATGTGGGTATCGATAGCGACAACATTTACGCGGGTATTGAATTTTTCGAGTTCGATGCAGATGATGTAGGTTTCGGTGCGGCTACATGGAGTTACTATATGATTTTTGATGCATTTACATTTGGATCTTTAGAAATCTTTGACCTGAACAATGATTTCATCTTTTTCGACACTTTTAGCTTAAGCGCTGCTCAAGTCGTACCTGCACCTTCAACGCTAGTTTTATTAATGTTGGGAATGGGCGGGTTAATGTTGCGTCGTAAGCGCATTATTTAAGCTTTTTTTGATTTTCGAGAAAACCCAGCTAAGCTGGGTTTTTTATTTCTTGTTTTATGATTATCTAGGTATAACCGCTTTTATAACACACTATTTATATCGTAGGTGTGAATAACTTGAACTCAAAACGACGTGGAGGAATGTAACTGCTTTTTCTTTTAACAAACACTTCGATAATGAATACTAAGATTTTTGCATAATGTCATCGCTCATAACGTGTTAGCTGCTATCGCAAATGCCAATCTCTTTACTCAAGTAGAGCTCAGAAGTGAAGCTATGCGGTTGCTCCGGTTATGGAGTAAGAACTAAAAATAGTTGAAAAGCAAAGTAAATAGGAGCAAGCCATGCAAGCATTAGAGCTGAAAATCCCGCCGTTGATTTTGGTGTTGTTGTTTGCGCTGGCGATGTGGGTGATCGTACCTTTGACACCGCCTTGGTTGCGGTGGCATACGCTTAGTGTTTTCTTGGTTGCAGGTTTTGTTAGTGCAGGAATAGTTGTGGCGTTGATGGGCGTGTTAGCGTTTCTACGTGCTGACACTACGGTAGATCCGCGTGTACCGCAGCAAAGCTCTAGTTTGGTCATTCGGGGTATCTATCGTTATAGCCGTAACCCTATTTATCTGGGGTTCTTACTGCTGCTAATGGCATGGGGCTGTTATTTACAAAGCGCGTTGGCGTTGTTGTTGCTGCCAGTGTTTGTGCTGTATATGAACCGGTTTCAAATAATACCGGAAGAGCGCCATTTACAGCAGAAGTTTGGCGCTGACTATCAGGCTTATTTAACGCAGGTGCGGCGCTGGATGTAACATGCTGCAAGAAAAAATTATTAAAGGTTGGAGCAGTAGGGTCAGGTCTTGAATTTTGCAATTTGTCTGTTGAGGGGTAAATAATACAAACGTAAGTTTTCGACCGATAGCGGTTCTATGACGTTGGACATGTGCGTTAGTTTTATGCATGGCCGTTGTTAGTCCTTAAATCGAAGCGATTTTTGTGTGGTTGTAAATAACTGCTTAATATTAAAGGTTTTACCCTGTTTTCGCTCCGTGCTCTCTCACTTTTACGCGCACAAAAATGCGAAAGTTTACATTTTTATGCGCATAAAAGTGTTGTTAAATTTGTTTTTAAGCGCAGAAAAGTGTAGTGTCGGCATAAGGTGACACTATTTATGGAGGGGCTATGAAGCGCGATTTATTAACAGCTTTGCTGCGCTGGAAAGAAAAGCCGGAGCGTAAACCTCTATTGATAGATGGCGCGCGGCAAACCGGTAAAACCTATTTGTTGCAGCAGTTGCTTGGGCGGCAGTTTGCAAAGGTACTGCGGATAGATTTTCTGGAGTCGCCGCAGATGCAGGAAGCCTTTGCTGGCTCGTTAAGCCCTGCTGATGTGCTGGGTAATATTGAGCTATTAACTGGCCAGCCGTTTAATATGGCCACTGATCTGCTGATCCTCGATGAAATTGGCGAATGCCCACGGGCTGTCACGGCATTAAAATACTTTGCCGAAAAAACCCCGCAGGCGTTTATTGCTGCCAGTGGTTCTAATATTGGTTTGCTGAATACTTTTCCGGTTGGCAAGGTTGAGCAATACAATTTACGGCCCTTAACCTTTCGTGAGTTTTTATTAGCCTCTGGCGAGACTTTGCTGTTAAAAGCCTATGATGCCGGGCAAAACTCTGCGGCTGCCCACACTAAACTGTTTGATAAGCTCACCGACTATTACTTTACCGGCGGTATGCCAGAGGCCGTTAGCCTGTGGTTTGCGCTGGCGGAAAAAAGCTTGTTGGAACGGGTAAACGCCGTGTCGCAGATACATGCCGATTTACTGGCCGGCTATGTGCGGGACTTTGGTAAATACTCCGGCAAGGTAGATGCCGGTTTAATTGAAGCGGTGTTTACTGCAGTGCCAGCTCAGCTTGCTGCAGTAGTGGACGAATCGGTTAAGCGCTTTAAATTCAAACAGGTATACGAGCGTAAATCACGTTATCAGGAGCTGGAGAGTGGTATTATCTGGCTGGAAAAGTGCCGGTTGATCTTAAAAAACTATCCTGTCGAAGGTACACCACGCAGCCCGCTGGCGGCTTATAAAAAAGATAATATGGTTAAGTTGTTTTTGTTTGATGTAGGTTTGTTAAACCATATGCTGGGTGTCAGTTATTTGGAAATAAAGCAGCAAAGTTATGACTACAAAGGCTATATTGCCGAAAATTTTGTGCAACAAGAACTCGCAGCATTGGGTATTGACCCGACTTTTTCCTGGAGTGATGCCAGAGCGGAAATAGAATTTATTCTCGCTGATAACCGCGGCAATGTGATACCGCTCGAAGTAAAAAGCGGCAAGCGCACCAAGGCTAAATCACTACAGTCTTATATTGAAAAATGTAACCCGGCTAAAACCATAAAACTAACCGGCACGCAGGGCTCGTCACCACTAGAGCAGCAACATCTGGTGTATCCGTTGTATTACACTGCGCAAGTCGTTCAACAGCACTTGCTGTCGTTAGCTTAAAAAGGATGATTCTTTGCAGACACTCGAACTTAAAATCCCGCCGCTGCTGTTGGTAGTGTTATTTGCTTTAGCTATGTGGCTGCTAACACAGTATTTACCGTCTGTGGCGTTGGCGCTGAGTTGGCGGTTTTTTTTAGCCGGCATTCTCGCGATTGTCGGTATGGCGGTAGCGCTGGCTGGCGTACTGGCATTTCGACGGGCAAACACTACGGTAGATCCGCGCGTACCGCAGCAAAGCTCTAGTTTGGTCATTCGGGGTATCTATCGTTATAGCCGTAACCCTATGTATCTGGGGTTTTTACTGCTGCTAATGGCATGGGGCTGTTATTTACAAAGCGCGTTGGCGTTGCTGTTACTGCCAGTGTTTGTGCTGTATATGAACCGGTTTCAAATAATGCCGGAAGAGCGCCATTTACAGCAGAAGTTTGGCGCTGACTATCAGGCTTATCTTACGCAAGTAAGGCGCTGGCTGTAATAAGCCAGCGCCTTATTATTACTTGTTCAACAACGGCTTTAAATATTGGCCAGTGTAAGATTTTTCGCAAGCAGCGACTTGCTCGGGTGTGCCGGCGACTAAGATTTCGCCGCCGCCGTTACCGCCCTCTGGGCCGAGATCGACAATCCAGTCGGCGGTTTTAATCACATCTAAGTTGTGTTCAATCACCACTATGGTATTGCCGTGATCGCGCAGGCGATGCAATACGTTTAGCAGTTGCTGAATATCATAAAAATGTAAGCCGGTAGTCGGTTCATCCAAAATATACAGGGTTTTGCCAGTGTCACGTTTGCTCAGTTCGCGTGCCAGTTTTACCCGCTGTGCTTCACCGCCCGATAAGGTGGTCGCAGATTGGCCGAGTTTAATGTAAGTAAGCCCTACATCTTTCAGGGTTTGCAGTTTACGGTTTACTGCCGGTATTGCTTCAAAAAACGCCAGGGCGTCTTCGACCGTCATATCCAATACTTCGTGAATGTTCTTGCCTTTGTATTTAATCTCTAGCGTTTCGCGGTTATAGCGTTTGCTTTTACACACATCGCACGGCACGTACACGTCAGGTAAAAAGTGCATTTCCACTTTTATTAAGCCATCGCCTTGGCAGGCTTCACAGCGGCCGCCCTTAACGTTAAAACTAAAACGCCCCACCTGATAACCGCGTGAGCGGGCTTCTTGGGTGCCGGCGAATAACTCACGTACCGCCGTAAAAATACCGGTATAAGTGGCGGCATTCGAGCGCGGGGTGCGACCAATCGGGCTTTGATCGATATCGATCACTTTATCAAAGTGATCTAAGCCTTTAATGTCTTTGTGCGGTGCCGGATCGGCGCCTTCGCCTTTATTCAGCACACGATGGGCAACGCGAAACAGCGTGTCGTTAATCAGGGTAGACTTACCTGAACCCGATACGCCGGTAATGCAGGTCATCACACCAAAGGGGATTGCTAAATCAACGTTTTTCAGGTTATTGCCGCTAGCGCCGGTCACTTCTAACCATTTATCGGTTAATGCTGTGCGCTTCTCTGGTACGGCAATTTTGCGCGTGCCAGCCATATATTGCCCAGTGAGAGACTCCGGCTCGGCCATTACTTGCTCCAAGCTACCTTGCGCCACGATGTAACCGCCATGCACGCCTGCGCCCGGGCCAATATCAATAATATGGTCGGCCATGCGCACGGCATCTTCATCGTGTTCGACCACAATTACCGTATTGCCTAAATCGCGCAGATGGGTCAGCGTACCTAATAAGCGATCGTTATCTCGTTGATGCAAACCAATCGACGGCTCATCTAACACATACATCACCCCCACTAAACCCGCACCAATTTGGCTGGCCAAGCGAATACGCTGTGCTTCACCGCCCGAGAGGGTTTCGGCACTGCGTGACAAATTAAGGTAATTTAAGCCGACGTTGACCAAAAAGCTTAAGCGGTCTTGAATTTCTTTTAACACTTTTTCAGCGATTTTGGCTTTTTGCCCCAGCAAGCTCAGCTGTTGGAAAAAGCTTAAGCAATCACCAATCGACAGCTCCACCACTTGCGGTAAATTGGTTTGGCCAATAAACACATGCCGCGCTTCGGTGCGTAAGCGGGTGCCGTGGCAACTCGGGCAAGGTTGGGTGGCGAGGTATTTACTCAGTTCTTCGCGAACTGAATTAGACTCAGTTTCGCGGTAACGCCGTTCCATATTCGGCAAAATGCCTTCAAACGGATGACTGCGCTGCACAATATCACCGCGATCATTCAGGTATTTAAAGTCAACAATGGTCGCGCCGCTGCCTTGCAAAATGGCTTCTTGATGCTTTTTACTCAGGGTACTGAAGGGCACATCGAGCTGAAAACCATAATGATCGGCTAGGGCTTTGAGCATTTGGAAATAATAGAAGTTACGTTTATCCCAACCGCGAATGGCCCCGCCTGCGAGGCTTAGCTCGTCACTGACGATGACTTTTTTCGGATCGAAAAACTGTTTTACGCCTAAGCCATCGCAGCTTGGGCAAGCCCCAGCCGGGTTGTTAAACGAGAATAAGCGCGGCTCTAGCTCGGCCATCGAATAGCCACAAGTAGGGCAAGCGTAGTTGGCCGAAAATACTAACTCAGGTGCAGTGCTATCGTCCATCATCGCCACTTTGGCCACGCCACCGGATAACTGCAAGGCAGTTTCAAAGGATTCGGCTAAACGCACTTTAATGTCGTCACGTACTTTAATGCGGTCGATCACCACTTCAATGGTGTGCTTTTTCTGTAAATCGAGTTTTGGAGGATCCGATAAGTCACAGATTTCGCCATCAATACGGGCGCGAATATAGCCTTGGGCGGCTAAGCCTTCCAAGGTTTTGACATGTTCGCCTTTGCGCTCTTGTACCACCGGCGCCAAAACCATTAACTTAGTGCCTTCAGGAAACTCAGCCACTTTATCCACCATTTCACTGATGGTTTGCGCGGCCAGCGGTAAATCATGCTCGGGGCAACGCGGCTCGCCGACACGGGCAAACAGTAAGCGCAGGTAATCGTAAATTTCGGTAATGGTGCCCACGGTAGAACGCGGGTTATGCGAGGTCGATTTTTGCTCTATCGAAATAGCCGGCGATAAGCCTTCGATATGATCGACATCGGGCTTTTCCATCAAGCTTAAAAATTGCCGGGCATAGGCCGACAGCGACTCAACATAGCGGCGCTGGCCTTCTGCATACAAGGTATCAAATGCCAGTGACGACTTGCCCGAACCTGATAGGCCGGTAATCACCACTAGTTTATCTCGGGGAATTTGCAGCGAAATGTTTTTTAAGTTGTGGGTGCGGGCACCCCGGATATCAATTTTGTCCATTCAGGCTTCCAGTGGTGGTTGGCGTGCTGTTTGCTGTACAAATATACACTAATGGCAGGGTTAATAGCCAGTATCGAGCTAGAATTGCCCCTGCTCAAGCTATTTTAGCAAGGTAAAACACCCATAAAGCGCTTACTTACGTATTAAAGTGGGGTTTGGCTTAAAACGCCAAAATTTATCTGTAAACTGTGATTTTTCAGTTGGCTTACTGGCATGCCGTGTGGCGCGTGATATGGCCAGTTAAGTTGATGCAGGGTAACAACGCTTGGTTAAGACAACCGGTCGTTAGTTATAACGCCCGCTCAGCTTTTTTATGCTAAACTGCGGCCTTCGTGAAATCTAATATCTAGCAACGCTCTGGCAGAATGCATCAACTAAATTCTCTTGAAAAACGCGCGGCCATCGCACTGGCTTTAGTTTTTTCTACCCGCATGCTCGGGCTCTTTATGCTATTACCGGTATTCGCCCTGTATGGTCAAGAGCTGGTTGGCTTTTCACCCTTGTGGATTGGTTTAGCGATTGGCGCTTATGGTCTCACGCAGGCGATTTTACAAATTCCTTTTGGTTGGTTATCGGATAGAATTGGCCGGCATAAAGTGATGTTGTTGGGGCTGTCATTATTTGTGCTTGGCTCGGTAGTCGCCGCGATGGCTGAGTCAGTGTATATGGTAACACTTGGGCGTGTACTGCAAGGCGCCGGTGCTATTGCGGGTGCCGTGTTGGCGTTAGCCGCGGATTTAACCCGAGAAGAACAGCGCCCTAAAGTCATGGCGATTATTGGTGGCAGTATTGGTTTATCCTTTGCGCTGGCGATGGTGCTGGGGCCAATTTTGGCGCGTTGGGCAGGGCTTAGCGGCGTATTTTGGTTTACCGCCGTGTTAGCGTGTGCGGCGATGCTGATTGTGGCTTTTTTAGTACCACACAGTGTGAGCCGTTCGGCTGGTGCTGAAACCATAGCGTTACCACAAAGCTTAGCCAGTATGTTGGCGCATGGTCAGTTGTTGCGTTTAGATGTTGGTGTAATGCTATTGCACCTGATGTTAACCGCTATGTTTGTCGCTTTGCCGCCGTTATTACTTAAGCAGCAGTTAGCGGCAGAGCAGCATTGGCAGGTCTATTTACCGGTGCTGTTGTTATCGTTTGTGTTTATGGTGCCGATGATGATTATTGCGATGCGTCGGCAGCAAGAAAAACGCTATTTTTTAATTAATGTTCTATTATTGGTTATAGCAATGTTAATTAGCTGGCAAGCGGCTACCCTCTGGGGTTTTGTTTTGGCATTGTTGGTCTTCTTTATTGGTTTTAACTATTTAGAAGCCAGTTTGCCCGCCATGGTTTCTCGCGTTGCGCCAGCAGGACAACGCGGTAGCGCCATGGGCATTTATTCCAGTAGTCAATTTTTGGGTGCCTTTTTCGGTGGCTTATTAGGCGGCACCTTGGCACAGCAATTTGGTTTTAGTGCAGTGTTTGCAGGTTTAGCCTTGATTGGTTTAGTATGGCTGGCAATTGCCAGCACCATGCAGGTGCCTGCGCGTTCTCAGCGCTTATCGTTACCGGTTTCGGTAACGACTGAGCAGCAAGCCAATCAGTTGGCCAGCAAGCTGGCCGCGTTGGTGGGAGTTCAAGAGGTCACGATATTGTTAGCAGATCAACGTTGCTATCTGAAAGTTAGCTCGCAGCAGTTCGATTTAGCGCAAGCTCAGTCTTTGGTTGCCACAGGCAACCAGTAACATTTTTGCAGGAGAGATACGCATGGCGCGTGGAATTAATAAAGTCATTTTAATCGGTAACTTAGGTGCTGATCCTGAAGTGCGTTACATGCCGCAAGGCGGTGCTGTTGCGAATATGACTATCGCAACGTCAGAAAGCTGGACCGACAAAGCGACCAATGAGCGCAAAGAACAAACCGAATGGCACCGTATCGTGATTTATCAGCGTTTAGCTGAAATTGCCGGTGAATATCTGCGTAAAGGCTCAAAAGTGTACATTGAGGGTAAGCTTAAAACCCGTAAATGGACCGACAAAGACGGCGTAGAGCGTTACACTACGGAGATCGTGGCAAACGAGCTGCAAATGTTGGATGGCCGTGGTGAAGGTCAGCAACAAGGTGGCGGTATGGGTGGCGGTCAGCAAGGCGGTTACCAGCCTCGTGGTCAACAAGGTGGCGGTAATAATAATTACCAACAAGCGCCACAGCAAGGTGGCAGTAACTATCAGCAACCAGCGCAAGGCGGTGGCGGTTATCAAAAACCTGCACAAGCTCCTCAGCAGGGCGGTGGTAATTATCAAGCACCCAGACCCAATCAGCAGGCCGCACCAATGGAACCGCCAATCGACTTTGATGACGATATTCCGTTCTAGACTGTACTAAAGATATAATTGTGTAATGTATTGCCAATAAATTACATTTAATCAATGCTTTAAATAAAACCCCGCTGTTGCGGGGTTTTTGTTTAGGTCAGTAGGGTGTTGACGCTATGAGCGCTCAATAAACTGCGCCCGGCGTAAGCGATCATGCACGGCGAGCCAGGCTTCGCCTTGCGGCGGCAGTTCACACCAGATCGCGGTTACGCCTAGCTTATCGGCTTGGTATAACTGGCGATAGAGCTGGCTGGCGTAGCCGGCAGCGTCGGTTGGCATCTGTTTGCAGATAATCCCTTCTTGCGCTGTCGGTAAAGCATTGAGATGCAGCACCGCAATATTGCTTGGTTGTTCTAACAACAACGCATGCAGTTTTGCGATATCTAGGCAGCGCAGCGGCGTATTCGGTTGATAATGCGCATCAACATTGCCGGGCACTTGCGCCTGATGTTGCTGTGGTTGCAGTACAGTTGTTTTAAGTACAGCTTGCAGTTGCGAGGCAGTGATGGGACCAGCGCGCACAATGCGGATGTGCTCGCCGGTTAAATCGACAATGGTTGACTCCACACCATGCTCACATTCACCGCCATCCAATACCGCATCAATACGGCCATGTAAACCGGCAAGTACTTGCTCGGCACTGGTCGGGCTGAGTTTTTTATAACGGTTAGCCGAAGGCGCTGCAACGGCCAGTTGGTTTAGTTGCAATACCTGTAACAAGGCAGGATGTGCCGGCATACGCAGGCCAATACTATTTAGGCCACCGGTGATCACTGGGCTAACGTGATCGGCTTTGGGCAATAACAAGGTTAACGGCCCTGGCCAAAAGGCCTCAGCCAGCTGCCAGGCGGCGGCTGGAATATCCTTCGCCCAGTTTGTCATCGCAGTTATCGCATGCAGATGCACAATTAACGGGTGATTGGCTGGGCGGCCCTTGGCAGTAAAAATGCCACTTACCGCGCTGGGGTTACTGGCATCGGCGGCTAAACCATAGACGGTTTCTGTTGGCACGGCCACTAACTTACCTTGTTGTAGTAAATCAGCAGCGGTGACAATATCTTGGCCTTGTTGGGCGTTTAATCGTAGTGTGTTCATGGGTTACATATCTGACAATATTGAGCGGCAGCAAACGATTTTGCGACCGGGTAGCTTTCGGTATGCTGACAGCGTTGGCAGCTGGCTCGCCGCAGCCGCGTTACGCTGCTAGGGGCACCACAGTCTTCGCATGGCAAACCCGGTAAGGCGTGATCTGGCCAAAAACCTGGGGTGGCACACTCAGGGCAATGTTGCTTTAAGCGCTGCAGCAAGTCGCGGGCTGCATGGGCAATATGTTGCTGGCGCTCTGGGCAACAATGCGCACGCAAATCATAACTAAGTTGTAGCGCGCCGTTGGCTAACAGCAGTCTGGCTTGTTGTTCTGCTTCTGCCAATGTTAAGCCTTTACTGATCTGTTGCTGTTGTTGGATCAACAAACGTTGATCGGCAGGCAGCTGTTTTAGCGCCTGTTGTAGTGCGGTGTGATCCGATATTGTCCACTGCTGCACGGCACTTGGGCCGTAAAATCGCCCGGTAACAATCCAGCCTGCCTCAATGTTTACCGCGCTAATCAGTTCTTGGTTAAAGGTACCTAGGCCAAAGGGGCCAGCGGAAAAACTGCCTTCGCTGCCAAGACCGATAGCGCAACCACTGAGATCGGCAGCAATAGCGGCTTTGCGTAGGGTGCATTCAACCGGTGACATAAAGCGTGCCCGCTCGTTGGCAAAGGTGCCTAAGCTATCTGTATCAAAACTGTTTAGCTCTTGCACCTGCCAGCCCAGTTCGGCCAGTATGGGGCGAATAATTGCCCCTTTACCATGCAGTGTGGCTATGGCAACGGTTTCACTCATAGTGGGGTCTCTTGCCAGCCTTGCTGCTGCCACTGGTGCACGCTGCCGTCTTTGTCCAGTTGATAAAGCCACAACCATTGCTGATTGACCAAGGCTGCCACATCGGGAGCGCTCTGGATAATATTGGCGATGGCGTCTTTTGGCGCAGCGATCACCACACTTAAGCGTACCGGTTGGTGCATCAATTTTTTACCATCATGCACTGATTGCCAGGCTAAGCCAGTGCGTAAGTCACCGCCATTACCTTCAAAAACACCGACATGGCCTGCCACAACATTATGCAATAACTTGTTACCGCTGCCGTATTTTTCCGGGGCGACCACCGAAGCGTAATATTGTAAGTTAATCCAGTTAGTCACCACCATCGGTGCCGTCATAATGCTATGCAATAAACTAAAATTGCTGTCCTGTGCCGCATCGTAATCATGCAAAAAGCAGCGACCTTGTAAATCGAGGTTTTTGGTGAGGCTGCGTGGTGCCACAATAAAAGCGGCATTATTGGCTAAGCCCCATTCAGGGCGAACTTGTGCCCAGTCACGGGTGCGCAGTTTGAAAAAGCGCGCTAGCGCCTGATCGCTTTGACCTTTCAAGCCAAATTGCGGCGCGCGCTGTTGCCGGGCTTGCTGAGTTGCCTTGGCTAGCCATGGCAGCCAATGTGCTTGCTCAGGCGCGCGGTATACTTCCAGCTCGTCTGAGGTAGTGTGGTGCATCGCGGCATAAAATTGGGTGTCAGCAGGGATGTCAATATTCTGCTCAGACGCTAAAGCGGTACGTACTTCCGCATCGTTCAGCATTTGCGCTAACACTTTGACGTTGACTTCACCGGTTTGGCCGCCACAGGCGCCGCAATCTAAGGCAGCAGCATGTGGGTTATTGCAACTGTCGCTGCCATGTCCAAACAGCAATACTGTGGGCGCCAGATTATGCTGTAAGCCCATGGCGGTTAAAATGGCCGCGGCTAATTGTGCTTGCTCGCTGATGTTCAGTGGTTGGTCGGCCTGACTTAATTGCCACTGGCTGTCGGTAAGATGTTTATTAATAGCATGCGGTGCTGCGGTGCGCAGAAATGCCCGTTTGATTAAACTCAGTAGCTTAGTCGCGCCAGCCGCTTCTACCATACCTAAGCTTGAGGAGGCGAGATCAAAGCTTTGTTTCCAGCCCAAGTCAGGTTGGCGTGATAGGGTAGGTGTGTTGGCACGAATTTGTGTGACCTGTAAAGCGGGTGCTAATAACCCCGGTAATTGTGGCCGACTAAGGGCACTGTCTGTGGCTTTAAAAGCGATAGGTAGGCCGAAAAAGCCAGCAAAACCGAGAGTTTGGATTTGCTTATGTTGTTGCTCCAGCGCGCGGCGCATCGGCTCAGACCTTACATCGATACAAAAAGCCGCTTGCAGCAAGGGCCGTGCTGGCGCAGTTGTCACGGTTTGCTGTTGTTGCTGTTGCTGTTGCTGTTGCAGTTGGCGCAGCAGAGGTTGTTGCACACTCAGCTCCAGTGCGCGTTGCCATACTTGGCGAAGATGCAATAGGCGTTCGGTCTGTGCTAACGTTTTGGCATAGTGTTGCGCTTGTTGCTGCAGTGCCTGCAGCAGCGACTGATGCTGCGGATTATGCTGTTTGCTGTGTTGCCACAACACCCAATCCCACCCCAATAACATATAAAGCAGTTGGCAAACAGCATGTTGGCCTTGCTGGCCTTGCAAAGCTTGTTGCCAATCGAGCCAAGCTTGCCAGCCGGCCCAGCCAGACAGGCTTTGTAATAAATTTTCGAAATAGGCTTGTTGAGCTTGTGCAGTCGGTAGCCACGTTGCAAACCAGGGGCTTAATTGCTGCAATAATGCTTTGGGTGAATCCGGCAAGGCCACAAATAAAGCCGTTAAATCTTGCCCGGTAAGCACCTGCAAGCCTTTGTCTTGGCGCACCACACTAAGCCAACTGTGATAGGCATGATCAGGGCTGCTGGCATCGGCATTAAAGCGCTCGGGATATTGGTAATAGAGTGCCAGAAATTGACTTAACTGTTGTTGAATTAATTGCGGCCAAGGCAAGCTTGAGGTGGCTTTGTTTTGGGCCGCTAACAGTGTGGGCAAGCTTTGCCACTGGCTTAATTCAGTGGGCTGCGCCAGGCCAGCAAGCGCTTGTTCATGGCTTAGTGATAAGCCTGCTTCTAACAATGCCTGTTGTAAATGGTTCGGCATAATCTGCTGTTGCCACTGTGCCAGATACCAATCAGCCGGCATCAGGCATGATGTGCCCGCCAATAGCTGTTGTTCGGCACAGACGGCAGTAAAGGCCGTGGCGCGTTTCGGCCACCAAGGATTAACCGCGATCATTTGATCTAATGGCCACTGTGGCGCAATCTGACGGGCGGCAGCCGCCAGTAAACCTTCAGTCTGTTGCAGTGTGATATCCACGTTGATCTGCAGCGCGCTCATAATGGCTCCTTTAGTTGCGATAAGGCGGTTTTCGATTGTGGCGTTGCTGCTTTGTAAGGCCAAATTTTAAGGGTTAACCGAGTTGCCCATTCATCCAAATAACCACCGGCATTCAGCCAAATAAACAGCTGATTTAGCGCCGGTTGACTGGCGTGATAACGCAATAGAACGGCCACCCCAAACAAGATGATAAATACCAAGCTGCTTAGCACATCAGCGAAAAATGTGCTCCCTTGCGGTGTCGGCATGACTGCAGAGAGCCAGGTTTTACCTAGCAGATACAGTGTCAGTAAACCTAGGGCATAGCTGCTGGCTAACAAGCAACGTTGTAGGCGATGGCTATCGGCACGGCTAAGCGAGGGCAGCAACAACACGGTAATGGCTAGGATTAACAGCACGCTACTGGCTAAGCTGGCGAGTGGCACAATGAAATGGGTTAGCCCGGTGAGCAAGGCTGCCAGTATTATGGCGGCAAACCAGTGTTTAGCACTGGGCTCTATCTGATCGGCCAATTGCGCGGCAAGGTAGTGATTCACAGCATTGCCACTGTGTAAAAAGGCATAGGCTTTGTAGCAGGAATGTGCCAGCAGATGCAGTAGCGCTAGGGTATATAAACCCAGTGCGATCTCCACCAGCATTAAACCCATTTGCGCCACGGTTGACCACGCTAAACGTACCTTGATGCTGACGCGGGTGGACATTATCAGCGCGGCTAAAAAGGTACTGAACAGCGCGGCGAACAGTAATACTGCCTTGGCGAGTGGGCTCAGGCTGAGTAATGGTGCAAACAATAACAGCAAGATACCGCCAAGATTAATGATACCGGCATGCAGTAGCGCGGACACTGGCGTCGGTGCTTCTACCACTTGGATCAGCCAGCCGTGTAACGGCAGTTGTGCGCACTTTAGTAAGGCCACGCCTACCAGCAAGAGTGCGGCACAGTGCAGCATGGCTGAGGCTGCAGTCGTTTGACTGAGCTGCAGGAGCAGTTCGTTGATGCTAGCGGTATCAAATTCTAAATACAGCAACAGCATGGCGAGAGCTAACAGCAACTCACCCAAGCGTGCGCTAAGGGCTTTTTTATGCGCAGCCAGTTGTGCTCGTGGCCGCTCGGGATAAAACAGCAGTAATTGTTGCACGCTTAAACTGATGGCGACCCAACCGAGCCAGAATAGCACCAGATGATTACTCAGTAGCGTAACCACAACGGCGGATAGGGTTGCGGTGAGCGCGCGCATAAAACGTGCTTTTTCAGCTTCACCATATAAGGCGGTGGCGCTGTAACGCCAAATGACGACACCCAGTAAGATAACCAGTGAGAGCAGTACCAGCTTTAAAGAGGTTAAATGGAGTAATGTTTGCATGCCACACCTAGGCTGATTAAACGTGGTGCTATTTTGCGAAATACACTAATATAAGTAAAATACATATTAAATTAGAAATCGTTCACTAAAAAAGAACTATGAGCCGACTGAATTACCATCATCTCTATTATTTTTGGCAGGTAGCCCGTGGTGGTAACTTGACCGAAACCGCGCAGCGCTTGCATATTTCACAGTCGGCCTTGTCGGCACAAATCAAGCAATTTGAACAAAGCATGCAGGTGCAACTGTTCTCGCGGCAGGGGCGGCGCTTAGTGTTAACCGACAGCGGCTATCAAACCTTAAAATATGCCGAAGATATTTTTAGCCGTGGCGAGGAGTTGGAGCAATTGCTGCTGAAGGGTATGCAGCCGCAACATAACCCTCTGCGCATTGGCACTTTAGCCACGATGTCGCGAAACTTTATTGAAAGCTTTATCGCGCCCTTGCTGTTGTCTTCTAATGTGCGCTACAGCTTGTTTTCGATGAATCAAACGGCCTTACTGAATGCACTGGCCGCACATCAATTAGACCTGGTATTAAGCAATATTGCCGTGCTAGGAACCGATAACCAAATGTGGCAATGTCGTTTGTTGGCACGACAACCGGTGGCAGTGATTGGCCCGCCGGGTAAAGCCTTACCCGAAAACTTGGCGGCCTATCAACAACAGCGCTGGGTGTTACCACCAGTGCATAGCCCCATCCGCACCGCCTTTGACGCATTGGCCGCACAATACCAGTTGCAACCCGATGTCGTAGCAGAGGCTGATGATATGGCGATGCTGCGGCTGTTAACACGCGATAGTGGGGCCTTGTCGGTGATCCCCGAGGTGGTAGTAAAAGATGAATTACACAATGGCAGTTTAGAGAAATACCTGATGCTGCCAGAGGTGTATGAGAACTTTTACTTTATCACCACCCATCGTGAATTGATGCATCCACAGCAAAGTTTGTTATTAGACGCTTTTGATGCGCAAAGACTATCTTATTCGGCTAATAGCTGATGAATAATACTTAACTCGTTAGCCGCGGCAGTCCGGATTTGCTGCTCAAGTTCGCCAGTGAGCATAGTAAAGGTTGCAATGTCTTCGGCATGCACGTTGGCCTGCTTTAGGTTGTGTTCCAGCTGACAAAGCAGCTGGTGCAGATCGGTTAACCCCACAGTACCAGAAGTGCCTTTTAGTGTATGCACAATGGCTAGCATCTGCGCCCAGTCTTGCTGTGTAATGACCCGCTGCAAGTCGATTAATTGCTGTGCTAGGTTTGATTCGAAGCTCTGTAAGACTCGCTGAAAAAACTGTTCATTATCGGCAAAACGTTGTAGCAAGTTGGCACGCGTTTTTATGATGCGAGGCTGGCTTGGCAGATCGGCCTCCGTGCTGCTTATGGCGTTTTCCATCACGATACGTTTGCGGCGGTTAACTGGCCGTTTATTTAGGTTGTTGCTGTCTGCCGCTACTGGGCTTCGGCCCGTATACTGAAGTAGTGTGTTAATGACGGCATCAATATCAAAGGGCTTGGTCAGGTGCGCATTCATACCGGCTTGCAAGCAAGCGGCTTGATCAGCGGCATACACATTGGCGGTCATCGCGATTATAGGTAAATCAGAAAAACGGCCGTCGGCGCGAATGCGACGAGTGGCTTCAAGACCATCTACGTTAGGCATTTGCACATCCATTAAGACCGCATCATAACCTTGTTCTGGTGTGCTGTTTTGTAGCACGGCATTTATGCCAGCTAGCCCACCTGTTGCAATATCCACCATGGCGCCTTCGTTTTGCAGTAATTCTTTGGCCACCAGCTGGTTAATTTCATTATCTTCGACCAGCAAGAGCCGCAGCCCTTTAAGCTGCTTTGCGCGTTTTAATGGCTTCACTCGAGCGTTCAGCGCGGGTTGTTTACCAGCAAGCACGCTCGCGATCAGTTCAACTAATTGCATGGGGGTAACGGGTTTCGTCAGCATGGCGGCGTAGGGTATCTGCCGACCTTGCGGCAGGGTGCTAAGGGCTTCACGGCCCTTTGCCGTTACTAGCATAATAATCGGCGGTAAGGCATGGTCAGATGATGTGTTTAGTTGTTTTAATGCGCTGAGTTCGCTTAAGTCGGGTAGAGGGTAATCCAGCAGTAGCGCCTGTATGCTTTGCTGCTGAGCATAGCAGCGTGTCAGCTCAGCCTTTGCGGCTGTTAACGATGCCGCGGTCAGCACCTTGGCACCATGCTGACTGACCGCCTGGCTTAAGAGCGTTAGAGCTGAAGGGTTGTCATCAATAATTAAAATGTTGGTATCTTTGCCAAGCATGGTTGTTTCAGCTAAGGCACTGTCGGTATCTAGCGGTAAGTCAATCTCAAACCAGAAGCGGCTACCTTGGCCCAAAGCGCTTTTTAGCTGTAATTCACCGCCCATCATCTGCACCATGTTTTTACTGATCACTAAGCCCAAGCCACTACCACCATATTGACGTGTGGTAGACGCTTCAGCCTGAGTAAAACCATCAAAGATGCGCTGTTGCTGATCCGGACTTATGCCGATACCCGTGTCAATCACACTAAAGCGGATCCGGCAGGTTCCCGCTTGGGCAGCAACTTGTTGCAGCCGAACGATAACTTCACCTTGGTTGGTAAATTTAATGGCATTACTCGCCAGGTTAATCAGGATTTGTTGCAAGCGAAGTTTGTCGCCAATCAAGCATGGGGGTAAGTCGGCATCGATATCAAATAGCAGCTCTACCGCTTTGCTCGCCAGATTGTGCGCCAGAACCACGGCTAACTCGCGCATCAATTCATCCAGATTAAAAGGATGCTGTTCTAATTCTAATTTACCCGCTTCAATTTTTGAGTAATCGAGGATGTCATTGATTAAATGCAGTAGAGACTCGGCAGCAATCTGCGCTTTATTGGTATAGTCATCTTGCTGCATGGAAAGCTCGGTGGTTTTCATCAGTTGCAGCATGCCCAATATGGCGTTCATCGGGGTACGAATTTCATGGCTCATATTGGCTAAAAATAATGATTTGGCTGCATTGGCATCTTCTGCAGCGGTTTTAGACTCTCGTAAGTATTGTTCTAACTCATGCGTAGCAGTGATATCACTGTTTACGCCAATGACTCTAATGGCCTGCCCTTTTTCATCGCGCTGCACATAGGCGCCTGCTTGAATGTAGCGTGTTTTGCCACTGGGTAAAATGAGTCGAAAGGTCAGGTTGTATTCACCATTACCGGCAACTGCATCGTGCAGTTTGGAGAGAGTGAAAGCGCGATCTTCTGGATGCACCCGAGACTCCCAATGCCCATACTCTAAGCCTTGTTCGCGTAAAGTGATGGGTTGCTCATATAGTTGATACATCTTGTCATTCCATTGCAGCACATCATCACTGATAGACCACTCCCAAATGCCGAGTTTGGCAACTTCATAGGCCAGCGTCAGTTGTTCCGTTTTCGACAATAATTGCTTTTGAGTAGATAGCAAAGCGGCTTGTTGTTGTTTTTGTTGCGTAATATCCGTTGAAATGCAGAGATAGCCGACAACTTGTGCTTGCTCGTTACGCATGGTGGTAACAACCATGGTGATCGGAAAGCGTTGGCCATCCTTACGAATATAATGCCATTCGCCTTTATCTACACCCGTAAGATTAGAGGTGTAAATTAACGTTTGAAAGCCACTAATGTGGGTATTGTGGGTTTTAGACAGTAGGGCAGCGTGTGAGGCAATTTCGGTTTGATCATGAAACAGTAAAGGTGTGGTTTGGCCGATCACTTCAGACGCTTGATACCCTAATAAGCGCTCCGCGCCGTGGTTGAATAATTGAATTTCTCCCGAGGTATCGGTAGCAATAATGGCAAATTCAGAGGCGGCTGACAGCACATTTTTAAAGAGTAAATTAATTTTGGCCAGATCCGCGGTCCGCTGCTCAACCTGTGTTTCTAAATTTGCGTTAAGTTGTTGGATCTTCGCTTCGGCGGCTTTTTGTTTCGAAATGTCGCGCACGACCTTAGACACGCCAATCACGCGACCCTCTGGCGAACGAACGGGTGAAAAGGTAATGGAGACATCGATAGACTCGCCATTTTTATGTTGACGTACAACCTCAACATTAGGAATGTATTCGCCCTGCGCGGCGCGTTTAAAAAAAGCCAAGTCGGCGGCGATATCCGCTGGTCTGACAATCAGTTTGCTTAGCGCCTTGCCTATAGCTTCATGCGCTTTAAAGCCAAAAATAGCTGCTGCGCCTTGGTTCCAGCTTGTTACATTGCCGTCAATAGTATGACCAATAATGCCATCTGCTGAGCTGTGTACAATGGCTGCGAGTTTAGCTTGTTCGGCTTGCAACAAACGCTTATGGCTTAAATTGATATTAATTAACCCCGTGAGTAAGGCCAACAAAAAGGACAGCATTGAGCCAATAATGCCGAGTTGTAAAGGTGAGGGCAGCCGCAGTTCTGCAATAAAGTGTGGCGTGACTGAGTAATCAAACTGCCAGGTGCGCCCATAAATTTGGTGTGTTTCAGTACTGTGGTAAAGGCCGCTACTGCTATTTAAGGTGTTATTAAAAAATAATTCGGGCTTAGCAGGATCCGTGATATCGGTTAAATGTAAGATGGTTTTTTGATTATCCATCTTCTTATCAGCCAACACTTCTGACATCAACAGCGGTGCATAGCTCCAACCAAAAGCGTCTTGTTCGCGCTCGGCTACCGTTGTTGGCGTAACCGTACTACGGTAAATCGGCATCATAATTAAAAAGGATTGTAGGGGTTGACCGGTTGCTTGTACTAAGGTGATGGGCCCAGTTAAGCGCACTTCCCCGCTTTGCATGGAAGACAACGCCGCCTGATAGCGATTATGTTCTGAGGCGATGTCTAAGCCGATAGCCGCGAGATTTCGCTCTACCGGTTCAATATATTGGATAACATAACGCTCACCTAGGTGAGGACTGAGTTCTCTAATGCTAAAACTAGGCCAACCATCCGCTTGGGCTGCCGCTAAAAAGGCGGCTTCTTGTTGGCGCGGTACTCTGCGAATAAAACCAAAACCACGAGCACCCGGAAACTCATTATCAATATCACGGGTTTGGCTGTAACGATAAAAGGCGTCACGGCTTATTTCGTGTTCTCCAGCAGTTAATAGCGCTCCTCGTGCACTGCGCAACCCATATTGATAGAGCTGAATACGCGTTAATATGGCTGTTGCTTTTTGTTGTAATGAGGATTTTACGGCGGCTTGCGTGCGTATTTCGTTGGCATGTTGTACTTGGTAGCTAAAGATAACACTCAGCGTCAAACCACACATTAAGACCAGTAAAGACCATTTATTTAACAGCGATTCGCTAAATTTGGGTAACAAAGAGAGCTCCCTTTTTTTTCTTCAAGATAAATCACCGTCAGTTACATCAATGTAGCTTACTAAAAAGGCAAGAGGTTTAAAGATAGCTTGCGCCAGTTTGAAAAGCTACGTTTTGGTATTTTATGGTGGCTTTTTATCAAACAACTATTAAGGTTAAATAAACCATGAGTGCTGGTTAATAACAATAGTGAGACTTTTTTGATTTAAAACCTAATTATCGTTTTTATTATAGTGTGGCAAGACTTTAGGCTTGACAGTGTTGGCACTTCCGAGGAAAGTTAGAAAAGTTCAATTTTATGGATAAAATATGTTCAGTCACTATACAAAGTCTTTGCTGATCGCCGCTCTCTTGCTCTGCCCTAGTTTGGCGCAAGCGCAAGAGTCAGGTTTTGAATGGTCGGGTTTTGGTCGGGTTGTCGCGGGTTATTTGGCTGAAGATGGCATGATTTACGGTGGGTATGACGATGAATTGTCGTTAAAGCCGAATAGCTTACTTGGCTTGCAAGGAGAGTGGCAGTTTGATTCAAAGCTATCTTTAGTGGGCCAAGCCGTATTAACCGCCTCTGATCAGCGTGATTCAGACATTGAGTGGCTCTATTTAAATTACCGTTTAAATGACCATTGGCAAGTGAAGTTCGGTCAGCTAAATACGCCCTTTTTTTCGTACAGTGATGTGCAAGATGTTGGCTATGCCTATCATTGGGTGCAATTGCCCATAGAAGCCTACCCTGAATTTTTATTTAAGAAATATCGTGGTGCCTCAATTCGTTTTACCCCTGCCTTTGAGCGTGTCGCCTTAGATGTAGAAACCTATTATGGCTCGATGAATGACACCGCTTCGGTTCGAGGCAATCAGGTAGATATTGATTTAAGTCAGATTTATGGTGTGATTGCCAAATTATCCTATGACAAATATCGTTTGTCGGCCTCTTATCACAAAGGTGAGTTTAGTTATGATGTGCCACGCTTGAATGATGTACGCAACATTTTAACGGCGGTCGGCTTTAATACTCTCGCTAACCAGTTTATGAGTGATGGTACGGGAGAATATTATCAGCTAGGTTTAAGTTATGACGATCTTAACGTTTTTGCTCGCAGCGAAATTACCTATATAGCTCAAAGCACCAATACTATTGCCGATTACCTTTCTTATTATTTAATTGCGGGTTATGTCTTTGACCCTGTTAGTGTTTATCTGAGCTTTGCTGAGCGAACGTCAGAAGAATACAGCATTATCAATACCGTACCTAAGGGGGTTAATCCACAGCTAGATGAACTGTCTATCGGTGTCGATGCCTTGATTGATAGTTTTGCGATTAACAATCGGTCTCTCTCAATCGGCGCCCGTTTTGATTCCAATAATAATGTCGCGTTTAAGGTAGAAGTCAAAAAAATTAGAGGTAATGATTTTCAATTTGATTCGCCACTCGTGACAAAAGGCAGTGCGGTGCTGCTACTCACCTCTGTTGAGTGGGTTTTCTAATGACGGCTGCTTTAAGGCTCGTCCTCACCCTGAGTTTGTCTTTGCTGCTGCTGGGAGGCAACGCAGATGCTGATGAACTGTGGCTGATTTCAGCTAATACGCAGCAAGTCGAGATCAGCAAAGAGGTTGTTAAACAAATTTACTTACAAGGTGAGCAAGGGCGCACACCTTTGCAGCCAGTTAATTTAGTAAAAGGTGAGTTTTCACGCACCATCTTTAACGCCTTAGTGATGGGACTCACCGAATCACGCTTGCAATCTTATTGGTCACAAATGCGCTTTACGGGCCGAAGCCGGCCGCCGCTGGAGGTTGAGAACACAAAAGCCTTAACCGATTATCTGCTGAACAATAGTAATGCGATTGGTTATCTGGTAGTTGATGATAATAGCCAATTGCCAGACGGTTTAGTCGTCCTGCTGAAAATCGACTTTGAAAAATAACCGCTGACATTTTTACTGAAAGTGAACCCCCTCGTCAGTGCTCGCCATTAACGGTGGGGATGTTACGACGTGCCGGTTTTGGGGTATGTTTCTAGTAAGGTTTTAAGGGGTACAGGCCGGCAAAAGTAGTACCCTTGAAAATAATCACAGCCAATTTTCTTGAGGTAATCAAACTGAGCGAGCTGTTCAACGCCTTCTGCGCAAACCGACATCGTTAAGTTGTTCGCTAAACTAATAATGGTTTCGACAATATTCTTATCGGCCTTGCCATTTTCCATATTATGAATAAAAGATCGGTCTATTTTTAGTAGGTCAATATCCAGTTTTGTTAGATAACTCAGAGACGAATAACCCGTACCAAAATCATCTAGCGACACTTTGCAGCCCGCGAGGTGCAAATTAATCACGAACTCGTTCACGGCGTCAAAATTGTCTAAGTAAGCCGATTCGGTAATTTCAAATTCTAAGTTAGGGGCATGATTCGCATGCCTGACTAATAAAGCTAACGTTTGCTGTTTAAAGGTGTCACTTTTAAGATCCATGGCCGACAGGTTCACCGCGACAGAAACTTGGCTATGAAAATGGGCTTTTAATATGAACAGATCAGAAATAACGTTATCCAACACAAAGCTGGTCAGCGCGGTGATTTTTCCGGTTTTTTCTGCAATTTCAATAAACTCGACTGGCGATAACGCCCCCAGTGTGGGATGTTCCCAGCGTAGTAACGCTTCAAAGCCGGTGATCTCAGCCTGTTGGTTTAGTTTAGGTTGATAGGCTAAGTACAATTCTTTGGTTTGAATGGCTCGTAAAATGCTACTAGCGATCTCATGTCGCCGTTGAACCCTAGTGTGCATGGCATTTTCAAATAAGGCAAAACCCCCTGTGCGTTGCAGTTTGGCTTGGTACATCGCGATGTCGGCATTGCGTAACAGTAATTCGGTATCAAAATTCGCTTGCTTAGCATAAGCAATACCAATGCTCGCGGCGGTGCTCACTTCCCATTTACTGATATAAAAAATTTTCTTCAGGTTATCCGCAATACGTTGTGCCGTGATCATGGCCACTTCACTGGGGGGATAATAATCTTGTTCGTTGTTAATCAGCAGCACGATAAACTCGTCACCGCCTAAACGAGCCAGCATATCGCCTTCGCGGATCAGGTGCGATACGCGCTCTCCTACCTGAAATAGCAACTGATCCCCCACATCATGGCCCAGGGTGTCGTTGACATGTTTAAAATTATCTAAGTCAAAATACAAAATAGCCAGATCGGCGTTGCGGCGCTGTTCCCGTGCCAGTGCAGAACGCAGTATGGCATGCAGCATCTGTCGATTCGGTAAGCCTGTTAATGAATCGTAATTGGCTATTTTTTCTAAGTTTTGTTTGTTTTCTTCTAAATCATTTAATTGTTTTTGAATTTTAAATTCATAATTTTTTATCGTATCTAGGTATTCATTAATTTGCTCGGCTAATAAGCCAATCTCGTCTTTATTTTCAATGGTTAAACGTTCCAGTTTATTGCCTGAATGTTTGATTTTCCGGACAAATGAGGTCACTAAATTCAGTTTTTGCAACACACGTTTTTGCATCGAAAAAGCTAAAAAGCCTACGAGCGAAGCGATAAAAACTAATAATGGAATGACTTTTTTTAGGTAGGTATTTGCCGATTGCTTTAACGATGACTCCGGATCTTGCACAATCAGCAAGCGGCCCACTGCGTAGCTTTCATCGCCAATCATTTTGTTGGATACCAGCAGTTTATTTACCAGTTCGGTACCAAAGCCTGTATTAAATTGTGCGTCTTGTAAGGTCGTGTCCGACCATTCGGTTTGCTTGGCGGGGTTCACATAGAAAAACACTTGCTGGTCATTTTTATCAAAGACTCGCGCGAATACCGTGGAATCATGCCGATCCAGCTGTAATAAGGTGGTGGCGATATTAGGAATATCATCTTCGCTCACTAAAAATGGTAAGAGTGACTCTGATAAGTTTTCGGACAGTGCATCGAGGTTTTGCATCGATTTTTGCACATATAAATTGCGATGTTCGTTTAAACTCAGGGTGTTCACAGAGACGGCGGTTAAAAATACCGCCAACAGGGTAATGCCGATAATGCGAACCGAGAATTGACTTACCCGCATGGCTGCACCCTGGGTAATAAAAGCCCATACCGCACAGTATGCGATGTGAAGTTGTGATGCTGGAATAGAAGTATCTGTGCTGCTTTATCCATAAGCGATTGTTGGCATCTAGCCCTTAATTGCAGTTCATTCACATGCTAATTAACATAACACTAAATAATTATTTCAGCGAAAGATTTGTTTGAAAAAAACACAATAAGGTTAATGGCGCATCAGCAAGGCTGAAGTAAAGGCAGCGGGGGAGGTAAAACACCGCTGCCACGATGTGGAAGCGGCGGCTATTTAGCGATTAATCAGGAAATCAGCACTGTCGCGGCGTACTTTTTTCAAGTCGACTAACCAGTCAGCACCGGCTTCACGGTAGCCTAATGGCAGTAATATCACCGATTTTAAACCCAGTTCAGCTAATCCCAGAATGCGATCAACGTGCTCAGGTTCGAAACCTTCCATTGGCGTAGAATCCACCTCTTGTTCCGCTGCCGCGATCAGGGCGGAGCCTAAACCAATGTAAGCTTGACGTGCGGCATGCTCAAAGTTTTGCTCGGCCGGACGTTGTGGATAATAAGCCAAGAGTTTTTGCCGATAGGCTTCCCAACCTTCGTTTTTAAAGCCGCGTTGCTCGTTAACCAGATCAAACATCATATTAATGCGCTCAGGGGTGTAGTTATCCCAAGTGGCAAACACTAATAAATGCGAGCAATCAGTAACTTGTGACTGATCCCACGCCACTTTACGAATTTGTGCCTTTAAGGCGTCATCCGTTACCACTAATACCTGATAGGGCTGCAGGCCACTTGAGCTGGCGGATAAACGAATTGACTCCAGAATAATATCGAGCTTTTCAGCGGGCACTATCGCATCGGGTCGCATTTTTTTGGTGGCATATCGCCAGTTAAGTAATTCAAGCGTGTTGGACATGATCATAATTCCTATTTCTATGTATAAGCAGCAGTGGTTTAGGAGTTAGGTACGGCAAGCCTGACTTTCAAGGTTTAGCCCAAACTGTTTTTTTACGAACGTTAGCTTGTTGTAGCGGTTTTATGGGGGTGTGCGCTGCGGTGTGTGAGGGCATTTACTGCTATCTGCCGTCAGAAAAATGCAGTTGGGCGAATGCAGGCGCGTCTTTACCAAATCTTGACGGTTGTCGCGTTGAGTGCGGGCGGTCGGCACATTATAGTGTCAGCAATTTAAGATCCAGGGTGAAGGAAATACAAAATGGCTTGGCAGAAAAAAACAATGTTAATCGTTGCCTCGGTGTTGGTGGCAGCAGCAAGCGCTTATTGGTTTTGGCCAAAAACTGCAGAGGCGCCGGCTGCAGAGGCCGGGCAACGACCCACTAGCCCTTGGGCAATGCCAGTGCCGGTGCGCGTTGTTGAAGCTGCGCTGGCTGACTTACGTGTGCAAGTAAAAGCCATTGGTACGGTGACGCCGCTCAATACGGTTATTGTTCAAAGCCGCGTAAGTGGGCCATTAACTCAACTGCATTTTAATGAAGGCGATAAAGTGACCGCGGGTCAGCTATTAGCGGAAATTGATACGGCCGATTATCAAATTCAATTTGCCCAAGCTCAAGGGCAGTTAGAGCAAAACACCGCGCAATTAAAAAATGCGAAGATGGATTTAGAGCTGTATAGCAAATTACGCGAACAAAGCTCTATTTCTGCGCAGCAATATAATACGCAACAGGCATTGGTCGCGCAGTTAGAAGGCAGCCGCAAGAGTATTCAAGCGCAGTTAGATGCGGCGAAGTTACAGTTATCCTATACCAAAATTCATGCTCCCATTACCGGGCGTTTAGGCTTACGCCGGGTTGATGTCGGTAACCTGGTGCAAGCGAATAGTGCCGAAGGGCTGGTTACCATTACCCAAAGCTCGCCAATTACGGTGGTATTCGCCATTCCTGAAAGCCAGCTGCAACAAGTCCGTAATGCCTTTCGCAGTGGGCAGGTGTTAACCGTAGAAGCTTGGGATCGCGCAGAGCAGCAGCTGCTCAGTCAAGGCGTGTTAACCACTTTAGATAACCAAATTGATGCGACAACGGGCACGCTACGCTTAAAAGCCGAGTTTAAAAATGAACAAGAGGAGCTGTTTCCAAATCAGTTTGTTAATGTGCGTTTAAATGTTTCGGTGCAACAAGGGGCTATCACTATTCCGCAAGATGCGGTGCAATACGGCTCGGCCGGAACCTATATTTACACCATTGAACAAAATCGCGCACAAATTCGTCAAGTTACCCTCGGGGCTGTCGATAATGGCAAAGTGGCGATCACCGCAGGTTTACAGCCGGGTACGCCGGTGGTGCTGGAAGGCTTGGATCGTTTACGGCCAGGTCGTGCGGTTGAAGTGATAGAAAATGATGGCTCGGTTAAAGAAGCAAAACCCGTAACTGAGCAACCAAGAAGACGTCCGCAGAGGGCGCAATAATGAACCTTTCCAGCCCGTTTATTCTTAGACCGGTTGCTACCTCGCTGTTAATGTTAGCAATTTTAATTGCTGGCGTGCTCAGTTGGCGGCAGCTGCCGGTAGCGGCATTGCCTCAGGTTGATTATCCGATCATCCAAGTATTTAGTTTTAACCCGGGCGCTAGCCCAGACATTATGACGCGGACCATTACCGCGCCGCTTGAGCGGCGCTTGGGGCAAATTCCTGGTTTAAAACAAATGTCGTCTAGCAGCTCGGCTGGCGCGTCGGTGATTACCCTGCAGTTTGCTTTAGTGGTGGATATGGGCGTTGCCGAGCAAGAAGTACAGGCGGCGATTAATACTGCTTCCTCGTTATTGCCATCGGATATGCCGACACCGCCGATTTACCGCAAAGTGAATCCAGCTGATGCACCGATCTTAACCTTAGCCATTACCTCGGCAACCTTACGTTTACCGCAAGTTTATGATTTAGTTGATACGCGTATGGCACAAAAGTTAGCGCAATTACCGGGGGTCGGTATGGTTAGCCTCGCCGGCGGACAGCGCCCTGCCATCCGGGTTAAAGCCAATCCGGCGGCATTAGCCAATATGAACTTGAGCCTAGAAAATTTGCGCCAAGCCATTGCTGCTGCCAATACCAATCAACCAAAAGGCAGCTTTGACGGCCCGTTTCGCTCAACCTTATTAGATGCGAATGATCAAATTAAAGACACGGCTGAATACGAGAATCTGATCATTGCCTGGCGCGATAATTCGCCGGTGCGTTTGCGTGATGTAGCCAGTATTGAGCAAGGCGCTGAAGATCGCTTTTTAGCCGCATGGGCCAATGAGCAACCGGCGGTGTTACTGAATATTCAGCGTCAACCGGGTGCCAACGTCATTGAAGTTGCCGATCGTGTGCGACAGCTATTGCCGCAATTAACCGCGACCTTACCTGCCGCAGTTGATGTGATGGTGTTAACCGATCGAACGCAAAGTATTCGGGCGTCGGTACGCGATGTGCAAAAAGAACTGGTTTTTGCCGTGTTTTTGGTGATTTTAGTGACCTTTGTGTTTCTGCGCACCATACCGGCAACCATCATTCCTAGCTTAGCTGTGCCGCTGTCGTTAATTGGTACTTTCGCGGTGATGTTGTGGTTAGATTTTTCAGTGAACAACCTGACGTTAATGGCGCTGACCATTGCCACCGGCTTTGTGGTCGATGATGCCATCGTGATGCTGGAGAATATTGCGCGCCACCGTGAAGAAGGCGCTTCGCCGCTGGAAGCGGCTCTAAAAGGCGCGAAAGAAATTGGTTTTACCCTGATTTCATTGACCTTCTCTCTGATAGCGGTGCTGATCCCTTTATTGTTTATGGCCGATGTAGTGGGGCGCTTATTCTTTGAATTTGCCGTGACCTTAGCGGTTGCCATTATGATTTCGCTAGTGGTGTCGCTTACTTTAACGCCGATGCTCTGTGCGCGTTTGCTAACCAAAATGCCAGCGCATGATAACCCGAATGATTTAATGCAGCGGGTGATCCAGCGTTATGGTCGGGGTTTGCAATGGGTGTTGCGCCATCAACGGCTGGCGCTGGCAAGTTTAGCCGCCACCGTGGCGTTAACCGTGGGCTTGTATATGGCGGTGCCCAAAGGGTTCTTCCCGGTGCAAGATAGCGGTGTCATTCAGGTGATCACCGAAGCGCCACAGGATATTTCCTTTCAAGCGATGGCACTGCGCCAGCAAGCTTTAGCCGAAAATATGCTGCAACACCCAGATGTCGCCAGCTTATCGTCGTTTATTGGTGTCGATGGTAGTAATAGCAGTATTAATAGTGGCCGTATTTTGCTGAATTTAACGTCGCATAATGAGCGCTCGCAATCTGCCGTGGAAATTATCCGTGAGCTGGAGCAGCAAGTGTTAGATGTACCCGGGATTAAAGGCTGGTTTCAGCCGGTGCAGGAACTGAGTATTGAAGATCGGGTTAGCCGCACGCAATATCAGTTTACGCTCAGTACACCTGATTACGAGACTCTTAGCCAGTGGCTTCCCGAGCTGGTTGAGGCTTTACAGCAACAACCTGAGCTCTCTGAGGTGGCGCACGATCTGCAGCAGCAAGGCTTACAAGCCTATATTGATATTGACCGCAATGCCGCTGCGCAATTGGGGTTAACGGTGTCACAAATTAGCTCAGTGTTGCAAAGTGCTTACAGTCAGCGGCAAATCGCCACCTTGTTTACGCAAAGTAATCAATATCGGGTGGTGTTAGAAGTTGACCCTGCACAGGTGCAAGGGGTGGACGCGCTCGATAAATTGTATTTAACCAATAGCCGAGGTGACTCAGTACCCCTAGCGGCAGTGGCGAAGGTGAGTCAGCGACCTACCCGTTTGCTGATTAACCAGCAAGGGCAGTTCCCGGCCGTGACCTTATCCTTTAACTTAGCCCAAGGGTATTCACTCGGGCAGGCGGTAGCCGCGATCGAGCAAGTGCAGCAACAACTGCAACTGCCCGCTGAAGTTGAGCTGAGTTTCCAAGGTGCAGCAGAGGCCTTCCGTTCTTCTTTGGATAACACCCTGTGGTTAATTCTTGCCGCCATTATTACCATGTATATCGTGCTGGGGATCTTGTATGAAAGCTTAATCCATCCCGTGACCATCTTATCAACCTTACCTTCTGCCACCGTGGGCGCCTTATTGGCGTTACTGTTAACAGGGCAGCCGCTCGATTTGATTGCCGTTATCGGTATCGTGTTGTTGATAGGCTTGGTGAAAAAGAACGGCATTATGATGGTCGATTTTGCGTTAGACGCGCAGCGTAATCGCGGCATGACCCCAGCCGAAGCCATTTATCAGGCTGCTTTACTGCGTTTTAGGCCGATCTTAATGACCACCTTGGCAGCTTTGTTTGGCGCCATCCCGCTGATGCTTGCCAGTGGTTCAGGCGCAGAGCTGCGCCAGCCTTTAGGTTTAGTGATGGTGGGGGGGTTATTGGTTAGTCAGGTATTAACCCTCTTTACCACGCCGGTAGTGTATTTATGGTTTGACCGTATGTTTGGTCAACGCCAAATTAAACCAAGCGCTGAGGTGGCACCGCTATGAATCTGGCGCAGCCTTTTATTCAGCGGCCGGTGGCCAGTGCTTTAATCGCGACGGCGATCTTGTTAATGGGCTTGTTGAGCTGGCGTTTGTTGCCAGTGTCTCCGCTACCGGCTATCGACTTTCCGATGATCGTGGTCACGGCCAACTTACCTGGTGCCAGCCCCGACAGCATGGCGGCTACGGTTGCGACGCCGTTAGAGCGCGCATTAGGCAGCATTTCAGGTATTCGCCGCATTAGTTCGTCAAGTAGTCAGGGCGCTACGCAAATTCGTTTAGAATTTGAGTTAGATCGTAATGTGGATGCCGCGGCTCGTGAAGTACAGGCGGCCATTAACGCCTCGCGTGGCCAGTTACCCGCCGGGATGCCTGGCAATCCGGTTTATCGCAAGTTTAACCCATCGCAAGCGCCGATTATGGCGTTAGCTTTGAGCTCTCGTCATTTGGCGGGCAGCACGCTGTATGACAATGCTTCAACGGTGTTGGCGCAAAAGTTGGCGCAAATTACTGGGGTGGGTGAAGTCGAGGTCACGGGCTCGTCGCTACCGGCGGTGCGGGTGCAACTGAACCCCGGTATGCTGGCGCATTATGGGGTGGCGTTAGATGAAGTGCGCAGCGCCATTAATACGGTTAATGCCTCAGTACCCTTAGGCGTATTAGAAACAGATAGCCATCGCTGGCAATTGGCCACCAGTGAAACCTTGCGCCGTGCGGCGGATTATCAAGATTTAATTGTTAAATATACCGATGGCGCGCCGATCCGTTTATCTGACGTAGCTATTGTTAGTGACTCGACGGAAAACCGCTACAGTTCGGGCTTTCATAACGATAAAGATGCGGTGATTTTAATGGTCAGTCGGCGCAACGGTGCCAATATAGTCGAAACCGTTGATGCTATTTACAACGAACTGCCTTTACTGCAAGCCTTAACGCCAGCCGGTGCCGATTTAGCGGTGGTGATGGATCGCAGCCCGGTGATCCGTGCCACGCTTGCCGAAGCGCAATGGAGTTTAACACTCGCTGTCATTTTAGTGGTGTTGGTTGTTTGGGCTTTTTTAGGCAATTTTCGCAGCGCGTTAATCCCCAGTGTGGCGATCCCGGTGTCATTAATTGGCGCTTTTACCGCGATGTATTTGTTTGGGTTTTCATTGAATAACTTATCGGTGATGGCGCTGATCGTCGCTGCCGGTTTAGTGGTCGATGATGCCATTGTGGTCGTCGAGAATATTCGTCGCCATCTTGAACGCGGTTTAGCGCCGTTACAAGCCGCAAGGCAAGGCGTAGCTGAAGTGGGCTTTACCTTGTTAGCGATGAATTTGGCACTGATTGTGATTTTTCTGTCTATTTTGTTTATGGGGGGCTTAGTTGAGCGGTTATTCCGTGAGTTCTCTATTACGTTAGTGGCGGCGATGGTGATTTCATTGCTTATTTCGCTGACCTTAACGCCCAGTATGTCAGCATTATTGTTGCGTAAACCCACTAAGCAACAGGCCACATCAGGTTTCTTTTGGCGTTTGCAGCAAGGATATCGGCACAGTATTGATGTTTGCTTACGGCATTATCGCTGGTTATTGCTGTTATTAGTGTTGTTATTTGCCGCCAGCGCTTGGTTATATGACAAGGTGCCATCGGGTTTATTACCAGAGCAAGATACTGGCCAGTTGAATGGGTTTGTTCGCGGCGATGATGGCGCGTCGTATCAAATGATGCAGCCAAAAATCGAAGCCTTTCGCCAGTATGTCTTGCAAGATCCTGCCGTGGCCGACTTAATCGGTTCGGCCGGGGGGGATCGCGGTGTTAGTAATTCGCAAATGCGCGTGCGGTTAAAGCCGCTTGCAGAGCGCCAAGTGTCGGCTCGCGCTGTGGTGGATCGGCTTCGAGCCAATGCGCCAAAAGTGCCTGGCGGCATTCTGTTTATGAATGTCGATCAAGATATTCGTTTATCCTCACCCTTTAGTCGCAGTGACTATGAAGTGCAGTTGTTATCAGATGATTTAGATTTGCTGCGAAAATGGGGCAAGGTTGTCGGCGAAAAACTGCAAGAAGTCCCTGGGTTAGTTGATGTTGATACCCCCGGCGGTGAAGATGCACAACAAATTGAGTTAACCATTGATCGCGAAGCGGCGCAGCGGCTCGGCGTGGATATGCGCACGGTGGCCACGGTGCTGAATAACTCCTTTTCGCAACGACAAGTTGCGACCTTGTATGATCAGCAAAACCAGTACCGCATCGTGATGGAGCTGTTACCCGGTTATACCGCTCAGCCCGAAGTGTTGCAGCAGTTACAGGTAATTACCAACGATGGTCGCCGTGTACCTTTAGCGGCTATCGCCAGCTATCAGTATGGTTTAGTGAATGACCGGGTGCAGCATGAAGGACAATTCGCCTCGGTAAATATTGGTTATGGTCTAGAAGAAGGCACCACTATGGAGCAAGCTTCTATAGCGATTGAGCAAGCTATGGCAGAAGTGATGTTGCCCGGGGCTATCGTGGTGGTCAGTGGTGAAAACCAACGCAATGCTATTTTTAAAAGTAGCGATCAAACCTGGTTGGTGATTGCGGTGGTTGTGGCGGTGTATCTGTTGTTAGGCATTCTGTATGAGAGTTTGCTACAACCGATCACGATTTTGTCTACCTTGCCTTGTGCTGGCTTAGGTGCCCTGCTAGCGTTGTATTTAACTAATAGCGATTTTAGTTTAATTGCCCTGTTAGGGCTGTTTTTGCTGATCGGTATTGTGATGAAAAACGCCATTTTGCTGGTCGACTTTGCATTGGCCGCCGAGCGCAATCAAGGTTTGGCACCGATCGAGGCGATTGCGTTAGCGGCGCAGCAGCGGTTACGGCCAATCTTAATGACCAATTTCGCCGCTTTATTAGGCGCGGTGCCGTTATTATTAGGGGTAGGTGAGGGGTCTGAGTTGCGGCAGCCATTGGGTATCACCATCGTGGGCGGCTTATTAGTCAGTCAATTATTGACCTTGTACACCACCCCAGCGGTGTATTTGTTGTTAAGTAAGTTTCGCCGTGCACCGCGTGCTGAAAGCGCTACGCCATCTGCAGAGGTGTCGCTGAAATAACTTAGCAAGTTTCAACGTTAAAACGACAACAGCACCAGGCCGCGCTTTAGCATACGGCGCGGCCATGACATAACGGGTGTTAGTTTGTTACTCGATAGCACTCGTCCAATTGGCTAAAACCAAAGCCGGTGTTTTTCTTCACCCGCAGTTGGGTTGGAATACGCTCTTTCATCGCTTCTATATGGCTTATCACGCCAATCATTTTACCGGTAGCATTGAGGTTATCCAGCGCATCTAAGGCGATATCCAGCGTTTGTGCATCTAAGGTACCAAAGCCTTCGTCTAAAAATAACGAGTCGATGCTGGTTTTATGGCTGACCAGATCCGACAGCGCTAAAGCCAACGCTAGGCTGACTAAAAAGCTTTCACCGCCCGACAGCGTTTTCGTATCGCGTTCGCTATCGCCTTGCCAGGTATCTTGCACGGTTAACGACAAGCCGGCTTGTTCTTTTCGTTTCAGTAAATAACGACCATGCAGTTGTCGCAGCTGATTATTCGCCAAATACACCAGATTATCCAGCGTCAGGCCTTGTGCAAAACGGCGGAATTTATCACCACTGGCAGAACCAATCAGCGTATGCAGCTGGGTGATTTCATCATAGCGTTGTTGCTGCGTGTTAATGTCAACTAATAAACTTTGCTGCCGTTCTCGTAATTGTTGCTGCTGATTCAACTGCTCTTTTAGCTGGCCTGATCGCGACAACAGTTCGCTTTGCTGTTGGCTAAGTTGTTGTCGCGTTGCAGCCACCTCGGTCGCGCTGACCTTTTGCCACGCCGAGGCTTGCTCATGTTCGAGCAGTGCTTGTAATTGCTCGTTAGCTTTTTGCAATAAGGTATTAGCGCTTTGCCACGTTTCTTCAAGTTGCTGCTTTTTACTTTGTAAGCGGCTGCGCTCTGCTTCGGGTAATAAGGCGGCAAGAAAAGCGGCTTCATCAGCAAAAGGGCTAAGCTGCAGGCTATTTTGCCAAGCGGTACTTTGTTCGTTCAGCTGTTGTTGCAGCTGTTGCTGGCGCTGCTGTAAGTTGTTTAGCACACTGCTGAGTTCAGTATGGCGCTGTTCCACTTGGCGATATTGCTGTTGCTGTTGTTGCCATAACTGCTGAGCTTGCTGCAGTTGTTGCTGCAGCGTGTGCCGTGCTTGGCTGACGATTTGCTCGCCAAATAAGCTGTGGCGTTGCGCTTTTAGTGCTTGTAACTGCGTGGTTTGGCGCTTGGCGACGAGTTCAGTTTGTTGTAGTTCAGTGCTCAGTGTACTGATTTGTTGCTGTAGAGCCTGTTGTGCCGCCGTGCTGCTGGCTAAGTCTTGTTGTCCTTGCTGCTGTTGTTGTAGTGTCTGTTGATACCGCTTTGCATCTTGCTGTTTTTGCTCTAACCAAGCAGGTAGCTGCTGCAGCGTGCCCTGATAGCCTTGAGCGCTAAGCTGACTTTGTAGCTGCTGTTGCTGCTGCTGTTGGTCTTGCTGTTGCGCCGTTTGTTGTTGTGCTAATTGGCTTTGACGCTGTTGCAGATTAAGGTGTTGTTGTTGCAGTAAATTGAGCTGGTGTGCTTTTTGGGCTTGCGCTTGCTGCTGTTCGATCAGGCTTTGCTGTGCCTGAGTGACCGCTTTTTCAGCCTGGCGTAAAGCCGTTAATTGCGCATTGGTACGCGCTATTTGTTGCTGTAAGCTTTGGCTTAACTGAGGCAGTGCTTGCGAATCGTTTATTTCTAATGTGACGTCCAGTGCCACACAGTGCTGCTGCCATTGCTGCTGCGCTGCGCTAATGAGTTCGGCTAATTTACTGAGGCGAGGCGCTTGCGCGGCCAGCTCTGCCGTGCATTTATCTAAGGCTTCGCGGCTTTGTTGGCCCGCCGCTAAAGTGTGCTCTGCTTGTTGCTGCGCCTGTTGCAACCGCGCTTGCGTATCGGGCAGATCTAATGGGATCGCCGCGGCAGGGTGTTCGCTGGCACCGCACAGTGGGCAAGCTTCGCCGGCAACAAGCTGTTGGCGATAGTACGCTAACTGTTCTTCTTGACTAATCAGTTGCTGCAAATCGTCGACGTGCACTTTATGTCGTTGATATTCATCTAAGAGCTTGGCACGCGCGCTAGTCAGCTGCTGCTGTCGAGTGTGTAATTGTTGCTGCGTGGCTTGTAACTGCTGCTGCTCTTGAGTGGCCTGCCAATACTGTTGCTGGCAATTTTCTGCTTGATGCAACTGCGGCCAACGCAACGTAAGCTGTTGCAGTTGTTGCTGCAAGGTGGCTTCATCAGCTTGTTGTAACAGGTGTTGCCATTCGTTTTGCCGTTGTAAGTGCTGCTGTTGCTGGGCTTGTAGGGCCTTATCATGTTGCTGCAAAGTGTGTTGTTGTGCTTGTAAGCTGCTTTGCAGTGCCGTGCTTTCTTGCTCGATTTGCTGCTGCTCAGTGGCTAATTGAGTCAGCTGCACTTGGCTTTTTTCAAGCTGGCCAAGCGCCTGTTGCCAACTGCCGAGATAGCGATTGATCTCGGCATCGGTCTGATGCTCTGTCAGGTAACGTGCGGTAGTGGTGAGTTGTTGTTGCAGCTGTTGCAGCTTTTGCTGAAGCTGACTGTCATCCGCTTGCGCTTGTTGTAATTTTTGCTGCAGGCTATCTAAACGCTGTTGCTGGGCGCTTTGTTGTTGCGCTAGGCCGTCGATTTGATGATCTAACGGCACTACCTGCTCATTGAGCAAGGTTTCTTGCTGCTGATTTTGCTGTTTAGTGTGCTCTAAAGCCTGCTCGGCGTGTTCAAGCTGGCTGCGCTGCTGAGCTAAATCTGCGATGTTAAGCTGTTGCTGCTGCTCTGTTTTAACCAGTTCACTGCTTAATGCCTGTAAATCATCACGACTTTTTTGTAATAAGCTAAAAGGGGTGCGTAAGCGCTCAGCCGGTTCACTTTGACTAAGCTTAGCCAGATCCGCTGCTGCATCGTGCAGCGCTTGCTGCGCCTGTTGGGCGCGGTTGGCTTCGAGCTGCTGCTGCTGTGTCGCCTGCTGCTGCTGCTCCCACCATTGTTGATGTTGCTGCCAAGCATTTAGTTGCTCGCTCAGTAGGGCTTGTTGGGTGCTGACCTGTTGCTGCTCTTGCTCAATGGCTGTTAGCTCATCAGCGCTTAACAGCTGAAATCCCGCTAATTTGGCCTGTAATTCCCGTAAATCTTGTTTGGCTTGGGTGTAGTCTTCATGCACACGCTTCGAGATTAAACCGTAGATTTCTGTGCCGGTAAGCTCTTCTAACAACTCGGCGCGCTCACTTTCATTGGCATTCAGAAAAGCGGCAAAATCGCCTTGTGATAACAGCATGGATTTGGTGAAACGCGCAAAATCTAAACCGGTGATGCGTTCAATTTCTTCGTTTTTAGGTCGCACCTGATTGGCTAACACTTTGCCGCTTTGCACCTCGGCTAGCTCAACATCCGCAGGCTGTAAATTGCCGTCGGCTTGGCCACGAGCGCGGCGCATACTCCAAAAGGCGCGATAAGCAATGCCTTTTACTTCAAACTCCACTTCAGCAATCGATTCGGCACTGCCGCGCGTCATAATTTCATTGGAAGTTTGGCTAATCGGGCCTAAACGGGGTGTTTGATGGTAAAGGGCCAAACAAATCGCATCTAATAAGGTTGTTTTTCCGGCGCCGGTTGGCCCGGTGATCGCAAATAGCCCATTTTCGGCAAAAGGCGATTGGGTAAAATCGAGCTTCCATTCACCTTTTAATGAGTTGAGGTTTTTCAGCCGTAAAGTCAGAATTTTCATCGGCTCTGCTCCTGCTGCACGGCGGACAATACCGCTAAAAAGCGTTGCTGCAGTTGCTGTTGTCGCTCAGTATCTTCAATAGATTCAATCGCTAAGCGTTTAGCGAATACTTGCTCAGGTGTCAGCTCGGCCAAGGTTTCTTTTTGCTGCTGTATTAACGCTTGGCTAGGCGCAGCGCGTTGTCGGCGTACCAACAATACCTCGACAGGCAAGCCTTCGCACAGTTGTTGTACGCGCTGCTGTAAATCAGACAAATAATCTTGGGTGGCAATTTCCAAACAGAGCCAAACGGGCTTACTGTGCTGTTGTTGTGCAATGGCGGCCATTTGCACGGCCAGAGTGTCAAGATCCCCCTTGATCACCTGCATGGGTTGAAACAGCGGCACATCAATACAGCGAATGTGTTGGCGCTCGCGGCCGTTAAACTCCACCAGCACCACTTGTTTGGTTGTGCCCAGCTCGTCAAAGCTCAAGGGTAATGGCGAGCCGCTATAGCGAATATGTTCGGTTTTCGCCACGCGCTGTGGCCTATGAATATGCCCCAGCGCAATGTAATCGGCCGGTGGGAAACCCTCTGCGGCAAAACCCTCTAAGGTGCCGATATAAATCTCGCGTACGCTCTCGCTTTTACTGACGCCAAGCGCCGTTAAATGGCCCGTGGCAACAATGGGAATGTCTAGTTGCTGCTCTTGCCGTTGTTGTTCGGCGAGTTGAAAAAGGTGTTGGTAATGCTCGGCAATGGCATTGGCTAGTGCTTGGCGCTTTTGCTGGCCGGTGTCGCCGGCTTGGCTTTGCAGCACATCTTTAGCTCGAATAAACGGCACCGCACACAGCAAAGCGCCCGGTTGACCTTGTTTATCGTTTAGTAGAATCACTTGTTGTTCAACAGGCAATTCGGTACTGGCCACCACATAGGTATTTAAACAGGCGAGTAATTGTCGCGATTCATTAAGTACCGCAACGGAGTCATGATTCCCGCCTAACACCACCAGCGTACATTGACGTTGTTGCAGTTGTACAACAAACTCGTTGTAAAGTTCTCGCGCATAGCTGGCCGGAGTGGCGGTATCAAATACATCACCGGCGATAATCACCGCGTCAATCTGTTCGCGACTGATTAGGGCCAGTAGCCACTGAATAAAAGCGTGATGCTCATCTTTACGGGTTTTAGTAAAAAAGTTTTGGCCTAAATGCCAATCGGAGGTGTGCAGGATTTTCAACCAGGCGTCCTTTGCAAGTTAAACGTGTCGCCGAGTTGCTAGCATGTGTTTAAGCGTGCGGCGACTGATTCAGTAGCAGCTGGCGAAATTGCTCAGCGGGTACGGCTTGACTAAAATAATAACCTTGATAGTAATCACAGGCCATCTCTTTTAGCAAGGCCAACTGCTCGGCTGTTTCAACGCCTTCAGCCAATACATCAAAATGTAGCGTATGCGCTAACTCAATGATCGCTTTACTGATTTGTCGGTCATCGTCATTGTCGGTGATGTTATCAATAAAGCTGCGATCGACTTTAAGAATATCCAGCGGCAAGCGTTGTAAATAGGCTAAGGACGAATAGCCTGTGCCAAAGTCGTCAATGGCAAGGCGAATACCGGCAGCACGTAATTGTTGCATCGTGCGAATAGCGGCATCTTTGTTGTGCATTAACGCGGTTTCTGTGACTTCTAACTCAAGTAAATGGGCGGGGAAGCCGGTAGCGAGCAGGGTGGAGATCACTTGTTGCTCGAAGTCACCTTTACTAAATTGATGCGCCGAGACATTCACCGCTAACCTCACTTGAGGTAAGCCTTCCTCTAACCATTGTTTGCCTAAGAGGCAGGCTTGCTCTAACACAAAATGGCCAATGATATGAATTAACCCGCAGTTTTCCGCCACGGGAATAAAAAGCTCTGGTGAAATAAAGCCTTGCTCGGCATCTTGCCAGCGGATCAGTAATTCTGCGCCGATGATTTGACCGCTTTGAATAGCTATTTGCGGCTGAAAGTAACATTGTAATTGTTGCTGACTAATCGCCAGGCGCAACTTAGTTTCCAGCTGCAAGCGTTGCCGTGCTGTCGAAGTCAGTTGGCTACTGAAAAAGCTGTATGTGCTGCGACCTTCCGCTTTGGCTTTGTACAGTGCCGCGTCAGCACCTTGCAATAATGATTCAGCGTTGTTGTGATGCTCAGGGTACAAACTAATGCCAATAGACGCGGTAATAGTCACGTCAATTCGTTCAGTTAAAGTTGCCGGTTGTTGTAAGGCTTGCAGCAGTTCTAAAGCAAAGCGTGCGGCATCTTCTGTGTGGGGTAAGTGCTCGATCAGAATCGCAAACTCGTCGCCCCCCAGACGCGCCAAGCTATCGGTGTCTCGACAGAAAATTTTAAGCTTTTCACTGACGTTTTTTAACAGTAAATTGCCGACACTGTGGCCATACGAATCGTTGATGGTTTTAAAATTGTCTAAGTCGATTATCAATACGGCTAATTGCAGCTTTTCGCGCCGGGCAACCTTAATCGCTTGTTCTAAACGACCCGTAAAAAATTGGCGATTGGGTAAGTGCGTAAGGGGATCGTATTCTGCTAAAAAGGCTAATTGCGCTTCTTGTTGTTTGCGTTCAGTCAAATCGATATCAATGCAGTAAATGCGCGGTTTATTATCCGGGTCGAAGATCACCGCGTGTGACGAGTATACGCTGACCAGACTGCCATCTTTGCGTTGTAACTGTAATTCTTCAGGCGGTAATGGTTGGCCAGAATGTGTCATTGTTTGAATAGCGGCTTTTACATCGTTATGCATTGGCTGGGGAATAATTAAATCCAGTAAGTTACGGCCAAGCGCTTCTTGCTTGCTATAGCCATACACTAACTCGCTGCCTTTATTCCAGTAAAGCGTTACGCCATGTTCGTCATATCCCTGTACCGAGATATTGGGCATGCTGTCGAGTAAGGTGCGAAAGCGTTGTTCGCTTTCTTGCAGTTGATGTTGTGCGTGTTTTATCGCAGAAATATCCTGCATGACCGAGATAAAATAAGCCGATAGATGCTGTTGTGGCGGTAATAAAGCGACAGATAAACGTACCCATAAAGTGTGGTTATTTTTAGTGATGTAGCGTTTTTCAATGGAAAATTGCTTGATGTCATTGGCTAAAATCTTTTCTCGCAAACCTTGGTCAAGTAATAAGTCATCAGGGTGCGTGATGTGTTGAAACGTCATGCTTCTTAATTCGTCAGCGCTGTATTCCAGCATACGACACAGCTCTTGATTGACCTTAATGAATTGCCCATTGACGTCGACATAGGCAATACCGGTTGCAGCATAGTCAAACGCCATATGACTCAGGCGTTGTGATTCAACCAGCGCCATTTCAAACTGCAGCCGCTGTTTTAACAAGACCCAGGCGAGGATGGCGGTTAGCAGCACATAGACAAACCCTTTATAGGTTTGATAACGGGTGAGTAAAACCGGATCGCTAACGATGGACGCTAAAAACACATCGCTAAACTCGATCCAAAGCAAGCCCAATAGCAGATAGATCGCGGCACCCAAGATAGGGTAGTAAGGCAGTTTGCTCAGTTTGGATGCCGTTGGATTCATGTTAATTCCATATTTTCAGCGATAAACAGCGTCTGTGTTATGACGAAGAAAAGTACTAAGCATAGTTGAACTTGCGGGTATTCGAAACGGGGAGAGAGGCAAACAGACGCTTTTTGTTGCGAATTAAGGTAAATAAAGCACACAGCGGCACGAAGCCGCTGTGTAATAGGTGTACTTAGAACGCGTAAACCAAGGTTAATGAGGTTTGCGTGTCGGTACTCTTTTTATCGGCAGTGACATCAGAGTCATTTTGTACCAAAAAGGCGGCTTTCATCTGCATAGCACCATTCACTCTGGCACTGAGTGCGGTTTCGGCAATAGTCCGCGTATTATCGTTACTGATTTCGACGCTGAGTGTTTGCGAGAAAGCGGCAGATTCACTGATGGTCCATTTAAATTCCGCAGCACCACGGGCCAGCAAGCCATTTTCTGTTTCGTCAGTAGAGCGGCGGGCGTTGTAATAACCCGGACCGATTTCCACATCCAGCGTCTGGTTTTCCAGATCCATTAGACGGGTACCGTAACCGGCGGCGATGGTGGTGTATTTAGTGTAAGCACCAAATTTATCATCGGTATACGAACCTAACACAAACAAATTATCGTGTTCATCACCGATTTTGTAAGCCCCTTTCGCGGATACCAGATAGCGCTGCGCTGACCGCTCTTTCTCTCTGTTACCATCAGCATCGATTTTTTCATCTTCTTTAAAGAAAGCGCTGAAAATATACTGATTGCTCCATTCTTCTAGCTCTTGTCTGGCATCGATTTTACCGGTAATAGACGTACCTGCTGTATTACCTGTAGTGGTAATGGCGCCAAGCTCTGCTGAGGTTTTCCACATCTTTTGCTCTTTCTCTGGCGCTTGAGCTTGCGCGGCACCCGCAAATAAGACACTTAACGTTGCGGCTACAGTGAATAATTTCATGCTTACTCCTTTGTTTCTTGTTTAAGATGAACGTCCATTTGCGGGAAGGGAATACCAATACCGTGTTCATCAAAGGTCAATTTTACTTTTTCAAGCGTATCCCAATACACTCCCCAGTAATCAGCACTATTCACCCAAGGGCGCACAATAATGTTGACTGAAGAGTCGGCTAATTCAGAGACACGGATATTGGGCGCAGGCTCAGCCAAAACTCGCTCATCATTTTTGATGATGTCTTGCAGTAGGTTTTTCGCTTTTAATAAATCAGCGTCATAGCTGATACCGATCACTAAGTCGACACGGCGCGTGGCCTCAGCAGAAAAGTTAGTGATATGGCTACCGGTGATTTTGGCATTGGGCACGATAACGCGTTTGTTATCGGGCGTTTTCATGGTGGTTTGGAAGATTTCAATTTTATCTACAGTACCGGAAATACCACCGGCATCAATAAAGTCACCTGATTTAAATGGGCGGAAAAGAATAATCAACACACCAGAGGCAAAGTTAGCCAGAGAGCCTTGTAATGCTAAACCAATCGCTAAACCGGCAGCACCTAAAATAGCGATAAACGAAGTCGTTTGCACGCCAACTTGCGACAGTGCCATCAAGGTTGTGGCAATAATTAAAATGGCATACACAATGCTGCTTAAGAAAGAAACAACGGCCTTATCAATACTGCGTGATAACAAGCCTTTTTCAATTAATCGTTTGATACCGCGAGCAATGATGCGGCCTACATAAAAGATGACGATAGCAGCGACAAGCTGTAATAAATACCCGAGTAAAACCTCATGGTTTTGTTGGAATAACTCGTTGATTTGTTCCATGTAACACTCCTTTGAATTTTTTAGCAGGGTGTGTGATGAGGTTTCTAAACTATGCGTGTTGCTGACGGTAAATCCGGAAACCTCAGCAAACGCTGACGATCATACCATAAAGCCTTATACCCTTAGATGACAAATTACAAAAAAGAGCTTGGAGCCATGCGAGGTTTTTGGTTAAAATAGCCACCTCGGCGGTGATTGTAGCTCAGTTGGTAGAGCCCCGGATTGTGATTCCGGTTGTCGTGGGTTCGAGCCCCATCAGTCACCCCACTTCTTTTCCTGCCTTTGTCATTACCTTACTTTCTCAGTGTTGCCCAGCTATACTGCAGTTTAATTAGCACGCCAATGGATCCTTTTGGTATGGATTTATCTCAGTTACAACAGCAACTCAGCCAACCTAACTTAGCGCCAGTTGAAAGCTGGGATCCCCCCTTTTGTGGTGATTTGCCGTTGTTAATTACTGCCGATGGCCAGTGGTTATATCAAGATAGCCCTATTCAAAGACCGGCCTTAGTACGTTTATTCGCGTCGGTTTTACTCAAGCAGGATAACGACTATTTTCTACAAACACCGGCTGAAAAAGTCCGCATCCAGGTGGCCGACGTGCCTTTTTTAGTAACGCAAAGTCATTGGCAACAGGCTGTCTCAGGCCCGGAGTTATGGCTAACCACTAACATTGAAGATGCTGTGCCACTCAGTGCGGCTTATCCTTTACAGATCCAACATTATGCCGGGCAGCAATTACCTTACTTGCAGTTGTGGCGGGGGTTATCCGCCAGATTACATCGCAACTTATATTATCAATTATTGCAAGAAGCCAAGATGGTCACTGAGGGTAAGCAAACCCGTTGGCTGATTAACAGTGGCGGTGTTGATTTTGTGTTAGCTGAACTGGCGAATAGCGACGAGTCGAGCGGTTAATCGCATATTCTGGCTAGATACCGCAAGCGCATTGCTTGGTTTGGCCCAGCAGCCCATAGTTTCAATGACAGGGCAACAAGCTAATAATGTTAAGAGGATAATAACCATGATAAGACTCTCTCTACTGGCACTGGCGACACTTTGTGCTATGCCATCGGCCTTACAGGCTGCAACAACCTATATTCACGCCGGTAAATTGATTACTGCTGAAGATAAACAGCCTTTAACAACACAAACCATCATTGTCGTTGACGATAAAATTAGCGCCATCGTTGCCGGTTACCAACAGCCTGGTGCGGAGGCGACTGTGGTGGATTTACGCAATCACACGGTTATGCCGGGTTTGATGGATATGCATACGCATTTTTCAACGCAATTAAGTGCGACCTCGTACAGTGACTGGAGCCGTTTAAATGAAGCCGATTTTGCCCTTCGCGGCGCGGCGTTTGCTGAAAAAACCTTAATGGCCGGGTTTACAACAGTACGTGAGTTGGGCGATAGCCATCAGGTGAGTATCGCGCTGCGCAAAGCGATTGCTCAAGGTTACGTTAAAGGGCCGCGTATTTTTGCTGCAGGTAAATCATTAGCCACCACCGGTGGACACGCTGATCCTACCAACGGTTTAGCCAATGCGTTATTGGGCAACCCAGGCCCTACTGATGGGGTGCTAAATGGCCCGGTTCAAGCCCAGCAAGCGGTTCGTCAGCGTTATAAAGAAGGCTCAGATCTGATTAAAATCACCGCAACCGGCGGGGTATTAAGTGTCGCAAAAAGTGGTATGAATCCACAATTTACCGTTGAAGAGTTAGCTGCTGTGGTGCAAACCGCGAAAGATTACGGCATGAAAGTCGCTGTGCATGCTCATGGTAAAGAAGGGATGGAGCGAGCGATTATTGCTGGGGTGGATTCGATTGAGCATGGTACTTACATGGATAAAGACACCATTGCCCTGATGAAAAAACACGGTACCTATTATGTGCCGACGATCAGTGCCGGTAAATGGGTGCAAAATAAAGCGCAAATTGACGGTTTCTTCCCTGAAATTGTTCGGCCTAAAGCCGCCACCATCGGGCCACTCATTCAGCAAACTTTTGCTCGGGCCTATAAAGCTGGGGTGAATATTGCTTTTGGTACTGATGCGGGTGTCGGCGCGCATGGCGATAATTGGCTAGAGTTTGTTTATATGACCGAAGCCGGTATGCCGGCGTTAACGGCGATTCATAGTGCAACGATTGAAGGCGCGAAATTACTTGGCGTTGAGCAAGAGCTTGGCTCGATTAAAGCTGGTAAGATTGCCGATATCATTGCTGTTGCAGGCGATCCGCTGCAGGATATCAAGCTGATGCAAAACGTCAGTTTTGTGATGAAAGCAGGGCAAGTATATAAGCAGTAATCAGTAAATTGCAGCAGGCTTAGGCCTGCTGAAATCTTGCTAATAATTTGCTAACGTCAGCTTCAATCTCGCTTTTAAGGTCGATTTCTGCTTGTTGGCGAATTTTATCTTGTTGTTTCGTAAGCTTTTTATCTTGCTCTTTTCGGGCTTGATGTGTCGGCATATCACGAACCACCAAATACATCTTATGCAAAGCCGGATAGTGCACAACGGGATCCGGCTTATCTTCTTCGGGCCAATGATCGAGTAGCACCCAAAGGCGTAATGCGCCCTCGGAAAACTCGCATTGTTGCTCCAGCATTGCTCGGCTAATCAACACGATACTTTCATGCAGGTAGCGTTTTTTCTCTTGCTGCTTCTGCTCGAGTTGCTGTTGCTCGAGTTGTTGGCGCTGGGTTTGTAACTTGACCTGCCACAATAACTTACCGGCATAAAAAGCCAGTACGGCAATAATGACCACACCTAACACCAACATACTTGCCCATAATAACGTCACGCTTAATCCTCATCGCCTAGCAAAGTTTTACGCCAGTCGGTACGCTCAAAACGCGCTAATGGATCTTCTTCTTCGTCTGCGCTATCGTTGCGCGTTGCTTCGTCATCGGCGTCATCTAAGCCTAATAACTGTAACAGCTCACTTAAGCGTGCCGTTTTGCTATTAAAGTATTTTGCATCTTTGCCGGTTAATACTTCGTCTTGCTCAACGCGCTCTAATAGGGCTTGTAGGCGCTCATCGGCTTCGATACTGGCCAACTCTTGCTCTGGTGTCAGTGTTTCAGCTTTAACCGCTTTTAACTGTGCTTTGGGTATGGCACTGACCACGTTGGGCATCTGCTCAACCAAAGTAGGCTCAGCGATTAACGCGATAGGTTTTTTGCTACCAATTCGCGGATCTTTTTTGGCTTTGTTCGCTTCAGCTTGTGCATCTTTACTTTGTTGCATGCTGTTACGAGTACCCGATTTCAGGCCAGAGCCTTTCTTCTTGGTCTCTTCTTTGGTTTCTCGGGTTTTGCGGATCTCACTGGCAGGTAAATGGCGTTGGCCATTGTTGCCAGCATTGCGGGATTTTTTTTGACGCGTCATAGTATTTTGCTACCTGTAAAAAGACCGATCATTTTACCCAGCTTTGCTGAAGATCACCACATCATTCGCTGGAAATGCCACCTTAAGCTGATATTGTGCTGCTAACCAACGAAATGTGGCCTGACTAAAGAAACTAATATGTGTCGGATCTCGTCGATAATACCAATTGCTGAACGCCTCTGCGGTTGGATAACATTTGGTCATAATCGCGAGCACCCCTGCCGGCTTTAACAGTTGTAGCCATAATTGCCACTCGTTAAGCGGATCGACAAAGTGCTCAATCGCTTCGGTGCAGCTGATAAAATCGTATTGCTGCTCTAACGGGGCGGGGTCATTGGCAAAGAAGGGATCCCAAACCTGCATCTGATGACCGGCTTCCTGTAACATATTGGCTAGCAACGGGCCGGGACCGCATCCAAAGTCTAAGCCACTTTTCGTGGTATTGCCCAAGGTTTGCAGTAAGGGCGCGGCCAATTTATTCAGAAATAGCCGATAACCCGCATCGTTCAGATCATTGTTGTGTAGCAAATAGTGTTGTTTTTCTTGTTCGGCAGTGAGTAGGTGCTGCCGGTCTAAAAACACCAAGGCGCAACGCTGACATTGCCAGTATGGGGGGTGCAGTTGGGCGTTATAGCGATGGGTATCAGCATGGCCGCATAATGGGCAGATTGATTGTTGCATATTACATCCAAAACAAAGGGCGATAAGATTAACTTATCGCCCTGTTTATTCGTGCCTAGAGGTGGACACACCTTTGGAATGATGCAATTCATCCTGATGCGCAGTCAACACCGTGTTGCAAATTATCCCTATATTATTGTTTGCTGTCCGTGCAAAAGTTTTCTTATTTATGATCTTCCTAATGCTTTCGTAATCTTCCTTGCGCGTGGTTCACGCGTAACACCATCTGAGCATCTTTAAACACAGCGCACATAATGTGCATGCGGCTTCCTTAACCTAAATTCCCTGTTGTTTTACCGCTAACGGCGATAGAGTTAATTTACTCCGATCTAATCAGATAACAAGCGCTTGAGTATAAAAAACCTGAAAAAAATTAGACTTTAGTCTATATCGTATTATTTTTCAGTGGTTTAAGTTAAGTGTAGAAAGTTGGAATAGTTCAATTAAAATTCAACTATAGATGATGTCTTACATGCTTTGTAAGATATTTCTCACAGAGCGGCATAAAAAAAACCGGCTTTTTCGCCGGTTTTTTCTAATTACTAAGTATTAGTGTAAGCCGCCTAAGTATTGCGACAGAATTTTAATATCATCGTCAGTCAGCTTTTTGGCCACATCACGCATCATGCCGTTCATGTCGTTAGCACGAGTGCCAGCACGAAATTCTTGTAAAGTGGCTTTAACATAGTCTGCGTTCTGGAAGCCAATTCTTGGGAAACCCGCTAAGCTAGTACCTGCGCCACGTGGACCATGACAGGCGATACAAGCTGGAATACCGCGATCGGCATCACCGCCACGATACAGCTTTTGACCTACTTCGATCACTTCTTCTGGGGTGGTGCCAGATGTAATGCGCTGAGAAGAGAAGTAAGCGGCTAAATCTTGCATATCTTGATCAGATAATGCAGCAACCATTCCGTACATGATGGCATTAGCACGACCTTCTTTCCCGCCAGTGGTCATACCTAACTTATAATCGGTTAACTGTTTATATAAATATTCAGCGTGTTGACCTGCTAATTTAGGATAAATGGTCACAACGCTGTTACCGTCAGGACCATGGCAAGCCGCACAAGTGGCAGATTTTGCTTTGCCTGCTTCGGCGTCACCGTCAAAAGCATGAGCTGTACCGACTAAACCGAATAACAGCGCCAGAGGAAGTATGATTTTTTTCATGTTTGATCCGTCTCAGTCCGCATTCAAAAGCCAGCTTGCTGGCAGCAATGAATAACATTAAGGTGAATTTTTAGCTATTTTACACGAAACTGCCCAAAGTAAAATCCCATACTATGGTCAAAAGCACGGCAAATGCTTCTTACTGCTCCCTTGATCCGCTACAATAGCCACAAATTAACCGCCGGAGCAGGCTGTGTCGTCTATTAAATTAAATTATCAACAAACACGTTTTCTTACCAGCGCCCCGGATATTAAGGCATTACCCGCAGACAACGGCATCGAAGTTGCCTTTGCCGGACGTTCAAATGCCGGTAAATCCAGCGCATTAAATACTTTAACACGCCAAAATGCTTTGGCCAGAACCAGTAAAACGCCAGGTCGTACTCAGCTGATTAATACCTTTACGTTGGCCGAGCATAAAAGATTAATCGACTTACCCGGTTATGGTTTTGCCAAAGTGCCTTTAGCTGTAAAAGAAAAATGGCAGAAGTCACTGTCTGAGTATTTAGAAAAACGGCAAAGTCTAAAAGGCTTAGTGGTATTAATGGATATTCGTCATCCGTTAAAAGATTTGGATCAGCAGCTCATTCATTGGGCGGTGCAAAGCCAATTACCGGTGCTGATTTTACTGACTAAGGCCGATAAACTGGGGCCTGGTGCTCGGAATAAAATTGTGCTGGAAGTACGTGATGCGGCCATGGCCTTTATGGGTGATGTTAAGGTACAGGCTTTTAGCTCGTTAAATAAGTTTGGTTTACCCGAATTAGAACAAACGCTAGATCAGTGGTTTAACGACGATAACGCGGCATAAAAAAACCGACCCAAGGGGGTCGGTTATAGCAAGCAGGGGAGAAGCTATATAAATTCAATCAACAGGATGTCTTACTGTTAAGACGTGTTGATCATAACACCCAACTGATGCAGTTTGAAGTATTTACTCTAAAATTTTAACGCCTGACTCGCCTGATAGCAAAGATACGCGTTATCTTACCGCTACATGCCAAGTGAATAAGCCTTTCGTAATCATCATTCTGACTTTTGCAGCAAAAAAAACGCCCCGCTGCAAGCAGCGGGGCGGCTAATAAAGCCTACTTTCTGATCTTCAATAGTAAAAACATACTGAAGCGAAAGATAGAATATCTTACCTCTGTACCCTACAGCGCAAATTTTAGCTAATTTTTGCACTATTGCAAGCAAAAACTGTAATTAAACTACAAAACTATAAATGTAAGCGCTTGCTTTCGGGTTTATGTAATTAAATTACCTTTATTAACAACGAAATTTAATGTGCTTCATCCCAGTTTTTACCATAACCGGCTTCTGCTAAAAGGGGCACATCTAATGATGCGGCACTGGCTAGCAAGGTTTTTAACTCGGCAGCAACGCGCTCAACCTCTTGCTCTGCCACTTCAAACACCAATTCATCGTGCACCTGCATAATCATTTGCACAGCGTTGTTATCGTGTTGTTCCAACCACGCCGCTACCTTGATCATGGCTAATTTGATAATGTCGGCTGCGGTGCCTTGCATGGGGGCATTAATGGCCGCACGTTCGGCGCCCTTTTGCCTACCCATATTGCGGGCATTAATGTCAGGCAAATATAAGCGGCGACCAAACAATGTTTCAACATAGCCTTGATCATGTGCTTGCTTTCGCGTGCGCTCCATATAATCCAGTACACCAGGGAAACGCTCAAAATAGCGGTCAACATAATGCTGTGCTTCATGGCGAGCAATACCCAGTTGTTTGGCTAAACCAAAAGCAGACATGCCATAAATGAGCCCAAAGTTCACGGCCTTGGCGCGGCGGCGCTGCTCGCTAGTCACTTCATCTAAGCTAATGGCAAACACTTCAGCAGCGGTGGCTTTATGCACATCAAGACCATTAGCAAAGGCATCCAATAAGGCCTTATCTTGCGATAGGTGCGCCATAATCCGTAATTCGATTTGCGAGTAATCGATGGCCAGGATGCATTTACCAGCAGGGGCAATAAAGGCTTGGCGGATGCGTCGGCCTTCTTCGGTACGGATCGGAATATTTTGTAAATTCGGTTCTGTAGAGCTCAAGCGACCGGTGGCGGCTACCGCCTGATGATAGGAGGTGTGCACGCGCCCCGTAGCGGGATTCACCATCTTCGGCAGTTTATCGGTATAAGTAGAGCGTAACTTACTTAAACCACGATGCTCAGTGATCAGTTTTGGAAAGTCATATTCTAAAGCAAGCTCAGCGAGCACTTCTTCGGCAGTCGACGGGGTGCCACTCGGTGTCTTTTTCAATACCGGTAACTTCATCTGCTCGAACAGGATCTCTTGCAGTTGTTTTGGCGAGGCCAGATTAAATTCTTTGCCTGCTGCATCGTAAGCCAAGTGTTCTAGCTCTTTAATACGGGCAGTTAACTGTTCACTTTGCTTGGCCAACAAGTTGCTATCAATCAGCACGCCGTGGCGCTCTATTGTCGACAAAATGTTCACTAAAGGCAGCTCGATCTCAGTAAACACCTTGACCAGCTCACGACTTTGTTGCAATTGTGGCCATAGTGTTTGATGCAGTTGCAGTGTCACATCGGCATCTTCAGCGGCATATTCTGCGGCTTGGGCAAGTTCAATTTGATTAAACGTCAGCTGCTTAGCCCCTTTACCGGCTAAATCAGTAAAGCTAATAGTGTTATGACCTAAATACTTCAGCGCAAGCGAATCCATATCGTGACGGCCCGCTACCGAGTTAAGCACATAAGATTCCAACATGGTATCAAAGCGGATACCCCGTAAGGTTAATTGATAACGCGCTAACACGCTTTGATCGTATTTTAAGTTTTGGCCAACCTTGGCTTTGTTGTCATCTTCCAGCCAAGGCTGCAGTTGTGCTAAAACCCACTGGCGATCGAGTTGCGCTGGCGCGCCTAAATAATCATGCGCTAAAGGCAGATACCATGCTTTTCCTGCTGCCGTGGCAAAAGATAAACCAACCAATTCCGCCTGCATATAATCTAAGCTGGTGGTTTCCGTATCAAAAGCGGTTAATTCTGCTTGGTTTATTTCTTGAAGCAATGCAGTAAATTGTTGTTCGGTCAGCACCGTTTGATACTGACTGCGATCAATCACTTGCCTGACGGGTTCATCGGCTGTGTGTTCTGTCGCTGTGTGAGTAGTAGTGGCATTTTCGAGTTGCTGCGACGTGCCCGAGGTGTTCGTGTCACTGTCACTGAGGATCTCGGCTAACCAGCGTTTAAATTCGCATTGTCGGTACAGCTCGCTTAGCTGTTGCTTGTCTGTGGGACGGATCTGTAAATCGGTGAGTTGATAGGGTAATTCGACATCACATTTAATCGTGGCCAGTTGGTAAGACAACGCCAGTTGTGCTTTATGTTCTGCCAACTTAGCAGCCATATTTTTGGCACCACGAAAGGTCAGTGTGGCAACTTGATCAAGCTGTTGATAAATGTGTTCAATTGAGCCCAGCCCTTGCAATAAGGCTGCGGCTGTTTTTTCACCGACACCAGGCAAACCAGGAATGTTATCAACTTTGTCGCCCATCAGCGCGAGATAATCGATAATCAACTCCGGACCGACGCCAAATTTCTCTTTAACCGAGATAGGGTCGAGCAACGTATTGTTCATCGTGTTAATTAAGGTGACATGTTCGTCTACCAGCTGCGCCATATCTTTGTCACCGGTTGAAATCAACGTATGACGCCCCGCAGCGCTAGCTTGACGGGCAATAGTACCGATAACATCATCAGCTTCTACGCCGCTAATACAAAGTAAAGGCAGACCCATGGCTTCGATGATCAGATGTAACGGGGCAATTTGGCTGCGTAGGTCATCAGGCATCGGCGGGCGATGTGCTTTGTACTCTTGATACATTTCATTACGAAACGTTGGGCCTTTCGCATCAAACACCACGGCCATTTCGCTGGGCTGATATTGTTTTAACAAGCTTTTAAGCATGTTCACCACACCATAAATAGCGCCAGTGGCTTCGCCTTTTGAATTGGTTAAGTGCGGTGGTGAATGATAAGCCCGAAATAAATAGGAGGATCCGTCAACCAAAATTAACGGGTTTTTGGGGATGTAGACCATGATAATAATTCCTGCAAAGCTGATGCGTAATAGCATGCCACAGCCATCCCCCTACCACCAGCTGAACCGATTGACTTTGCTGCGTTAAAAAGAGAGTAAGCTGTGGATAACTTTGTGCAAAACCCATAGGAAAATGTCATCCTGCTTGAGGCAGAATGTTAATGGTAGTGTTTTAAGTGTTTGTTTTTATTTAACTAAACGGGGAAACTGAAAGTGCCGTTATTCTTATTTTTTTGCATTGCGTAATGTGGAAAACGCTTTACTGCCTGGCCCGAATTCTTCCTGGGTGCCAAATATCCTCATCAAGCAGGTCGAACAGACTATCACAATAACCGGGTTTGCCTAGCCTCTTTTTTAAAAAATTTCGCTTTAAAAAAACCGTTTTGCTGCGCCTTTTGGCATAAAGCAATAAGCATAAGCCTTTGCGGCGGTGTCGCGGCTAAAAGTTTACACATGGCAATGCAATGCGCTGCACTAACAATCTGCCTAAGCTCTTCCGTTTCGGATTAGATGCAGGCTATAATGCCAGCAATTACTTATGGCTTTCAGTATGGGATCAACACTATGAATAAATTGACAGTTGCAGTAAGTTTGCTGCTGATTACCATCGGCGTCCACGCGAGCGCAACCTCTGATGCCGACGCTATTGCAAAACGCATTGCGCCAGTAGGTCAGGTTTATGTTGCTGGTGCTACCCCAGCTGCGGCTGCCGCGGCAACAGGTCCACGCAGTGGCGAGCAAGTTTATCAATCTGCCTGTTTTGCCTGTCATGGCACGGGTGCACTTGATGCACCAAAACATCAATCTGCTGATTGGAAGCCGCGTTTAGAGCAAGGTTTTGATGTGTTATTAAAGCACTCTATTGAAGGCATTCGTAACATGCCAGCTAAAGGCACCTGTACCACTTGTTCTGATGATGAAATTGCTGCCGCCATTCGTTTTATGACGGATGGTGTATAAACATTACCTACGTTTTCGTTTTAAAAAAACCGCGCCAGTCGCTAATGCCGGTCAGTTAAGCTGGCCGGCATTTTTCTTTCGGACAGGGTATTTCTGCTTACTCGACTTTAGGCAGCGAGGATAACATCGCTCTCGGCGTCCAGGTAGTAAGAAGTAGGACGCC
>NZ_JAJHOG010000009.1:0-159802 GCF_020819615.1 Rheinheimera sp. UJ51
ACAAACTGGCCGGACGATACCGAAACAGGTGGCCGGATGAGGCCGAAATCAGTGGCCGGATGATACCGAAATGGGTGGCCGACTCATGCCGAAATCGCTGGCCGGATCATCCCGAAATACGCAATCGCGGCAGAAGTGGGTAAACCTAGCACAATATTGGTGATAAGCGCCCATTGGGAGGCACGTTTACCGACAGTAACGTCAGGAATAAGTCCTGGAATTATCTATGACTACGTTGGGTTTCCAAAAGAATCGTATGAGATCCAATATCCCGCTCCGAGCGACCCAGAATTGGCAGAGTGTGTTGTCAAGGCACTTAAAAAGCACGGTATCGACGCTGCGAAAGATGATCAACAGCGTTTTGATCATGGCTTATTTGTACCACTTAAGATCATGTACCCTGAATTTGATATTCCATGTGTGCAGCTTTCCTTAGAATACACTCTAGATCCCTTACTGCACATTCAGATAGGTAATGCATTGAAATCGCTGGATTGGGATAATCTACTGGTCTTAGGATCTGGCTCTTCATTCCACAACATACGTGCATTTTTTACCCCAGATGCTCAAGGCGCGCTCGCCAATAATATTGCTTTTGATGAGTGGCTCAGGGAAACGATAAATGATGTGAGTCTGTCAGAACAGGAAAGACTGGAAAGACTCGTAAATTGGACGTCGGCCCCAGGAGCTAGGTATTGTCATCCAAGAGAAGAGCACTTAATTCCTCTACACGTTTGTTACGGCATGGCTACGAAATCTAGCTCTAAAACGTATAGAGCGGAAATAATGAAAAAACAGTTTTCAATGTTTTATTGGGGGGAATGAGAACAGTTGCTTGCGAAATAGTGCGTTTGAAACTGTTCGAGAACTCATAATTTGCCAGCTTTCGGGCCTGCATTTCTGCGCTGGGTGCGATACCTTGTGCTAATTGCTTGCGTGCCTCGTCTCGAGCATGTCTCGCATCTTTTAAACTAACCTCCGATAAAATAGTACTTTTTGCTGTAGGGTATCGGTTTTGGCGCCGATCATAGTACCCCGCAAAAATACCCTAAAACATAGGGGGTATCTGTTAAAACATAGTAGACCAGCATAGAATGGCAGGCAATAAAAAACCCAGCAATTACGCTGGGTTAGTGGCCGGTTATGGACTGGCTTAGTCCGTCATTTGGTGGAGCTGGCGGGAGTTGAACCCGCGTCCGAAAAACCTAGATCGTCAGTACTACATGCTTAGCCATTCATTTAGTTAACCCTATGAGCGCCGAGTGGCAGGCTATCGTCGGGCGAGCCTGATTGATTTTAACGGTTTGTCTCCAGGCGAAGACGCGACGCGATCCTATTAGGGGTGATCTTCCAGAGTCTCAGCTTATAGGCATGCGTGAGGGGAAGAGCTATCTACTGCCTATTAAGCAGCGATTGCGTAGTTTTCGTCGTTTGCGACTAGTTTTTTGCGGCTTTTTTACGAGGCCTACCGCACCTCGGCATGCACTTAAGATTTCGTGAGTCCCGTCGAATCCAGAATCAGCCCCGAATTCTGTGGTCTAACACTAACACCTTCAGTGAGTTTCTAGTATACGCCTTTAATATGCTAATTACCAATGGCACAGCAGCGTGTTACTACAAACATTTTTACTTTATAAGGTTCACTTGCACGCTTTTCAAGCGTCTAATCAAAATAAAAGCCAGTTTAGCGTTTTGAATGCTTCATCATGCGCTCTTTTTCACGAGACCAATCGCGATCTTTAATATCATCACGTTTGTCGAAGTTTTTCTTACCTTTTGCCAAGTGAAATTCTAATTTTACCCAGCAAGCTTTCCAATACATAGCCGTGGCGATAAGGGTATAACCATCACGTTCTTTTAAGCCAATTAACTTCATCAACTCGCGTTTATGCAGTAATAACTTACGGCTGCGGTCTGGATCGCAAATGACATGGGTAGAGGCGTTATTCAAGGGTTGGATCTGCGCGCCAAACAAATAAGCTTGGCCATCTTGTAAGATGACATAAGCATCCGATAAGTTAACCTTACCGTCCCGAATACTTTTTACTTCCCAGCCTTGTAGGCTAAGACCGGCTTCAAACCGTTCTTCTAGAAAGTATTCATGGCGCGCTTTACGATTTTGCGCGATGGTGCCATTGTTCTTTTTGTTTGTTTGCTTTTTACTCATAATTCACTTTTTTGGCTAGTTGCAGCCATCATGTATTCATATTCAGTTATGCAGGCTACACGGTGCAAGGTTGTCGCTGGGCGTTATTCTGTTACAATCTGTGGCCTGATGTAAGGGGAGTGAGTATGCCACAAATTGAGCGCAGTGCCTTGGTTTTTTACAGCGCGCAACAAATGTTTGAACTGGTAAATGATGTCGATGCTTACCCGCAATTTTTACCAGGTTGTAGTGCTGCCAACATTGTTAGTCGTGCTGAGAAAGAGGTGGTGGCGAAGTTACATATTTCCAAGGCCGGTATTGGTCAATCTTTTACAACTCGTAATCATTTGCATCCTTTTCAACGTATTGAGATGCAATTGGTCGATGGGCCATTTAAACATTTACGTGGTGGCTGGGAGTTTGAACCTTTAAACGATCAAGCCTGCAAAGTGATTTTAAAGCTAGAGTTTGAATTTTCTAGTCGGATAATACAGTTTGCTTTTGGTAAGATTTTTCAAGAGTTAACCGCGGCCATGGTGCAGGCTTTTACACAACGGGCAAAACAAGTTTATGGATAATTCCAGTGCGGGGGCGGCAGCTGCCGATCGTATTACGGTTGAAGTGGCTTATGCCTTACCTGAGCGTCAGGTGCTGTTAACACTTGCGGTAAGTCGTGTGGCAAGTATCGAACAGATTATTAAGCAGTCAGGTATTTTACAACAATTCCCACAGATCGATTTAACGTCGCAAAAAGTGGGAATTTGGAGTCGGCCGGTTAAGTTATCCGATCAGGTAAAAGAGGGCGATCGTATTGAGATTTATCGCCCATTAATTGCGGATCCGAAAGACTTACGGCGGCGCCGAGCAGAAAAAGCGAAAGAAGAAGGCCGCGCTGATAAAGTCACGGGCGGCCGGCCAAATTAACTACAGGCGCTTTTAAAAAGTGGTTGTGGTAACTTTTTTCCGAGTTAGATAAGTGAGTACACTTATCCGCTTGATACCGTGCTTAGCTCAGCGGTTTATAACGTGTTAGGCCTTTTTGTGGGTGTTTTGCCAAGCCGCTAAAGCGCTAAATTTAAATACCGCTTTATAAAGATGATGCATTGCTTGGGTCATACCCTAAACAACAAAAACCGCAGATGAAGTGCAAAGGCTTCATCTGCGGTTTTTTATATTAACAATCTAATCCGCTTTGCTTAAAAACTAAATATCCAGCGGTTTATCAAAGTCAGCGTGTTTAGTAAAGTCACCATTGATATTGACTAAGCGGTCTTCTTTAAACTCGACCACTAGCCGTTTTTCAAAGTTGTTACCACGACCACCTTTTAAGGCATAAAAATAATGCCACGTATTAGTATCAAACGGATTGGCGGCCACAGGGTTGCCTAGGACATAAATAACTTGCTCTTTTGTCATCGCTACTCGTAGCTTATCCACGTCTTTTTGCTCTAAAAAGTTACCTTGTGGAATATCAATACGGTATACCCAGCTGCTACATGCCGTGCTTAAGCCTAAAGTGGCGACGAGTAATGCTGTCTTTAATACTGCTTTCATAATGATCATCAATTTAAAGTGAATAACACTATCATACCCTATGATAGCTGTGCAGAAAAACCCTGAATCAGACTACAGGTGCACATAATAGTTCCCGAGCATTAGCTAAAGCATTGGCACTGATGTTTTCACCGGCGAGTAAACGGGCAATTTCTTGGATACGTTCATCATCAGATAGCTGGCGCATACGTGTTTCTGTGGCTTGGCCGTCAGTATATTTTTCAACAAACAATTGTTGGTGACCTTGGCTAGCGACTTGCGGTAAATGTGTTACGCAAATAATTTGTGTGCTGCGGCCTAATTGGCGTAACAGGCGACCGACACCGGCAGCCACTGGCCCACTGATCCCGACATCAACCTCATCAAAAATTAAGGTGGGTGTGGTGATCTTATCGGCTAAAATAACTTGAATGGCTAAACTGATCCGCGACAACTCTCCACCCGAAGCGACTTTCGCCAGTGCTTGTAAGGGCTGGCCTGGGTTAGTGGAAACAGTAAAGCTAATTTGATCTAAACCCATGGCGCTAGCGTGTTCCAGTGGTAAATTTTGTAAATCAATAGCAAAGCGGGCATTAGCCATACTGAGTTCGTGCATATTTTGGGTGATTAACGCACTTAATTCTGTTGCGCCCAGTTGCCGAGCTTCTGTGAGCTTGGTTGCCGCTACTTGATACACGTCTGCCGCTTGGTTAATCGCCTGTGCTAATTCGTTTAGGCGTTTATCATGGCCGGTTAATTCAGCCAGCTGTTGGCTCAGTTGCTGATGTAACTCGGCCAGGTTTTCAACATTAACTTGATGCTTGCGAGCTAAATTAAGCCAAGTGCCCATGCGCTCATCAATTTCTTGTAAACGCTCAGGATCCAGTTCTACTTTATCGGCATAGCGGCGTAATTCACGACTGGCTTCTTCGGTTTGCAGCAAAGCGTCATTCAACATGTTTTGCACATCTTGCAAAGCCGGATCGAGCTGAACTAATTCCTCTAATTGCTGAGTTAAATGCGATAACGCACGATAAATATTTTGATTATCGTCATCGTACAGTTGTTGTAGGCATTGTTGGCTTTGTGTCAGTAGAGTATGGCCATGACTCAAGCGGCTGTGTTCGGCTTCAAGTTGTTCAAATTCAGTGGCTTGTGGCGCAAATTGATCGAGCTCAGCCACTTGATATTCTAACAATTGTCGCTGGGCATCACGTTGCTGCTGCGATTGCTCTAATTGGCTAAACTCTTGCTTGAGTTGTTGCCAATAGCGATAACTTTGACGGGTTTGTTGCAGTAACTCTGGCTTACCCACAAAGGCGTCTAATAATTGGCGTTGATAATCGGCTTTTTGCAGTAATTGATGTGCATGTTGGCCATGAATAGCGAGCAGATGCTGCCCTAGTAGTTTTAACTGCTGTGCCGGTACTTGTACGCCATTAATATAGCCGCGTGAGCGGCCTTCAGCACTGATCACCCGCCGGACAATACACTCATTGCCCATGAGTAAATCTTGCTGTTGTAGCCAATCTTTAGCGGCGGTCAGTTGGCTGATATCGAAGGTGGCAACAATATCGGCTTTGTCTGCACCAGGGCGCAGCACTGCCGCATCGGCACGCTCTCCTAAACAAATAGCAAGAGCATCAATAGCAATGGATTTACCGGCACCGGTTTCTCCAGTAATGGTTGACATACCTGCGGCCCAGTCAATTTCCAGCGCCCGCACTATAGCAAAGTTACTGATATGAAGATGACACAGCATAAACCCACTCCGATTGCTGTTTAAGTATACAGTGTAAATCTATACAGTATTTTCTGTTTTGGCAAGTTGTCGATGCAGAAATATTTGCCGGTTAATACAGTTTACTGCCCCAGCCTAATTTATTGCGCAGGACATGATAATAACTGTAGCCCGGTGGATGCACCAAGCGCAGTGGGTTGGGGTGTTTACGAATATAGATATCGTCGCCCGGCATAACAGCCAAAATAACATGGCTGTCGCAGCTTATTTGCAGATGGGCATCATTCGTTTCAGCGACTTTTAAGCGTATCTCACTGTTACCGGCAACGACTAAGGGTCTGCTACTTAAGGTATGTGGAAACATCGGCACTAAGCTCATGGCATCCAGATCCGGTGTTAAAATAGGGCCTCCACCGGATAAGGAATAGGCGGTAGAGCCTGTGGGGGTGCTGATAATTAAACCATCAGAGCGCTGGCTATAGACAAATTCATTATTGATATAGGCCTCAAATTCAATCATGTGAGCCACTTTGTCGGCGTGTAACACTGCTTCGTTAACCGCACTGTTACTACTTTTTATACTGCCGTGTCGATGCACGGAAATTTCCAGTAAGTTACGTTTTTCTGTAACAAAGTTACCGGCCAGAACATCTTTTAGCGGTTGCTCAAAATTCTCAGGCGCCAGATCGGTTAAAAAGCCCAGATTGCCACGGTTCACGCCAAGTACAGCCACATCAAAACGGGCTAACACCCGCGCGGCGCCCAGCATATTCCCATCGCCACCTACCACAATCGCTAAATCACAGGTTTTGCCCAATTCAACCAAATCAAGGATCACCGCATCAGCCAGTTGTAAGCTTTGAGCGACTTGTTCTTCGACAAATACACTGAGGCCTTGGGTTTTTAAAAAGTGATAAAGGCTGGCCAATGTTTGATTCGCGCCAGGGTGATGGGGTTTTCCAATTAAACCAACTTTGGCAAATGTAGAGCTCATAGCAACAGTCTTCCTTATCCAGACCCGTTCAGTATATACATAACCCACAAGAAGTTGCAGCCTTGTCAATCAACTAAGCTTTTGGGCAAAGCGCTATAGACTTAACAACTTTAGAGAAAACAGCTTTAGCGAGCGATTATGCAAAACTGCTTGAATTTGAAAATAAAAACCCCATTACCTCTTTAACTGAATTACAGGTATTGCGCATGGCTGTGGCATTAAGCAGAACAGAGCTAATTTTAAAGTTGATTGTGGAGCAATATTTGCTCGATGGTCAGCCCGTTGCGTCAAAGTTGATCGCTGAGCATAAACAGCTTGATGTGAGCTCGGCAACGGTGCGCAACACCATGGTGCAACTGGAACAACAAGGGTTAATTCGCTCACCGCATACTTCGGCAGGGCGGATCCCTACCACCTTAGGCATTCGTTTATTCATTGATAAAATGCTGCAGCTAGCGCCCTTGAGTGACAAGTGGCAACATGAAATAACCAGCCGCTTACTACCGCAATTGCCGGTGTCCTTGATGTGTCAACAAGCCGGACAATTATTAGCGAACTTAACCGGTTGTGTGGCCATTGTTAGCGCTCCTAAAGCCGCAGGGCGCGAAGTGCGGCAAGTGGACTTAGTGCGCTTAGCCAGCGATCGTTTGTTGTTGGTGGTGGTCGATGAAGACGGTGACATCCTGCATCGTATTATTAATTGTGAGCAAAGTGTCGATTCAGCCACCATGAGTAAGGTGTTGTGCTTACTTAATGCCGCTTTAGCCGGTGGACAATGGCAAGATGGCATGGTGCGTTTAAACACGATTTTGCGCAATGAAACGGGCCTTGGCCAGATCCTTATTGAAAAAGTGTTAGGCCAATTAAGCTTAGACGAGTTTGTGCAGCATCAACCCTTGATTTATGGACAACATCAATTATTGCTAACGCCGGATTACCAGCAAAATCCTGCATTACAACAAGTCGTGCAAATGCTGGAACAACCCTCAGGTTTAATTACCTTGTTACAAACGGTCACCCGTGATGCTCAGCCTAAACTCATCTTAGGTAAAGAGTCTGGATTTGTTGAGTTATCGCAATTAAGTTTAATCGCCCAAAGCTATCAAACGCAGCCACATCGGTTTGTCGCTTTGCTTGGCCCGCGGCGGATGGATTACGCAAAATTAATCCCTTTACTCGAAGGATGCGCAGCACAATTAAATTTAAACTTGAATCGGCAGAATTGATCCCCATAATACCCCTACATTAATTGGAGTATTGTAACAATGACTGAGCAACAAAAGCCTTCCGAACCCACAGAAGCAACGAATCAGGCCACTAACGATGCTAATACCGATACGGTAGAGCTGTCTTCTGAGCAGACCATTATTGCTAAGCTGGAAGATGAACTGGCTAAAGCGCAAAGCCAGTTGGCCGAACAACACGAATTAATGCTGCGCATTAAAGCTGATGCTGAAAATGCTCGCCGTCGTGCTAGCCAAGATGTCGAAAAAGCGCATAAATTTGCGTTAGAAAAGTTTGCCGGTGATTTATTACCCGTTGCCGACAACCTTGAGCGCGCACTGAACTTTATCAACCGTGAAGATGAAGCGTTTAAAGGCATCATTGAAGGCGTAGAGCTGACCATGAAGAGCTTTTTAGATACGGTAGCTAAGTTTGGTGTGGTGCAAATTGACCCTGCGGGGCAGCCGTTTAACCCGGAACAACATCAAGCGATGAGCATTCAGCCGTCAAATGATGTACCGCCCAATACCGTGACCTTTGTTATGCAAAAAGGTTATGAGTTAAATGGTCGCTTGTTACGTCCGGCTATGGTCGGCGTATCAAAAGCAGCAGAGTAACGCCCTTCGTAGCAAAGCTAACGCGCTGTTAAGCGTTGGCTTTGCTGCATACCGCAGTTCATTCGTTTTTCTTCGCAAAATCACCCGCAAAGCACAACAAGCGCTAGCCTCTGTTCGAAAAAACTGTTAATTAGTATAAAACTGATTTCTTAGGTAAATGTTGTGAGTTGCCGCCCTGCTATTAGCCCTGCTTTTTTGGCCTCTGCCCGTGCAGTTATTCCTAGTGAACGCTGGTTTGACGATGCGTTATCCTGCTTAGCTTTTGGCACTGATGCCAGCTTCTATCGTTTAAATCCGCAATTGGTGTTGCGAGTGGAATCTGAGCTTGAAGTGGTGTCGTTGCTAAAACTGGCTTTGCAACACCAAGTGGCGGTGACGTTTCGCGCTGCGGGTACCAGCTTGTCAGGGCAAGCGGTAACGGATTCCGTGTTATTAGTGTTAGGCGAAAATTGGCAGCAATATCGCATTTTTGGTTTAGGGGAACAGATCCGTTTAGGCCCCGGCGTGATTGGTGCACAAGCGAATAAATGGCTAGCCCCTTATGGTCGAAAAATAGGACCCGATCCTGCCTCGATAAATAGTTGTAAAATTGGCGGTATCGTCGCCAATAATGCCAGTGGCATGTGCTGTGGTACGGCGCAAAACAGCTTTAATACCCTTGCGGGAATGCGGGTAGTGTTATTTGATGGCACCGTGCTAGACACCGAAGAGGCCGATAGTGTGGCGCGTTTTCGGCAATCGCATGCGGCATTACTGCGTCAATTGGCCGAACTGGCTCAGCAAACTCAGCAAAACGCCGAGTTATTGGCGAAGATTCGCCATAAGTACCGCTTAAAAAATACCATGGGGTTTTCACTGAACGCCCTCACCGAATTTAGCGATCCTATCGATATCCTCAGTCATTTAATGGTGGGCTCCGAAGGCTGCTTGGGTTTTATCAGCAGTGTCACCTATCACACCGTGGCTGATCATGCGCATAAAGCGACAGCGTTGTGGGTTTTTCCTGATATTGTCAGTTGCTGTGCCGCAGTGAGTTTATTGAAAACGGCGCCGGTCGCGGCAGTGGAGCTGTTAGATAGACGAAGTTTACGCTCGGTAGCAGGTAAAGCCGGTTTACCCCCTTGGGTTAAAACGTTATCCGATGGTGCTGCCGCTTTGTTGATTGAAAGCCGAGCTAACTCACCGGCGGCCTTGCAGCGGCAATTAACCGAGATAGCCGCCTTATCCGCACAATTCAGCCTTGAGCAAAGCGTTGATTTTAGTACCGACGCTAAGGTATCAGAGCAATTGTGGGCGATCCGCAAAGGTACGTTTCCAGCGGTGGGCGCCGTTCGTGAAACCGGTACTACGGTGATCATTGAAGATGTCACTTTTCCGTTAGCCGATCTCGCCGCAGGTGTGCAGGCATTGCAGCAATTATTTGACCGTTATCAGTATCATGAAGCGATTATTTTTGGGCATGCGTTGGAAGGCAATTTACATTTTGTGTTCACGCAAAGCTTTAACGATGCTGAGCAAGTGGCGCGCTATGATGCGTTTATGCAAGATGTCGCGCATTTGGTTGCCGTTGAGTATGGTGGTTCATTAAAAGCCGAGCATGGTACTGGACGCAATATGGCGCCCTTTGTGGAGTTGGAGTGGGGCAGTGCGGCTTATCAACTTATGTGGCAGCTTAAAAAGTTATTCGATCCTAAGCATATTCTTAACCCAGATGTGGTGCTTAGCCAGGATAAAACCTTACATCTGCAACATCTAAAAGCGTTACCTGCAACTCATGAGTTAGTGGATAAATGTATTGAATGTGGCTTTTGCGAGCCGGTGTGTCCGTCACGTAAACTCACTTTAACGCCTCGACAACGCATTGTGGTGCAAAGAGAAATTAGCCATTTACAAGCAACAGGGCAAGCGCCGGCACGTTTAAAGCAATTAACCAAAGATTATGCATATCAAGGTAATGCCAGTTGCGCAGCTTGTGGCATGTGTAGCACAGCTTGTCCGGTGGGTATCAACACGGGCGATTTAACGCGGCAATTACGCAGCAAAGATAATCAGTCGTGGCAGCCAGTCACAAGACAAGTCGTTACGCAATTTGCCAAAGTGACTCAGCTGGCAAAGTTGGGCTTGCGAGTGGGGCAACTGGCTTACGGTGTACTGGGTAAAAATACACCCATGTGGCACAGCGCTATGCCCACCGCCAACCGCATGCCAGTTTTGCCTGAGCAAATGGGTTTAAAACCGGTTTTGTATTTAAGCAGTTGTAGTAACCGGGTGATGGGGCCTGCTAAAGGTAGCAGTGATAGCCGCTCACTACAGCAGGTAAGCGCCAACTTACTGGCTAAGGCCGGCTATCAATTGATTTTGGCCCCCGATTTAGCCAGTCAGTGTTGCGGTATGCCAATGCAATCAAAGGGGCAATTTGCCGCGCAACAACAGCAACAACAGCAACTTAACGCCTGGTTGTTGCACCATAGTTTGCAAGGTCAGATCCCTATTTTTTCGGATACCAGCCCTTGTAGTTTAACCTTGCAAGGTAAACTCGATCCACGCTTAAAACTCTATGACAGTATCGACTTTATTACAGAGTTTGTGCTGCCAAAACTGACACTCAACAAGGTAAACCAGCCCATTGCGTTGCATATAAGTTGTAGTGCGCAGCAGTTAGGGCAAGCAGATAAACTGATGACGTTACTTCGCGCTTGTACCGAGCAGGTCGTGCTGCCTGACAATATCAGTTGCTGTGGTTTTGCCGGAGATAAAGGTTTTTTTATGCCTGAATTAAATGCGTCGGCTTTATCCAGTTTAGCTTCTCAAGTAAGTGAGTGCTCACGGGGGGTATCCAGTAGCCGAACCTGTGAAATCGGTTTAAGCCGACACAGTGGCTTAGCATATCAGCATCTGATGTATGTGCTAGATCAGTGCAGCTAATTATCAAGTAATTGCGAAGAGGGTTTTAGCCATTGGCTTTGCTCTAACTCGTTCACCGTGAGGGGTTTACTAAAGTAATAGCCTTGATAAAAATGGCAATATTCGTCTTGTAAAATGCTGAGTTGCTGCAATTGTTCCACCCCTTCTGCGGTCACTTTTAACTCCAGCTCTTTGGCCAGATGAATGATCGCTAGGGTGAGTCGTTTGGCTTTACGATCCGATAAATTACTAACAAAACTGCGGTCTATTTTTAAAATATCCACCGGGTAGTTATTCAAATAACTTAATGAAGAGTAGCCCGTACCAAAGTCATCTAAAGCGATGCTAAAGCCTTGCATTTTTAAATGCTCTAGCTTCTTCGTAATATGATCTTTTTGTTGAATTAAAATGCTTTCGGTAATTTCTAAGGTGAGCGCTGTTGCCGGTAATTGTTGTTTTTGGAGTAATTGTTGAAGCAATTCAGGCAGCCGCACATCGGCGATATCTGGCACACTCAAATTAATACTTAACGTCAGCTCTGGCAGGGTTTTACGCCAGTGAGCTAGTTGCGCTAAGCCCTTATGTAACATCTGTTGTGTGAGTTGGCTAATTAGCCCTTCTTCTTCGAGCAGCGGGATAAAAGTATCTGGACCTATCGGACCAAACTCGCTGTGCTGCCAACGTGACAATAACTCAAAGCCTTTTAACATACCTTGGCTATTTACGATCGGTTGATAAACGGGATAAAACGCCTCGTCTAATAAGGCTTGTTTTAAGCTTTGTTGTATTTGATAACGCTTGCTGATATTCGATTGCATCGCGCTGTTATAGCAGCGAATTTGATAACCCGGCGTTTTCTTTGCCTCATGTTGCGCCATATTGGCCTGTTGCATTAACGTTTCGGCATTAGCTGTTTGATCAAGAGAAGCGCATAAACCAATACTTGCCGATAAATTAATATTGGCATGTAACGCCTCGGAGTGTTGCGAGAGTTGGAATAGCAGTTTTTCTGCCAGTTTTTGCACTGCATTGACATCTGCTGAGTGAATTAAAAGCCAAAACTCATCGCCACTTTGCCGATACAATTTATCTTCAGCACGCAATTGCTGTGCTAATTTCCATGCCACTGTTTGCAACAGTAAATCACCTGTGCCATGGCCATATACATCATTGACCAAATGAAACTTATTGAGATTCAATTTCAGAATATAAAAAGGCTGGCGATCCTGCTGCAAATGCTCAATATCTTTTTTCAATAGCCATAAAGTGGGCAGCGCAGTAAGGGTGTCGAGGTGCTGCACTAATTCGGGCTGGCGCATTATTTGGCGCTTTTGCTGTTGAAGCAATCGGCTGCGCTTAACGCGGGCTTCAACCACCATTAACAAACGCCAGGGGGCAATGGGTTTATGAATAAATTCATCGCCTGCTAAACGCACGGCAGCGAGTTTTTCATCGGTGCTCTCGTCTGCCGACATAAACACAATAGGAATGTCGACTAATTGACTGTGTTGGCGAATAACTTGCCCTAGCTCTAAACCATGACAACCCGGCATATGTAAATCGATTAAAACCAACTCTGGCTGGTGTTTAATCATTAAAGTTAGGGCGTTTTCGGGCTCGTTAGTACAGAAAACTTGATAGCCTGCCAGCTGTAAGGCTTGACGATAAAAGCGTAATACATCGGTATCGTCATCAACTAATAAGATCCGATAAGGGTTTTCTTCCGGTTGTTGTAACAGGTTCAGCAGCATCTGAATTAATGCCTGCGAAGAAACCGGTTTCGCTAAAAAATGACTACTGCCAGCCCGCACTGCAGCCAACCGGCTGTCAAAGGTATCAAAAGCAGAAATGAAAATAACAGGGAAATTAACACCTTGCTGCTCGCGCAGCGCTTTTAGATAATCGGCTCCTGCCGTTTCGCCTTCAGGGAACACCATGTCGCAAATAGCAGCAATAGGCTGCTGTTCAGCAACGGTCGCAGCAAGTTGTTTAATATCTTGCAATTCAATTACGTGATAGCCAGCCGCCTCTAAAGGTGCTCGATGATACTGCAGCATGTCAGCATCATCATCAACAAACACTATTTTAGCTTGGTTAAAACCTAACGCGGCTAAAGCTACTTCAGGCTCATCAGCAACGTATTCATCGGTATAGTGGTTATTAAGCTCTTGAAGTAAATCGGCTAGTTGCAGTTTTATCGTGGTGTCATTACTCACTTTAGTCGGTTCAACACTCTGTAACAAATGGTTGAGCGACTGGGCATAACGAGAAACATCCGGAAAGCCATAAATGCTGCCAGAACCAGCAAGTTGATGAGAGAGATGTTGCAGTTGCGTCAAAGCAGCGAGATCGGTGTTTTGCTGCAGTGCCATCCAGTATTGCTGAATGCTTTCTGCTTTATGTCGCAAATTCAGTCGATATTGAATTTGCATGGCTCGCCATTTATTTTTGTCTGTCTGCTTCATGCGGTTTCATTCTCTACTTCCTTTACATAACCTTAGCAAATTTCTCTGAGAAAAAGAGAGTTTTTTTAAATTTGTCGCAAAAATAGTGACGAAGCGCGAAATCATGCTGAGCACGGCCAGATCAAAAAGCGCTATACAGGTGCTATTGTTAGAGTATGCTAGAGTTGATTAGTATTTAATGTATTTGCAAAGTGAGTTGGTTAGAGAAAATAAGTGAGGCATTTATGGCATTAAAACGGATAATGCATGTAGAAGATGATGAGTCAATTCGAGCGGTAGCTGAAATAGCCTTGGTTGATGTTGCTGGTTTTGAGCTACTGAGCTGTGACAGCGGTGCAAGTGCAGTGGCTCAAGCATCTGATTTTAGTCCAGAATTAATATTATTGGATGTGATGATGCCTCAAATGGACGGCATGCAAACTTTAGCCGCATTGCGCGCTATTCCAGAACTGGCGAACGTACCTGTGGTCTTTATGACCGCAAAAATTCAACAAGCTGAGAAACAGCATTATCTGGATGCCGGAGCTATTGCCGTGATCGATAAACCCTTTGAACCCATGGCTTTGGGCGACAGATTACAGCAGCTGTTTGAGCAAACACAAATGAGTCATTAAGGTAACAAATTTGTCCTTATGCCATATTTAAATTATGCCCAAGGTTGGTTAGCGTTGGCTGTATTGCCAAGATGGTCGTTGATACTGCTTTTTTCACTGCTGGGTTTTGGCTTTAACTTTTTACGTTTGCCGCTGCTTTTTGACATCGATTTTATTTTTGGTTCTGTTTTTGCGCTCTTAGCGCTGGTACTACTGGGGGGGAAAGCGGCTATTATTGTCGGTATTTTTGCGGCTAGCGCAACGGTACTGATATGGCAGCACCCCTTTGCTTGGCTGATTTTTAGCAGTGAAATACTCTGGTTAAGCTTACGCTATGGTAAAAACAATCAGTCTAATTTAGTTTTATTAGATCTGCAGTTTTGGTTATTCGCGCTGCCAGCAATCATCGGTTGTTATGCCGTTGTACTGGACTCTTCTTTACAAACCGCCGTGCTAATTGTGCTAAAGCAGATTAGTAATGGTATTTTTAATACCCTGGTTGTTGCCGTGTTTGTGGCGATGCTGCAACTTAACAAACCCCTGAGTAAAAAACTGGCCTTACCCGAAATCAGTTTAAGGCAGTTAGTTTTTCTCACGTTGCTTAGCTTAACGCTGCTCTCTGGTGCGATGCCAGTGATCCTTGATGCCAAGAAATCAAAAGCAGCTTACGAGTTAGCCGTGGCAGATCGTTTGGCCGAGATCTCTGCCATCATGGCGTTGCAGTTGGATAATATCCCAAAACCCAGCTCAGCATTGCTGCCCAGTATGTTACAACCACTTGCAGCAAGTTTACCCATTGAACGTGATTACGCGCTCGCGCTTGTAAACAGTCAAAAACAATTTACTCAGTTGGTGGGGCAAAACCAAACTATTTCTTTTAAAGAACCCATAAGCTTATTGGCAGGTTTTGCACACTGGAAACCCAGTTCAGAACCGCTCCCCATTCAACGATGGCGTAAAAGTCGCTACGTTTTTACCTACCCTGCGCGCTGGCAAAACGAAGCCGTCTGGCTGGTGCTTGAGCAGCCTGCCGCGCCAGTGGTGACTGAATTAGAGCAAGACAGTGCGCAGCAATTAGTGCGTTTAGTGTTGTTTTTAGGGCTGACCATCGGGATCAGCGCTTTGCTCAGTAAAGCGATCAGCTTACCTTTAAGGCGCATTGATGTGGCTAGTCAGCGCATACAAGCCGATCTTACTCAGCAACAAAAAACCGTTATGCCGCAAACTCGCGTGTTGGAATACAGCAATTTATCGCACACCTTGGCACAGATGAGTGCTCGTTTAAATGAGGCTTTTCAGCGCAGTCGAATGATGCAATGTGAATTAGAGCAACAGGTAACACAACGTACTGAGGCTTTACAACAAAGTCATAGCCAACAAAATGCCATCTTATCTGCCGCTTCCGATTTTTCGATTATTGCTACGGACCCTAACGGTGTTATTCAGTTTTTTAGTGTTGGTGCAGAGAAAATGCTCGGCTACCAAGCAGAAGAATTGATCGGAAAGCACACCCCAGAAATGTTACATCGATCTTCGGAAGTGGTTAACCGCGCTAAAGAACTGAATGCCGAGTTAGCACAGCCGGTGAAAGGTTTTCGTGCTTTTGTTATTAAGGCTGAGCAAGAGGGGAGCGAAACACATGAATGGACCTACCTGCATAAGTCTGGGCAAGCCATTCCGGTATCCCTTACGGTAACGGTTATTCGAGATCATTCAGGCGAGATCAGCGGCTATCTTGGCATTGCGCGTGATGTATCAGAGTTGCAGCGTACAGAACGCTTGAAGAACGAATTTATTGCGACGGTAAGCCATGAGTTACGCACTCCTTTAACCGCGATTTATGCATCTTTACGTTTGGTAAATTCTGGCAAAATAGGCGAATTGAACAGCAAAACCTCAAAGTTATTATCGATAGCTGAGCAAAACAGTGAACGACTGACCCTGTTGATTAATGATTTGCTGGATATCGAAAAGTTGATCTCGGGAAAATTTGTTATGCCATTGCAGATACAGCCATTGCAGCCACTGTTAGAGGCAGCAGTTGAAGGCGTTTTGAGTTATGCTAACGAGTATCAGATCCGTTTTAGTATCGATGTGTTGGACCCGACGATTCAGGCTAATGTTAATGCAGAGCGACTTATTCAGGTTATTGTTAACTTGCTTTCTAATGCGATTAAATTCTCACCGAAGGGTGCTGAAATAAAGCTCGTGTTGCGAGTGAAAGACCATCACGCTTTGCTTGAAGTGACAGATCGAGGTGAAGGCATTAAGGATGAGTTTAAACCACGCATTTTTCAAAAGTTTGCCCAAGGCGATGCCGCGAGTAATCGAAATAAAGGCGGTACAGGTTTAGGTTTAGCCATCACAAAAGAGCTGACAGAAAAGATGGGGGGGCAAGTGGGTTTTGATTCTCAATATGGTCTTGGCAGTACTTTCTGGCTGGCCTTTGCGCTGGCTGAGCCAGAATCCTGTTTAAATGATGAAACTAGCTAGGGCTGTAACGAGGCATTATGCAAAAACCAGAAATCCCTTTATCAGAAGAACATCGATTACAGATATTACAGCAAACACAGCTGTTAGACACCGATCCCGAGGCTAGGTTTGATCGCATCACGCGTTTAGTACAGCAATGTTTTGATGTGAAAATTGTGCTCATTTCATTAGTCGATCGAGAACGTCAGTTTCTGAAATCACGCCAAGGTTTAGAGGTGTGTGAAACACATCGGGATATTTCATTTTGTGGGCACACCATCTTAGGTGATGATGTTTTCGAAGTGTACGATGCGCAGCAAGATGCACGGTTTGATGATAATCCGTTAGTGACAACGTCACCTTTTATTCGTTTTTATGCTGGCGCACCATTAACCTTAGCGAATGAACGTATTGGCACCTTGTGTTTAATTGATGAGTTACCGCGTCGTTTATCTGAACGGGAGCGTCATAGTCTCAAGCAGTTTGCGGCGCTTATTGAACAAGAAATTAAAGATCGACTGCAAGAGCATGCGCATGAACAGCTTGCGGCAAGAGAATTAATGTATCGTTCGGTATTAGAAGGTACGCGTATTGGGACTTGGCAATGGAATGTCCAAACCGGCGAAACCATTTTTAACGAACGCTGGGCTGAAATGGCGGGATACACCTTAGCTGAGTTAGCGCCTATTTCCATTTCTACTTGGTTTGATCTTGCACACCCTGAGGATGTTGAACAGTCTAACAGCTTGTTAGAACAGCATTTTCGCGGCGAGTCCGCCTTTTATGACTGTAAATGTCGTATTCGACATCGAGCCGGCCATTGGATTTGGGTGCATGACCGAGGTCGGGTGATTTCATGGACAGATGATGGTAAGCCGTTAATGATGTATGGCACCCATGCTGATATTACTGCCCAAAAACAGGCAGAATTAGAAATCAAGGCCAGCCGCGATCAATTTCAAGCGTTGGTATCAAATATCCCTGGCATTACTTATCGCTGTAAGGTAGACGCAAACTGGACCATGCTGTTTATGAGCAGCAGTATTGATCCAGTTTCGGGTTATCCAGCCAGTGACTTTATTAACAACAAGGTCCGCACCTATGCCAGCGTGATCCATCCTGCAGATCGCGCTTGGTTAGAAAAGGCCGTGAACCAAGCCGTGGCTGAACAACAAAGCTGGAAATTGCAGTACCGTGTTATGCACAAAAACGGTGAGATCCATTGGGTAGAAGAGCGTGGTAAAGCCGATTACAGCGAAGATGGCAAGGTGCGTTATCTCGATGGTTTTATTTTGGATATCTCCGAAGAAAAGCTCGCCAAGCATAAGTTGTCTGTTTTAGCGTCACAATTACCTGGCATGGTGTATCAATATCAACAATGGCCTGATGGGCGAGTTGCCTTTCCTTATGCTAGCCATGCCATTGAAAAGATTTATGGCTTAAAACCGGCTGAAGTAAAAAAAGATGCCTCTGCCGCGTTTCAGAAAATCTATGCCGAAGATTTACCTGCACTGGTTGAAAGCATTGAGCACTCACGTTTGAACTTAACTGAATGGTTTAATGAATATCGGGTAATAAAAGAAGATGGCTCATTTATGTGGTTGTCTGGCAGTGCCCAGCCAGAAGCCATGCCTGATGGCAGTACCTTGTGGCATGGCTATATTCAAGATATCACCACTACTAAACAATACTATTTACAGTTAGAGCGGGTAAACCGTGAATTAAAAATGGCTCAGCAACGGCTTGATAGTGCCAGTAAAAATGCCGCTATCGGTTTTTGGCAGGCATCACTAGTTAGCGGTGAGTTATGGTGGTCACCGATGATTTATCAATTATTTGGTTTTAACGAGCAAGATACCAAGCCGAGCGTAGCCTTGTTTAAAAGTACTGTGCATCCGGATGATCGTCAGTTAGTGGAACAAAGTGAGCAAATGGCGCAAGAAACGGGCGTGCATGATGTTATCCATCGCATTATTCGCCCCGATGGCACCATTCGCTGGGTGCATGAAGTGGCTAAATTGTTGCCACTGACCGAAAACCCCGAAAAATTGTTGGTAGGTTCGGTGCAAGATGTCACTGAGCAAATGAAATTACAACAACTCAAAGATGAATTTATTTCGACGGTAAGCCATGAATTACGCACACCCCTGACGGCGATTAAAGGGGCGTTAAGTTTATTGAATGCCGGCGCCAGGGACCAGCTGTCGGATAAAATGCAAAAGATGCTGCAAATTGCGGCCAGTAATACCGAACGTTTAGCTAACTTAATTAATGACTTACTCGACATTGAAAAGTTAACTGCGGGTAAGATACAGCTTAATATCCAACCTTTGCATGTTGCAACAGAACTGCAGCAGGCCCTAGAAAATTTATTACCTTACGCTGAGCAACATCAAATCACTTTAAATATTGAACAGTGTGATAACAGTCTGTGTGTGTTAGCCGATGCGATGCGTTTACAACAAGTACTGACTAACTTAATATCTAATGCTATTAAGTTTTCACACCATGAGGGGGAAGTGGCTATTAACGCAGAGCACTTAGGGGACAAAGTGCAAATTGCCATCACGGATCACGGTATTGGTATCAGCCCAGACTTTAAACATCGTGTGTTTGAACGTTTTGCTCAAGCTGATGGTTCCAATAATCGACAAACCGGCGGAACCGGCTTAGGTTTAGCCATTTGCAAAGAATTAATTGAGCAAATGCAGGGAACCATTAGTTTTGACTCTGTTCTTGCCGAGGGCAGCACCTTCCGTTTTGTGTTACCGTATTATCAAAAACCTGAATATATCTCTGTTGTACAGGAAGACCCAGATGAATAGTACTCCGGCTAAAAGATCACCGTCAGAAGCGTTTGCACAGTTACGACAGCGTTTTGAACACGGTTTGCCAGAACGATTAGCGCGTATGGTAAAGCTTGCTAAGGCCGATGCCAGTAAAGAGTCGTTAACATTATTAATGGCAGAAGCCCACAAACTGGCGGGTGCATGTGGCACCTTTGGATACGCCAGTTTAGGCACACAAGCCCGGCAAATTGAGCAATTAACCTTAATTATTATTAACAAAACTGAGCTTGAGCAGAACCAAGCTATACCCTCGTTAAAACGCGCGGTAATAGAGTTCGAAATTGCTATGGACAAAGCTTTACGCAATAAATACAGTGAATTAGGCATTCCAGATCCAATAATCTTACAACCGAACACCATTTGGTTAATTCTCGATTCTAAAACCATTATTGATGAATTAAGCCAGCAGTTAACCGCATTTGGGATGCAAGTTGAGCTATTTACTGCCTTTGATGACTGTTTACAGCGGTTGCAAAATACCGCACCCACTATATTATTGTCAGCCATTACTTTAGCCGACGGCAGCCTGCTGTTTGAACAGACGCTACTATTAGACCAGTTAGTTAAAAAGCATGCGCGTTTGCTGATCTTTTCTGCTAAAGATAATTTTGATTTACGTATTAAAGCAGCACAACAGCGAGCCGATGCTTTTTTTGTCGCGCCTTTAGATATTCCTAGCTGTATTTCTACCATTACTGAGTTACTTGAAACCCACAGTGGCAGTCTTGGCCGGGTATTTATTGTTGATGATGATACCTTACTGGCTGAGCATTACGCTTTAGTTTTGCAAAATGTCGGTATTGAAACGGCGATTGTCAATAATGTCCGCGATATTGTGAACGAGTTAATGCGCTTTCAGCCTGATCTGGTTTTAATGGATATTTACATGCCAGAGATTTCTGGTGCTGAACTGGCAGGGCTGATTCGGCAATATCCCTCTTTGAAGCGTATACCTATTGTTTATCTTTCTTCAGAGGTAAACAAATCCCTGCAGTTGCGTGCCATGGCGCATGGTGCAGATGATTTTTTAACCAAGCCGATTGACGATACGCAGTTAACACAAGCATTAAAAGTGCGGTTGGCGCGCAGTATTCAGATTAAAAACTTAATTGAAAAAGATGGTTTAACGGGCTTAATTAAACACAGCTCGATTAAAAGTGCGGTGGAGATAGAATTAGATCGTACCGGGCGCGAACAGCAACCGCTTAGTGTTGTGATGGTTGATATCGATTTGTTTAAATCGGTAAATGATAATTATGGTCATGCGATTGGTGACGTGGTTATTTCGGCCTTAGCGACATTATTACGTAAGCGTATTCGTAAAACGGATCGCGCCGGTCGCTATGGTGGTGAAGAGTTTTTACTGGTGTTACCCGATTGCGGTGCCGAAGAAGCCAAAAAAATAACTGAAAGTATTCTCGATGCCTTTAGAAAGTTAAAGTTTACGGCTGAGGATAATACCTTTAGCTGTACTTTTTCTGCGGGCGTGGTTTCAACCAGTAACCAACGTTTTAGTGATGCGGCAACAATGATTGTTGCGGCGGATGACGCGCTATATCACGCAAAAGAAACGGGCCGAAACCGCATTTGTCTTGCTGAGGATAATTAACAGTACAACACCCTACAAAAGGTCAGCAAGCTGACCTTTTTGTGAGCGATACCCTTATAACTTGCTGAGTACTTCAGCCGGTAACGCCAATTCATCATTACGGTTCACACCGACACCGCGAGTTAAAATGTTTTGTGCGATTTGCTTGGCTTCTTCTAATGAATGCATTTGTGCGGTGCCACACTGATAGATATTCAGCTCAGGAATATCCTGTTGGCTTGCAACCTGTAACACATCTGTCATGGCGGCTTGCCAAGCTTGGCCAACACGTTGCTCATCAGGCGTACCAATTAAGCTCATGTAAAAACCAGTGCGGCAGCCCATTGGTGAGATATCAATAATTTCAACGTCAGCACTGTTTAGGTGATCCCGCATAAAACCGGCAAATAAGTGCTCTAAAGTGTGAATACCTTTCTCAGATAAGATCTCTTCGTTCGGTACACAAAAACGTAAATCATATACGGTGATCGCATCACCCTTAGGCGTGTTCATCTTCTTCGCAACCCGAACGGCAGGCGCTCGCATAATGGTATGGTCTACGGTAAAGCTATCAAGTAATGGCATAGCGGATCCTATTTAGAAAAAAAGTGTTGGTCGATTATAGCCCTGAGCGGTGGCTTAAGTTAACCGCTTTTCAACAAAAGCCGCGTTAAAGTCATTTAACTTAGACAAAATCAAAAAAAATCACGTTGATAACCTTGAATAGATCAGGGCTAATCCCCACTAATTTACCATCGCAACGATACATTGTTCAGAATATTAGGTGGAGAGAAATTATGGGTAGAATTATTGGTATTGACTTGGGTACAACCAACTCTTGTGTGGCTATTTTAGATGGCGATAAGCCAAGAGTATTAGAGAATGCTGAAGGCGCTCGTACTACGCCATCCATCATTGCTTATGCAGAAGATGGTGAAGTTTTAGTAGGGCAACCAGCAAAACGTCAAGCGGTGACCAACCCTAAAAATACTCTGTATGCAATCAAGCGTTTAATTGGCCGTCGTTTTGAAGACGAAGAAGTACAACGCGACATCAAAATCATGCCGTTCAAAATTGTTAAAGCAGACAATGGTGACGCTTGGGTTGAAGTAAAAGACCGAAAATTAGCTGCGCCACAAATTTCAGCTGAAATCTTGAAAAAAATGAAGAAAACCGCTGAAGACTATCTTGGTGAAGCGGTTACTGCCGCCGTCATTACGGTTCCAGCTTACTTCAACGATGCGCAGCGCCAAGCGACGAAAGATGCTGGCCGTATCGCAGGTTTAGACGTTAAACGTATTATCAACGAACCGACAGCCGCGGCATTAGCCTACGGTATGGATAAAAAGAAAGGCGACACCAAAGTTGCAGTATATGACTTAGGTGGCGGTACTTTCGATATCTCTATTATTGAAATTGATGATGTGGATGGCGAGCAAACGTTCGAAGTATTAGCGACCAACGGTGATACTCACTTAGGTGGTGAAGATTTTGATAACCGCGTAATCAACTACTTAGTTGAAGAGTTTAAGAAAGAGCAGGGCATGGATTTACGTAATGATCCTTTAGCCATGCAACGTTTAAAAGAAGCAGCAGAAAAAGCTAAGATTGAGCTGTCATCTGCTTCACAAACTGAAGTTAACTTACCGTACATCACCGCAGATGCCTCAGGTCCAAAACACCTGAACATAAAAGTGACTCGCGCTAAATTAGAATCTTTGGTTGAAGATTTAGTACAACGCACCTTAGAGCCATTGAAAAAGGCGCTTGCTGATGCCGATTTAAGCGTCAGCGAAATCAACGAGATTATTCTGGTTGGTGGTCAAACGCGTATGCCGAAAGTACAAGAAGCCGTTACCGCTTTCTTCGGTAAAGAGCCTCGTAAAGACGTTAACCCAGATGAAGCCGTTGCGGTTGGTGCGGCCATTCAAGGTGCGGTGCTGTCAGGTGATGTTAAAGACGTTTTATTACTGGATGTTACCCCGTTATCACTGGGTATCGAAACCATGGGTAGCGTGATGACCGCTCTGATTGAGAAAAACACCACTATCCCGACGAAAAAGTCGCAAGTGTTCTCAACGGCGGATGATAACCAATCTGCGGTGACGATCCACGTGATCCAAGGTGAGCGTAAGCGCGCTTCAGATAACAAATCTCTGGGGCAATTTAACTTAGAGGGTATTCGCCCAGGTCGTCGTGGCGAGCCACAAATTGAAGTAACTTTCGATTTAGATGCGGACGGTATTTTACACGTATCGGCGAAAGACAAAGACACCGGTAAAGAGCAAAAGATCACCATCAAAGCTTCTTCAGGTTTAAGTGAGGAAGAAATTGATAAAATGGTGCGTGATGCCGAAGCGAATGCTGAAGAAGATAAAAAGTTCGAAGAAATGGTGCAGGCACGTAACCAAGCCGATGCTATGGTACACTCTACCCGCAAACAGCTGGAAGAAGCCGGTTCTGCGTTAGCTGCCAATGATAAAGAAGCTATCGAGAACGCGATTACCGATCTGGAAAAAGCGATGAAAGGCAGCGATAAAGCTGACATCGAAGCGAAAACCCAGGCCTTGTTACAAGCTTCGCAAAAACTGATGGAAGCAGCACAAGCTAAAGGTCAGCAGGGTGGTGAAGAAACCGCTCAGCAGTCTGGTGGCGATGATGTTGTTGACGCTGAGTTTGAAGAAGTTAAAGACGACAAGAAGTAATTATCACCCATATCGGGCTGCAGCATAATCTGTAGCCCTTTTACTGAGAATTAAGCACAGATCTATGTCCAAGCGTGACTATTATGAAGTATTAGGTGTCGCTAAAGGCGCCGATGATAAAGAGATCAAAAAGGCTTATAAACGCCTCGCTATGAAATTTCACCCCGATCGCACACAGGGTGATAAAGCCATGGAAGAGAAGTTTAAAGAAGTGCAAGAAGCCTATGAGATTTTGTCTGACGACCAGAAAAAAGCCGCCTATGATCGCTTCGGCCATGCCGGGGTAGATCCGAATCGTGGTGCGGGTGGTGGCGGTAATGCTGACTTTGGTGATATTTTCGGCGACGTGTTCGGCGATATCTTCGGAGGCGGTGGCCGTCGCGGTCAATCACGGGCACAGCGCGGCTCAGATCTTCGTTATAACTTAGAACTGACATTAGAAGAAGCCGTTAAAGGTAAATCAGTCGACATTAAAGTACCAACGATGGTCGGTTGTGATAGCTGTGATGGTTCAGGTGCTAAAAAAGGCACTTCAGCCAAGAGCTGTCCAACCTGTCATGGTGCAGGCCAAGTGACGATGCGCCAAAGCTTTTTCGCGGTACAACAAACCTGTCCTACCTGTAGTGGTCGTGGCAAGATTATTCCTGATCCGTGCAGTAAGTGTCATGGTGAAGGCCGCATCGAAAAAACCAAAACGCTGGCAGTTAAAATCCCTGCGGGTGTGGATACCGGTGACCGTATTCGTTTAACCGGTGAAGGCGAAGCAGGCATGCATGGCGCTCCGGCGGGTGATTTGTATGTGCAGGTTAGCGTTAGGCAACACGCCATTTTCCAGCGTGATGGTAACAACCTGTATTGCGATGTGCCGTTAAGCTTTGCGACCGCAGCTTTAGGTGGTGAAATTGATGTGCCGACCTTAGATGGCCGGGTTAAATTGAAGATCCCAGCCGAAACACAAACTGAGAAAATGTTCCGCCTACGTGGCAAGGGCGTGCAATCAGTGCGTGGTGGGGGTGTCGGTGATTTAGTGTGTAAAGTGGTGATCGAAACGCCAGTGAATTTATCTGAGCGGCAAAAAGAGCTACTGAGACAACTAGACGATAGCATGGCTGGCGACAGTGAAGCCAAGCATCGGCCGAAGTCAAAAGGGTTCTTCGATGGTGTGAAGAAGTTTTTTGATGATTTAACTAACTAATCTAATTAGTAAAAAAATAAACCACCCATAATCGGGTGGTTTTTTTATGCCAGCAGAGTAAACTGGTCAAATGTGTTCGATGAGTTTGCAAAAGGATTTAAGATGATAAAGAAATTATTGGTGTCAGCCATTTGTACCGTGTTACTGGTGGCCTGTGCTGAGTCACCGACCGGACGTCGTCAAGTGATGTTGTACGATAACCAGCAATTAAGCACCATGGGTGCACAAACCTTCGAAGAAATGAAAGCCGCTGAAAAAATCAGCAACGATGCTGAAATTAATCGCTACGTGTTATGTGTCAGCAATGCCTTACTGAAAGTGACCCCTGATGAATATCAGCAACAAAGCTGGGAAATTGTGGTTTTTGATAGCGAGCAAGTGAATGCCTTTGCATTACCTGGAGGCAAAATTGGTGTTTATACCGGCTTGTTAAAAGTGGCAGAAACACCAGCACAATTAGCTGCCGTAGTAGGGCATGAAATTGCACACGTGATGGCGGGCCACAGCAATGAGCGGCTCTCTACCAATCAATTCTTACAAATGGCCCTAGCCCTAGGCGATGCCGGCTCTAAAGCCTACGGCGTGCAATATCAGCAAGAATTAATGGCGGCCTTAGGTGTCGGTGCGCAATTAGGCGTAGCTTTACCGTTTAGCCGGGCCCATGAAACAGAATCTGATATAATTGGCCTTGAATTAATGGCAAAAGCGGGTTTTGACCCAAGCGAAGCGGTTAACTTATGGCGTAATATGGCGAAGGCCAGTGGCCCTGCTGGCCCACAATTCTTATCGAGCCACCCTGTACCCGAAACCAGGATTACGACCTTACAAGACATGATGCCTGAGGCGAATGGTTTTTATACACAGCGCAAAGCTGCTGGCAATTTGCCAAGTTGCCGGAAACCGGCTAAATTATAGGTAAGCTATTGTAATTAAATAACGTCAGCTTTTTTTACACTAACCTAATAGCACTCATATGGTGTTTATAATAATCCCATAAAAATCAGAGAACTGTATTTTTGGTGTGTAAATTGCATGTTTAATTGTAAGCTCACAGAATTCAACTTGTTGTAGGAAGGTTTATATGCAAGGAAACAACCCGAAAGATCAACACGACGCTAAAGTAAGTCGTCGTAAATTTCTCACCCGTACCGGTGCCGGTTTGGTTATTGCATCTATACCTGGTAAGTCGGTTTGGGCAAGAACTTCAGGAGTAACAGGTTCAATTGCAGTTTCTAGCAATGGCTCTGATATGGGTGACACCGTTAATTTTGCGTTGCGTTCACCGGGTTATTTTAAGAATTCTGCTAAAAATTATAATAGCTCTAAATTTAGAGACATCTTTGGTGGTAACCCTGTTTCTCCTGCAACTAAAAAAACAACTATTTGGACATTACAAGATGTGTTAAATAACCCAGGTGAAAGCTCTAAAAAAGGTTTGGGTGGCCCATCTAATGTGAATTATTTTTTAGTTTGTATTTATTTAAATGCTTGCTACTGCTACAACTCGAGAAGTACGGCTCACGGAATATCCTTTCCGGTCGTTGGATTTGACAAACAATTCAAGACGTTACAAAGCTTTGCAAGTTATTTATATCAGCAGGCTTTAATGAATCCATCTGGCACTGGGATGGCGCTATCAAAAATGGTTGATGACTATCACGTTTAATGATGAGTAGCTAAGTTGTTGTTAAAAGTTAAGAAAAATTTTATTTTTCACAGTTTTTCCGATGGTTCTGGTACCGTTTTTTTTAATAACAACACCGGTGAAACATTAGGTTTAGCTTTTGACGCTGCAGATATGGTCCGAATTCTGGCTAATGAGCACGCACTTTTATCCGATGTCTTAGCTGTTAAAGAGCTAAAAAAAGTTATTGAATTTCCAATTAGCTGTAATAAGCCTGATGAATGAAAACTACTAAGCGATTACTGTTACCTCCGTTTTGCTTTAATATTGAAACTGACCTGCCACTTGTTCTCGAAAATCTAAAACATATTTATCAGCATGCGGTGTTTAATACTGAACAATTACCAGATTATCAATTAAGAGTGCGCCATTCATCTGGTATTAGGCGTTTTTTAAAACCTCAGGCTCGTTTTTTTTCTGATCAGCTAGAACCCTTTCAACCTTTGCAATCACAACAGGCTTTCGCCATGCTGGAATGGGGAATGAACTGGACTGTTGCCTGTAATGAAATGCAATATGTTGTTATACATTCAGCGGTGTTAGCAAAAAACAATAAAGCGATTTTGTTCCCAGCCCCACCGGGCTCTGGTAAAAGTACGTTAACTGCGTATTTAGCTTTTAATGGTTGGCGGTTGTTATCCGATGAGATGGCGCTGATATTACCTCGCACGCGAACAGTTCAACCCTTTGTTCGGCCAATCTGTTTGAAAAATCGTTCTATAACATTAGCGCAGAGCTGGTTTCCTAATGCAGTGTTTTCTAGCGTTGCAAAGGGAACACATAAGGGCGATGTGATTCATTTATCTCCACCAGTTGAAAGCTGGCATGCCGCAACGATACCTGCTGAGATTGTTGCTGTAGTCTTTCCTTGTTACACGGAAAAAACAAAATTAGATATTTATAAACTAAATCAAACACAAGGCTTTATGCAGCTAGCCAACAATGCTTTTAATTATGGTGTTATTGGTACAGAAGGTTTTGATACCTTGTCGTCAATTATGGAACAAGTCCCGGTATTTGAAGTTCGCTACAATGATTTATCAGAGGTTGCAGAATTCTTAGAGCAGGAGTTGTTATAAATTGCAGTTTAATCAGTTATTGTGTCAGTTGTTTGTTGCACCCGAATCTGCGTTACAGCTCAATGCTCAACAATGGGTAAACGTTATCTTGGTGCTTCGCCATCAACAATTACTCGCCCGTTATAGTTATCGCTTCAAAAGCGCTAAGATTTTCCTAAACTTGTCTGCATACGCTCAACACCATTTACGAAATGCCGAGATCCTCGCTGATAAACAGTACCGCCAAATTGACTCTGAGGCTGAAGAGCTTATTGATTTGCTGGAGCCATTAAATGTCACACCAGTTTTTTTAAAAGGTGCTGCCTATGCTTTACAGCCTCAGCTAAAACCTGGTCTTGGCAGGACGTTTAGCGATATTGATCTGCTCGTACCTAAGCAAAATATCATGGCGATTGAACAACGTTTAGCATTATTTGGTTATTTGGGAGAGCCTATTTCCGCTTATGATGAGCATTATTATCGAAATTGGACGCATGAGATCCCACCTGTGCGGCATCATGCACGTGGCACCGTATTAGATATCCATCACAACCTAGTTCCTTTAGTGTCGGGGCGAGCACCAAACATCGCTGCTTTCGAACGGCATGTTATCACGACTGATCAAGGCTATGCGGTGTTGGATTTGCCTGCTATAACTTTGCATAGTTTGATTCACCTGTTTTTTAATGAAACCTTTAAAAACGCTTTTCGTGACCTGACCGATTTGCATCTGTTGTTTAGTGACTTTAGTGAAGAAGATTGGACCGCAATCCTCAAACTTAGCGCTGAAACGGGTTTTCAGTTCGAGCTTATGCTTGCAGTGCGTTATTGTCAGCAATTGTTGCAAACAACGGTTCCTTGCTGGGTCTGTCAGCAACTAGAAAATGGCCAACCCGCGGCTTGGCGTATGCGCTTGCTCGATTTTATTTTTCTGCATACCTTATTACCGAAGCATCCGCTGACAACCAGTAAGCGGCAAAAGCTAGCGCATTTTTTGGCTTTTGTCCGCGGCCACTTTTTAAAAATGCCATTGCATATTTTGCTCGGGCATTTAACGATGAAAAGCTTCTTCGGGCTAAGAGATGCCATTTTTGGTAAGCATCAGTTTAGCCCGAAAAAGAATTAGGCGCTTTGAGAGGGGCGTCTTAGCACTATTACACCCAGTGCCACGATGAAAAGTAACATACAGTAGTAATTATAAGTAATGACCTGCCACGGTGAAATGCCAAAGCTCGCACCTAACAGTAATGCCTGCGCACCATAGGGTACCAAGCCCTGACTGATACAAGCAAAGATGTCTAATAAGCTCGCGCTGCGTTTCGGGGTGATCTTATGCTGCTTTGCTAAATTGCGGCTCACATCACCGGTTAATACGATCGCCACCGTGTTGTTGGCAATACACAGGTTACTGATAAAGGCTAAAGCGGCGATAGCCAATTGCTGGGCTTTGTTGCCAGCCAGTTTAATACTTGAGGTTAGCTTCTGTATTTGTGATGAAATCCACTGTAAGCCACCTTGTTGTTTGATGAACTCACTCAGCGCACTAACTAACATCGCCAGTAAGAAAATCTCCTGCACGTTAGCAAAGCCGGTAGCAATATCGGTACCTAAACCGCTGATCGCGTAATCTGCAAAAATACTCCCTTGCAAAGCAGCCAGTAAAATACCCAGCAGTAGCACCACAAACACATTCAGCCCCATTACGGCTAAAAATAAGATGGCGGCATAGGGCAGCACGCCAGTCCAATTAACTGTTTCGCTGACAATGGCTGTGGGTTCAGTGGTCATTAGGCTAAAAGCGATGAGGGTGAAAAACGCTGCTGGCAGAGCGATTTTAATGTTCTCTTTAAATTTGTCTGCCATCTTGGCACCTTGCGTGCGAGTTGCGGCAATGGTGGTGTCTGAGATAATCGACAGGTTATCGCCAAACATGGCGCCGCTGAGTAACACACCGGCTACCAAAGCCGGCTCTAAATCCGCTTGGTTGGCTAAGCCAACGGCAATCGGCGCTAAAGCGCCTATTGTGCCCATCGAGGTGCCCATCGCGGTGGAAACCAGTGCCGCAATAATAAATAAACCGGGCAATAAAAATTGTGCCGGGATCACACTGAGACCGGCATTAACCACCGCATCAACCCCGCCGGTGGCTGTCGCCACACTAGCAAAAGCACCGGCAAGCAGATAGATTAAGCACATCGTAATAATATTATGATTACCCGCCCCCTTAACCATCACCTCTATTGATTGGGTTAACGGCGCGCGATGTAACCAAATGGCTAAAATTAACGCAGGGATAATCGCGACATGGCCAGGCAATTGATAGAACGCATAATCGACGTTTTGGCTTTGGAAATACAAGCCGCTACCGAGAAACAGCAGGATAAAAAACAGTAATGGCAGCAGCGAACGGCGCGCGCCAACAGTGGCAACAGTATTCAATTTAGCGACCTCATAAAATGGCTGCGCAATATATAGATGGCCAGACGTCTTGTCAATGCGGCCGCGTTGGCTGCAGGCCATTTAGGTTGCAGCTATGTGCATTTGAGTTTACACCGCTAAGGTAAAGTATTCTTGATAATAAAACCAAGTATTTACCGCAAGCGATGCAGAATAAAAAACTATTAAGGCTAGATTGTCTAGCTAGGAGCAGTGATGGATCCGCAGCAAAAGCTATCATCTAAACGATTTATCCCCTTTTTCTTTACTCAAGCCTTGGGCGCGTTTAACGATAATGTATTTAAAAACGCCTTGATGCTGCTTCTCACCTTCGGCGCTGCCAGTGCCATGCCTTGGAGTGTTGATGTCAGTATGAACTTGGCTGCAGGCTTATTTATCTTACCTTTTTTATTGTTCTCTGCGACTGCCGGTACTTTGGCTGACAGTTTATGTAAAACACGGCTGATCCAGCGTTTAAAGCTGGTAGAAGTGGGGTTGATGTGTTTGGCGGCACTGGCCTTTATGTTTGAGCAATATGTGTATTTACTGGGTGTGCTGTTTTTAATGGGCGCGCAATCGGCATTTTTTGGGCCGGTGAAATACGCCATATTGCCGCAGCTGTTAACGGACAAACAGTTACTAGGGGGGAATGCTTGGGTAGAAATGGGCACGTTTATTGCTATTTTACTCGGTACTGTCGTCGGTGGTTTATTGGTGGGTATTAACAATGCGCATACCTGGATTGGCTTAATGGTGATTTGCTTTGCGCTGACGGGTTACCTAGTGAGTTTGCAAATCCCTAAAGTGGGGGTAGTAGAAAATGCGCCTCACTTTCGTTTTGCGCCGTGGCAGCAAACCTTAGCAACGGTGCGAATTAGCTATCAAAATCGCACTTTATATTTGGCGATTATGGCCATTAGTTGGTTTTGGTTTTTAGGTGCCAGCTATTTAACGCAATTTCCAAACTTTACCAAAACCGTTTTAGGAGGCGATAACACCGTCGTTACCGCATTACTGGTGGCGTTTTCTGTCGGTGTGGGTATAGGTTCTTTGTTGTGTGAGCGCTTGTCGGGTAAGCGTGTCGAACTGGGTATCGTACCCATTGGCTCTATCGGTTTAACGTGTTTTGGTATCAGTTTATATTTTAGTACCCCCGCAACAGTGTCATCTGAGCTATTAAGCTTACCGGCGTTTTTAAGCAGCAGTTTTGGCTGGTGGGTGTTACTCGATCTGAGTTTAATTGGGTTGTTTGGAGGGCTATTTATTGTGCCCTTGTATGCGTTATTACAGCAACGAGCTAATCCTACCGAGCGCGCCCGCATGATTGCCGCTAATAACATCTTTAATGCGCTGTTTATGGTGGTAAGTGCTATCGCCGGCATTGTGTTCTTAACGGTATTTGAGCTAAGTATTCCGCAGTATTTTTTAATTCTAGCGCTGATGAACGCCGTGGTTGCCGGTTACGTTTATAGCCAAGTGCCGGAGTTTGCGCTGCGCTTTGTTATTTACTTATTAAGCCACACGCTGTATCGCGTTAAAGCAAGCGGTTTAGAGCATATCCCAACTGAGGGGCCTGTCGTCTTAGTCGCTAATCATGTGAGTTATGTTGATGCTCTTTTAATTGCGGGTGCGGTGCGCCGACCCGTTCGTTTTGTTATGGATCAGGGTATTTTTAAGATCCCCGTGGCCAATTTACTGTTTCGAGCAGCAAAAACCATTCCGATTTGCAGTAAGCATAAAGATGAAGCTGTGTATGAAGCTGCCTTTTCGGCGATTGCGCGCGAGTTAGCTGAGGGAAATGTTATTTGCATCTTCCCGGAAGGGCACTTAACCAAAGATGGGGAAATTGATCGGTTTCGCCCGGGTATTGAGCGAATTATTGCTGAGTCGGCTGTACCTGTGGTGCCGATGGCGCTGCAAGGATTATGGGGGTCGTTCTTTAGTCACCATGGCAAAGGCGCATTTAAAATTAAAGGTCGTTTTTGGTCAAGGGTAAAGCTGCATGTCGGCCCCAGTGTTGCTGCTGAACAGGTCAGTGCTGCTGGGTTAGAGCAGCAAGTCAGGCAGTTGCGAGGCAATGATCTTTAAAGGTTATGATTCAACATATTTAACATTTTCCATGTTAGAGAAGTTGGTTTGTGTCCAAAATCTTTACAAAATTAGGCTTCTCTAAAATTTAGCAGGCTTTCAATGTTAACTGAATGGCTTGATATGTAAGTGATGCGACGAAAATGTTACGCCGGGCACGGTAATTGCTTATTATTTGATCGCCTATTAGGGCTTATAATTAATATAATTTAGCAAGGACTCGGTATGACTCTACTCAATCTAAAAAAAATAAAGCAGTTAATCTTACTTCAGCTGATATTTGTTTTTGCACCGGTAAATGCGGCTATTATTTTTTCAGATGTATATATATTTGGTGATAGCTTATCAGATACAGGAAATACACGTGCGACAGTACCCTTGGGGACTTTTGGGCCGGTTGCCGCTTTAGCAGGTTATGGTCCTAATGGAAGATTTTCAAATGGGATACTTTGGCATGAGTATTTAAGTACCGATCTTGGTCTTCCAACTTCTCGCTCTACTGCCGGTGGCAATAACTTTGCTTATGGTGGCGCTCAAATCAATAACGATACCGGTGTTTCAACGGGTGTTTTGAATCAATACCAACAATATCTTAATCGACTTGGTTCATCGCCATTTGACGCTGACGCTCTTTATATCGCTTGGGCGGGAGGTAACGATATGCGAGCATTGGTGGGCTCGGCAAATCCGTTAATGGCAGTTACCAGCGCGGTTAATAGATTCAAAGATATGTTGTCGGGTATGTTAGTTAATGGCGCAATGACATTATTAGTGCCTAATTTACCCAATCTAGGGTTGATACCTGAGTTTGCTAGAACAAGTAACAGCTCATCTGGTACTGAGGTCTCAGTATTATGGAATACGTTACTAAATGATATGTTGATTGATTTAGCTAAAAGCTCCACAGCTGATATTTACATGCTCGACGTATATTCAATTTTTAGTAATATTCTCAATGATCCCGCATCCGTAGGGTTTACCAATACTTCTGATGAATGTCGTTCTGTTACAGGTGGTTTTTTTCCTGCAGAGCGCAGCTGTTCAAACGCCAATCAATACTTATTTTGGGATGAAATTCATCCGACAACTGCGGCACATCGTGTTTTAGGAAAGGAGGCTTTTGTTTTATTGAACAGTGGCCAAACCGTTTATCAACAAGTACCTGAACCAGCAATGTTCTTTATTTTTGCTGGCTTTGTTTTGCTGATGCTCCGTAAAAATCAGCTTAAACTCAAAAATATTCATTAACACGGTACTGTTCACCCCACTTATTATCCGCTAAACCTTGAATCTGTGCAGTAACGCTCGCATTAAGTTTGCTGCACATCATCTTGGTATTAGCGGAGTTCAACATGTTTAATTTTTCTTATCAAAATAGTACTCGTATTCTTTTTGGCCAAGATCAGATAAAGCAACTGGCAGAATTAATTACACCAGAGCAAAAAGTGTTGCTGTTGTATGGTGGCGGATCGATCAAAACCAATGGTGTTTATCAGCAGGTGACCACAGCTTTGCAGGCGGCTGAGGTTATCGAGTTCTCGGGTGTTGAGCCTAATCCTAATTTTGAAACGTTAATGCGCGCCACCGATATTGCGCGTCGTGAGAAAATAGACATCATTCTAGCGGTGGGCGGGGGTAGCGTGATTGATGGCGCTAAATTTGTTGCTGCCGCCGCTTTATTTGAGGGTGATGCTTGGGATATTTTGGCAAAAGGCGCCAACGTTGAGCAAGCGCTGCCGATTGGTTGTGTTTTAACGTTACCGGCCACCGGTTCTGAAAGTAATGGTAATTCGGTCGTTACGCGTTATGAAACCAAACAAAAATTGGCGTTTTCCAGCCCATTAGTTTACCCACAGTTTGCCATTCTTGATCCTACCGTGACGTACAGTTTACCGCCGAAACAAGTGGCAAACGGTGTGGTCGATGCCTTTGTACATGTGATGGAGCAATATTTAACGTATCCGGTGAATGCGCCGGTGCAAGATCGTTTTGCAGAAGGGTTATTATTAACTTTAATTGCTGAAGGGCCCAAAGCACTGTCTGAACCACAAAACTATGCTGTGCGCGCCAATGTCATGTGGGCCGCAACGATGGCGTTAAATGGTTTAATTGGCCAAGGTGTACCGCAAGACTGGGCAACGCATATGATAGGCCATGAAATTACTGCTTTGTTCGGCCTGGACCATGCACAAACCTTAGCCATAGTGTTACCGGCTTTAATGCAACAGCAACGCAGCCAAAAGCGCGAAAAGCTGTTGCAGTATGCAACGCGGGTCTGGCAGTTACAGCATCAAGATGAAGAGCGTTTAATTGATGAAGCCATTAGTCATACGCGTTATTTTTTCGAGCGCATGGGGATACCGACGCGTTTAGCCGATTATGGCATACAAGCTGAAGCGATAGAGCAGTTAGTGAGCAAGTTAGTGCAGCACAACATGCTGGCATTAGGCGAACATCAAGATATTACACCCGAGGTGTCTCGCCGTATTCTGCAACTGGCGCTGTAAGCCATTTCAAATAAAAGCCGTCTTTCATTTCAGGCGGCTACACTTCTTTCTTCTATCTGTCGCTGTTTTTTGGTCTAATAGTCAATATTCAGATGAACAGCAGAGTAAGTGATGAGTACGATCGGTATTTTTGGCGCTAATGGCCGTATGGGGCGGGCGCTGGTCAGTGTCGCAAAAGAACAACAATTGTCTTTAACGGCAGCAACGGTGCGTAGTGGCTCTGCTGTCTTAGGCCTAGACGCTGGCGAATTAAGCGGTTGTGGTGCTGTGGGTGTGCCATTAGAAGCGACTTCTGCTAACGCTGTAGCAAAAGCCGATGTATGGATCGACTTTACTATGCCTGAACCCATGTTGGCGCACTTACAGCTCGCTGTGGCTGCAGGTAAAGCCATGGTCATTGGCGTGACCGGCTTAACGGATCAGCAGTATGCGCAAATCCAACAAGCCAGTCAGCATATCGCCATTGTTTGGGCCCCTAATATGAGTGTTGGTGTGAATTTAATGCTGCATTTAGTGCAAACTGCCGCCAAGGTGATGGGGAATACGGCCGATATTGAAATTATTGAAGCGCATCATCGCTTTAAAAAAGACTCGCCTTCGGGTACGGCGATGGCCATTGGCGCGAGCATTGCGCGCAGCTTAGATCGCGATCTTGCCGAGGTTGCGGTGTATGGTCGCGAAGGCATGATTGGTGAGCGCTCACAGCAAACTATTGGTTTTGCTACGGTAAGAGGCGGTGACATTATTGGCGATCATACTGCACTATTCGCTGATATTGGTGAAAGACTGGAAATAAGCCACAAAGCTTCCAGCCGAAACACCTTTGCGCAAGGCGCACTGCGTGCTGCTTTGTGGTTGCAAAATAAACAGCCAGGACTTTATACCATGCAACAAGTGCTCGGATTGCCGCAGTTAGATTAAACTTTTGCGGCATTTAGCTAAAAATAATGTTAAAGGCTGTGTTTTTGTAAAATAACAAAAAAATCATGGCTAATTTCGCGCTGATCGCCTAAAATATCGAGGTTTGCCTGTAAGCAGAGAAATTATCTCGCTCGCGACTGGTTCTTTGAGATCATTAGGCGAAGGCAAATACGGGTATCAGAATTTTAGGTCAAAACGGGTTGTAAAACGTCTGTGGTTTTCACCCGTTTTTTGCTGTTTGGAGGTTATTTTGACTAAGTCCGCCCTGCTCGTACTGGAAGACGGCACCGTATTTCACGGTACAGCCATTGGCGCCGAAGGAGTTTCTGTTGGTGAGGTAGTGTTTAATACCTCGATGACCGGGTATCAGGAAATATTAACTGATCCCTCTTATGCAGAACAAATTGTAACACTAACTTATCCTCATATAGGAAACACCGGAACGAATGAGGAAGATGAGGAATCCGGACAGGTATGGGCCAAAGGCCTTATTATCCGTGACCTCCCGCTGTTAGCCAGTAATTTCCGTAATAAACTCTCGCTTAGTCAATACCTTAAAAATCACAACATTCTCGGCATCGCCGACATCGATACTCGCAAACTGACTCGCATCCTTCGTGAAAAAGGCGCTCAAAATGGCTGCATCATGGCAGGTGATAATCTGGATGCCGCGGTTGCCTTGCAACACGCTAAGGCTTTCCCAGGTTTAGCGGGGATGGACTTAGCCAAAGAAGTGACCGTTAAAGCCCCTTATCAGTGGACTGAAGGCAGTTGGACGTTAGGTGAGGGCCACAAAACCATTACAGAACATCCGTTTCATGTGGTTGCTTACGATTTCGGTGTTAAACGCAACATTCTACGTATGTTAGCGGATCGTGGTTGTAAACTCACCGTGGTACCGGCACAAACACCGGCTGCTGAGGTGTTAGCGCTGAACCCCGATGGGATCTTCTTATCGAATGGTCCAGGCGATCCAGCACCTTGCACTTACGCCATTGAGGCGATCAAAACCTTTTTAGAAACAGACATTCCGGTGTTTGGTATCTGTTTAGGTCATCAACTGTTGGCGTTAGCCAGTGGTGCGAAAACGGTCAAAATGGGCCATGGTCACCACGGTGCTAACCACCCAGTGCAAAACTTAGACACTCAGCGCGTGTTAATCACTGCGCAAAACCATGGTTTTGCGGTTGAAGAAGCCACCTTACCGGCTAATTTACGCGCTACCCATAAATCGCTGTTCGACGGCACCCTGCAAGGGATCCACCGTACTGATAAAGCGGCATTTAGTTTTCAAGGGCATCCCGAGGCCAGCCCAGGCCCGCATGAAGCCTCTGAACTGTTTGACCATTTTATCAAGCTGATGCAACAACATCAGGCTTAAGCCGACACGAATTACGGAGACTGAGACGCAATGCCAAAACGTACCGATATAAAAAGTATTCTGATTTTAGGCGCTGGCCCGATCGTCATTGGCCAAGCCTGTGAATTTGACTATTCAGGCGCACAAGCCTGTAAAGCTTTAAAAGAAGAAGGTTATCGAGTTATTTTAGTTAACTCTAACCCCGCGACTATCATGACTGATCCAGAAATGGCTGATGCGACCTACATCGAGCCTATTCATTGGCAAGTGGTAGAAAAAATCATTGAAAAAGAACGCCCTTGTGCGGTACTGCCTACCATGGGCGGGCAAACTGCATTGAACTGTGCGTTAGAGTTAGAACGCCAAGGTGTTCTGGCAAAATATAACGTGGAAATGATTGGTGCTACCGCTGACGCCATCGATAAAGCGGAAGATAGAAATCGCTTTGATAAAGCGATGCGCTCAATTGGGTTAGCCTGCCCACGTGCCGGTTTTGCTCATTCCATGGAAGAAGCGTATCAGGTACTCGATGATATCGGTTTCCCTTGTATTATTCGCCCATCGTTCACAATGGGTGGCTCGGGCGGTGGTATTGCTTATAACCGCGAAGAGTTTGAAGAAATTTGTACCCGTGGTTTAGATCTGTCTCCGACCAAAGAGCTGTTAATCGACGAATCGTTGATTGGTTGGAAAGAATACGAAATGGAAGTGGTACGCGACAAAAACGATAACTGTATTATTGTTTGTGCCATCGAAAACTTTGATCCTATGGGTGTGCATACCGGTGATTCGATCACTGTGGCGCCAGCGCAAACACTGACCGACAAAGAATACCAAATTATGCGTAACGCTTCGTTAGCGGTATTGCGTGAAATTGGCGTAGAAACGGGTGGTTCAAACGTACAATTTGGTATCAATCCAGCAGATGGCCGTATGGTCATTATTGAAATGAACCCACGGGTATCGCGCTCGTCGGCATTAGCTTCCAAAGCAACCGGTTTCCCTATTGCTAAAGTTGCCGCCAAGTTGGCTATCGGTTACACCTTAGATGAATTGGCTAACGACATTACGGGCGGGATTACGCCGGCTTCATTTGAGCCAAGTATCGACTATGTTGTAACTAAAATTCCACGTTTTAACTTTGAAAAATTTGCTGGCGCTAACGACCGCTTAACGACCCAAATGAAATCGGTTGGTGAAGTCATGGCGATTGGTCGTAACCAACAAGAGTCGTTACAAAAAGCGCTACGCGGTTTAGAGATTGGTGTATCGGGCTTAGATCCGATTATTGATATCAATGCACCAGAAGCGAAAGAAAAAATTATTCGCGAATTACGTGAGCCTGGCGCGCATCGTATTTGGTACATTGCCGATGCGTTCCGTTTTGGTATGACCTTAGATGACATTTACAACCTAACCAAAATTGACCACTGGTTCTTAGTGCAAATTGAAGACTTAGTGAAAGAAGAACTGGCTCTAGGTACTGATGGCTATGCCGCCTTAGACGAAGCCCGTTTATCTCGCTTAAAACGCAAAGGTTTTGCTGACGCTCGTATTGCTGACGTTTTAGGTGTGAGTGAAACCGAAGTGCGCAAAAAACGCTATAGCTACGGTTTACACCCAGTATACAAGCGGGTAGATACCTGTGCCGCGGAATTTGCCTCTAACACCGCTTATATGTACAGCACCTATGATGAAGAGTGTGAAGCGGCACCTACCGATCGTGAGAAAATCATGATTATCGGTGGCGGGCCAAACCGTATCGGCCAAGGTATCGAATTTGATTACTGTTGTGTGCATGCGGCTTTGGCGTTACGTGAAGACGGTTACGAAACTATAATGGTCAACTGTAACCCAGAAACCGTTTCAACCGATTATGACACCTCAGATCGCCTGTATTTTGAATCTATCACCTTGGAAGACGTACTGGAAATCGTACGCAAAGAACAGCCTAAAGGGGTAATTGTGCAATACGGTGGCCAAACGCCATTGAAATTAGCCCGTGCCTTAGAAGCCAACGGTGTGCCAATTATTGGTACTTCGCCAGATGCGATAGACCGTGCTGAAGACCGTGAGCGCTTCCAACAAGCCGTTACTCGTTTAGGCTTAAAGCAGCCTAAAAACGTCACGGTAACGAGCTTTGATGAAGCGATCGCTAAAGCACCAGAAATCGGTTATCCGATGGTGGTTCGCCCGTCTTATGTTTTAGGTGGCCGCGCCATGGAAATCGTTTATGACGAGCAGGATTTACGCCGTTATATGAACGAAGCGGTAAGCGTATCAAATGACTCGCCAGTCTTATTAGATAACTTCTTAGATGATGCGATTGAAGTCGACATTGATGCTATTTGTGATGGTAGCGAAGTGATTATCGGCGGCATTATGGAACACATCGAGCAAGCCGGTGTGCATTCGGGCGATTCTGCCTGTACCTTACCACCACACAGCTTATCGCAAGCCATTCAAGATGTGATGCGCGAGCAAGTGAAAAAGCTGGCGTTAGAGTTAGGCGTGGTCGGCTTAATGAATACCCAGTTTGCGGTTAAAGATAACGAAGTTTACTTAATTGAAGTGAACCCACGAGCGGCACGTACCGTACCCTTCGTTTCTAAAGCAACGGGTGTCGCCATTGCTAAAGTGGGTGCACGCTGTATGGCGGGTAAGTCGTTAGCCGAGCAGGGTATCACCAAAGAAATTATTCCACCGTTTTTCTCAGTGAAAGAAGTGGTGATCCCGTTTAACAAATTCCCAGGTGTCGATCCTATTCTTGGCCCTGAGATGCGTTCAACAGGTGAAGTGATGGGTATTGGCGATACGTTCGCCGAAGCCTTTGCTAAAGCTGAGTTAGGCTGTGGCACGCTGATTCCAACGGGTGGCCGTGCCTTGCTTTCTGTACGTGACAGCGATAAAGTGCGCATCGTTGAACTGGCTAAATTAATGGTTGAATCGGGTTTCGAGTTAGACGCCAGTGGTGGTACAGCCAAAGCATTAGCGGATGCGGGTATTCCATGTCGGGTTGTTAACAAGGTATTTGAAGGTCGGCCTCATATGCTTGACCGTATCAAAAACGGCGAGTATAGCTATATTGTTAACACCACTGAAGGTCGTCAGGCGATTGAAGACTCTAAAGTACTGCGTCGCGGTGCCTTACAGCACAAAGCGAACTACACTACGACCTTGAATGCCGCTTTTGCTACTGTAAAAGCGAATGCTGCCAGTGCCTTTGCTAACGTAAATTCTATTCAGGAATTGCATAAGAGAGTAAACGGATGAGCTTAATTCCAATGACAGTGCAAGGCGCAGAAGCGCTGCGCATTGAACTGAATGAGTTAAAAAGTGTAAAACGGCCTGCGGTAATTCAAGCTATCGCTGAAGCACGTGCGCACGGCGATTTAAAAGAAAACGCCGAATATCACGCGGCTCGCGAACAGCAAGGTTTTATTGAAGGGCGTATTCAGGATATTGAAGGCAAATTATCCAATGTGCAGATCATCGATGTCACTAAGTTGCCTAACACGGGTAAAGTGATTTTCGGTTCAACGGTAACCATTCTTAATCTGGAAACAGAAGAAGAAATGACTTACCGCATTGTGGGTGATGATGAAGCGGATATAAAAAATAATCTGATTTCAGTTAACTCACCGATTGCACGGGGTTTAATTGGCAAAGTAGCCGATGACGTTGCCAATATCACCACGCCTAAAGGCGTGGTTGAATTTGAAATTGTTGACGTGAAATACCTGTAATAACGCGACAACTCACTTGAGCAACCCTGTTGTCTCAAACGTAAAAACGCCAGCATCTTCGCTGGCGTTTTTGTTTCTAACGGCTAACTGACTGCCATGTTTAACCGAAAAACCAGCGGCCGTTTTTGATCAGGCCAGCAATCAAGCCGGCAAAGCCAGCTGTTGTTCCACCGAGCATCCCAAACCAGCACCAGAGTAGATTATTGCGATACTGCCGTTTTGCTGGTGTACTCTGCGCTGCTTTTGCCAACAAGCGTGGTTTAATCGTTTGCCATACCCGAACTTGTAAATACGCCACGCCGGTCATAAAAAGGCCAAAGGCCAGCAGCGGTGCTATGGCACCGGCGGTAAATTCGTATGCTGCAGCCAATAATAAGCCTGAGAGGCCAACCCAAACCAAAGCCTGATTGCGATAACGTAATAAGCGATTACGCTCGGTATCGCTGGCAGCGTTTTTTAGTGGCGCGCGCATGCCCAGCAACACACCAAGCATGCCGCCGAGCGCGCCAAGTAGTGCTCCACTCAATAGCCAGCCAAATTTTGCCAAGCCGCTGCTGTATGCTGTCATGGCACTAGCGGTCGCGGCAGCTGCAGGTGGGCTACCGATCAGTAAAGCACTGATGATGGCGCTAGTTAAGCCGATGTTCGGCGCCGTGCTCAAAATCAGCTTACCGTAACGGTTTAGTAGCTGTGTTTTTAACAACTCACGTACCCGTTGCAGCTTTTTACGTACGCTATTTTCGGTTATGCCTAGTAACGCCGCGACCTGCTGGCTATTTTGCTCTTCCCGATAAAACAGCAGTACAATTTCACGACTTTCACTCGGTAATTCGGCTAAAAACTCGCGGATAATATCGGCTTGCTCGTCGCGAAGTAACTCCTCATCGGGAAAGGTGTCACTAGCAAAAGCGGCGAGCAAGGTTTCGGCTTTTTCACCACGTTCCATACGATGATCTTGCCGTTCACGCAAATAGCTATAAGCACGGTAGCGCGTAATTTGACGAAGCCAAGGCAAAAAACTGGCGGTGTTTTGTAAGCTACTCAGTTGTTGCCAAGCCGCAATAAATACCTGCTGGCAAATATCCTCACTGGCATCCAAGTCTTGCACAATGGCTAAGGCAATGCTGCTGACACTGTTTTGGCAGCGCTGAATTAATCGGCCAAAAGCCTGCATATCACCTGCGATAGCTGCCATCACATCAGGCTGTAATTGTTGTTCTAGGGTGTTTTTTGGGCTCAGTTGTGCATGGTGCATGCCATTACTCCTTTAATGCCACACGCAGCTGAGCGATAAACCAATCGGGTTCATCCAGCATGATAAAATGGCGACTGTCAGTATTCATCAGTAGTTTTGCATTAGCAATAGACTCAATTTGTTGTTGGTAAAGTGCTGCTAGCACTTGCTGAGCCGGTGCTAGCGCTCCACTGGCGCCAAGTAAGTAGACTTGGCTTGTTATTGCTGTCATTTGCGGTCGTAAATCGGTGGTTAATAGTTCATACATAGCTTGGCCGACTGTCTGGCTATCCGAGGCCGCGGCCATGTCCAGCACTAGTTGTTGATGTTCTGCAGACCGCGCCTGAATAGCGATGCCTTGTGTTGCAACGGCTTTTAATTGTGCGCTAGAAAGCTGTTGATAGTAGGCTTTTAATTGCAGTGCTTGTGCTTGCATATCGGCCACTTGCGTTGCTGAGTTGCGGCTAAAAATCGGCGCGATATAAGGCAAACCATCTACCGCGATAACTGTGCCAATCTGCTTAGGAGCAGCACTTGCCAATGAAAAAGCGAGAAAAGCGCCTAGGCTATGGCCAATCACTGCTGGCTGTTGCAGTTGCTGCTCTGTCACATAACCCAGCAGCTCTTGCTGCACTTTGGGTAAAAACTCACCATCCAAAGTGCTAGGCGTACCAGCAAAACCGGCTAAGCTAATCAGATGTAATTGAAAATCGGCTTGCAAGGCGCTAACTGTGCTTTGCCAAACACGGCGGTCCGACATTAAACCGGGAATGATTAAAACCGGTTTACCTTGTCCTACCACCTCAACGGTAAAACTTACCCTCGGTTGCGGTTGCTCAATCGCTTTGATTTGCGGTGCTACCGCACCACCTATAATGGTTAGGACAATGGCAAAGTAGGTCCAAAAGCTTGGTTTGTTTTGCTGAGTTTTTTTGGCAATGTTGTTGTTAGCGTTTTGGTTTGTGTGCTGTGGTGCGTTCATGATAAATCCTTAGTTAGTGGTGATGACCTAACTAAGTCGCATCAACCTCAGCAGTTGTGACAAATTATTTTAATTATTTTTAATAAACGCGATAACGGGTCTTACCGCGTTCCAGATAGGGTGGTTGTAATTAGCTGGAAATAAAAATCAGGGGTAAAGTTGTTCCTGGGATCCCGCTATCTGCCATGATGGTTGATAGCCACAGTAACACTGCTAATAAACATAGGTAACTGACAATGGTTATTAATATGCCTGTATTACTCATAGGTAAAACGTTTTTTGCTTGTTCATCTGCTTCAAACCATAAATCTAGCGTACCGAGTAGGCCAAACAGCATTAACAGATAAAAACCAAAGTACCATGTGGCGAATGACAAACTGCCAGTAATGAATAATAACGCTAGTTTGGCTGCTTTTCCGTTCCGGCTATAGACAGCCGCTTGGATGACGCGCCCCCCATCTAATGGCACCATGGGCAATAAGTTAAATAGGTTAAGTAATAAACTGATGGCAGCAAATAATGCTAAGGCGGCATGTTGCGTTTCAAGCCAAAGCCCGTAGGCGATGACGGCACCTAAGGTACCAAAAGCCGGGCCGGCAATAGCAATCTTAAAGTCTTGCCAACGGCTGGTCGCGCGTTCACTGACCGCAACTCCGCCAACAAACGGCAGTAAATAGACCCCTTTAACCTTAAGGCCGGAGCCCTTCATCGCATAAACATGGCCATACTCGTGAATAATTAATGCGGCAATTAAGCCTACAGCAAATTCTAGATTAAATAGCCAAGCCCAGCCAGCAAGAGATGTACCTGCTAGCGCAGCCTTTATCGCTCCCGCACTTTTTGACAGCTTAACTAACACTAAACCGATCACGAAAAAGGGTTTAAACCCTTTTTTTAGTAAAGAAGGGGTTGTCGATTGCTGCACTTCAGTCTGCTCACTAAGCGCTGATGTTTGCTCAGTTTGTGCGGTTACTTTTTCTGCGGATGAAAGTTTGCTTTCTAATTTGTGCAACCATGCAGGTGACCTAGCGACTGTTTCGCCCTCGCACAACAATGTTTCAGGTGTTTCTAGCCAGTAATGCACCTGGTTATTTCGTATGGCTAGCTTGAAGTGCAAGCGCACTGGGCCATGTTTAGGGCACAAAAAACGGTGATCATAGCTATGACTGAATAACGCTCGCCCTTCAGAGACGAGAACACCATTACGCCAGACTTGCTCTTTACCAAAGTTATTCCCTTTGATCAGATAATGGTCTTGGTCATGGCAGAATTCAAATAGCGTTTGCATATTTAATGTTAAAAAAGGGTAATAAATATGCGTAGTTTAGCAGCAGGGGGTAGAAAAGTCAGGCTGGCTTGGTTAAAAATATCGCTCAGTGAGCAAGGCGTGGAGCGGGTGGCGGGAATCGAACCCGTGTCTAAACCTTGGGAAGGTCTCATTCTACCATTGAACTACACCCGCGCTCAGTCGCTAAATTATAACTGCTAAGACCTGAAGTCAACTGCTATAAAGTGTGTTTTACCGCGTCGGCTGCTGCATAGATGGCCGTTGTAACCACCAAAAAAGACGTACTTTAGCTGCGCAAAGCTGAGTAAAGCTGAGTAAAAAAGCTTAAATTAAGTGCTTAGCCTGCTTCATCTGAGTGGCTCACCAGTCCACCCGCCTTAATTCGGCGTGGTTAAAATCACGAGCACACCACTCCAATCTAGGCTACGGCTTCTATTACCGATAGGCGCGATTTCAACGCCGGTGTAAATACCCAGTAAAGGGATCTTTGCTGCAGTTAACTGTTGCTGCAGTTCGCGCGCTTCTTGCGGGGTGGCTATGCGCCCAGCGCAATCAAAATACAGGGCTACAATAGGAGTGTGTTGGTCTTGTTTGATTTGCGTGAGCAAGGCACGGGTTTGTTTAGCGGTTTGCGCAACAATATGCTGTGGATCGCGCTGCATAATCTGAATTTGCATGCCTTCACGAAAATCTGGTTCAAATAAGATTAGCCCTTCATCATTTGGCAGTATGCCATTGATGAGGCGTGTAACATAAGAAGAACTGTAATCGGGCTTGCCAGAAGTTGCGCCATTAAAGCCTAAGGCCAGTTCGGTCACCGGTGTTTGCCTACGCCAATCTGAGCTACCGGTTACCCGATCGATAACCTGGGTAACGGGCTCATCGTTCAATTGATACAGAAATTGTTCAAAAATCTTGGTAATGGTAAAACGCTCAGCACTGAGCGGTGAACACCCATGCATATTGCTGATATAGGGTTTAACATGGCCGCTGATCAGTAAAGCTGTCGCGAGCTGGCTTTGCACTTGTGAATCGTAAAACAATTTAGTGGAGCTAAATTCTTGATCGGCGAGTAAGCCGGCGCCTGCAATAGGGACCTTTATCGGTAAAGTGTTATAGAGGCCGTTAAGTATTGGACGTGAAGCATTTAATACGGCTGGATTTTGCAAATTACCGGCGTAACGCACTGAATCAAAAAATAACAGGAGGAGAGCAGGTGATACCACTTGTTGCAGTTTCGCCCCTAACTGTTGCCCAGCTAAAAACGGGTTCTGGGCGACCAGCTGTGAGCAAGCACGACTAAATGTAATATTGTCGTTATCCGATACTATTGCTAAGGCGGCCGCGGGAGCTCCTTCGATCATAATCTGATCGTGGCTGATAATACCTGCAGCTGAACCTCCCAAGATGATGGTATCTGTGCCGCAGACTAATCGGGCGCCATCTAATAAGCGTTGATAATCAGTTTTTGCTGTGCAAAACAGCAGTAGAAGCTGTGCAGCAGAACGGCCGGTTTGGGCAATAGCTTGACGAGCAAGTTGTTGACCTGCGGCAAAAGCCGCATTGGTCTGAGAGAACGCAATCCCTGCGAACATAGTTTAATCCTTTTGTCACAAAACCTTCATTACTACGTAAGCGATGAAAAGCTAGCTCACTGCTCAGTATAGAATATTTCTGTAAACAGATTGTATCATTAACAATGATATATTGGTAATTCGGCGAAACTCCCTTATGCTAAGTAAAAATGTGTTGATGGTCTGAGCTATGTTTGAATTGTTGGCGGTAATATTGGTGCTTGCCGTAATTGTTGGCACCTTTTGTGGCTTTATCGCTTTAGTTCGGCTTAGCGGCTTAGAAGCTCAAATAAGAGTGCTGCAACAGCGTATACAGCAATTGCAAGCAGAGCTAAAACGCATGCATACCCGCTCAGCGGGCGCTGCTGTAAATGCTAATGTGTCTCAAGTTGACGCTCCGCTGCCATCTTCGGCTGCCCCAGCAAACCCCCTAACAGAACCCACCATCGCAGCACAAACGGCAGAGCCTAACACGGCAACAACAACCGTTTCTCCGGCAGCGTTCTTTGCTATGAGCAAGCAGCATGCAGAGCCGACAGAGCTGGTTAAACCCAAAGCAGAGGCAAGCCAATGGCTAAGTTGGTTAGAGCGGCAGTTTATTGATCGCGGCATGGTTTGGTTGGGTGGGGTGGCTTTAGCATTTGGCGGTATTTTTTTAGTGCGGCATTCGTTAGACGCGGGTTGGTTTTCTCCAGAGTTACGCGTGTTCAGTGGTATTAGTTTAGGCCTGTTACTCTTAGTGGTAAGTGAGTGGCTGCATCAGAAAAAGCAGTTAAGTCAGGTCTTAGAAAACTACATTCCTGCGGCATTAGCTAGCGCAGGCTTTGTGACCTTGTATGCGGTGCTATTGATGGCCCAGCATTTTTATCAGCTGATCAGCCCAACACTGGCTTTTGCTTTACTGGCTTTAGTCGCGCTTTGCGCGTCTTGGTTTTCTTTACGGCAAGGGCCTATTTTAGCGGTGATCGGCATTGTTGGGGGATACGCAGTACCGATTTTAGTGTCAACGGGTAGCAATAATTGGTTAGCACTGTTGTTATACATTGCCTTAATTACAACGTCGTCGTTATTGGTTGAACGCAGGGTACAACGTTTTTGGTTATGGTTAATAACGGTTGTGGCACATTGTGGCTGGTTATTGTTGGCAATCACACAGGCTGGCGCAAACAACATCACGGTGCTGTGGGCTGCCTTATTACTTAGCTTTATTGGTATGGTTGCCTTACCTCGCTTAGGCTGGCCGTTACGCTGGCAAAAAGCGGTGTTACCGATGCGCCAATGGTGGCCGCTATTGCGCGAACACTATCTTGGCGTCGTGTTATTAGCCTTTGCAGTGGTGCTGCAACTGCAGTTTAGTAGTTACAGCCATCTGTGGCCTTGTGTGTTGTTAGTCAGTGTTTTATATGCGGCAGCCTTGAGTGAAAATCGCTCTGAGCTGTGGTTATGGGCGGCGGCGCTGCTGGCATTGGTTTGGCTATTGCTGGGGCCTGCACTTAATGCTGACAACTTTAGCTGGACGGACGGCATACTCTTTAATTGGCAGTCATGGGTGTTGCTGCTGACAATTCCTGCGGCCTTTGTTAGTGTGCTACTGTCAGCAAGACAACATTGGGCGGCTTTTTTAGCGATCGCACCGATACTATTTCTGGCCATATCTTATCAATTAGTGCCGAGTACACTGCAACCGTTAATTCAATTAGGTTGGATGCTATATGGCGCTTTGTTAGTGATCCTACAAAGTATTCTAGCGAAACAGACAGCAAGTAAAGCGTTGGCTTTTATTCATGCGGCTGGCGCTAACCTCGCGTTAAGTTGGTGTTTTAGCTTATACCTGTCGGCAGCTGCTTTCACGGTAGCTATGGCGTTACAGTTAGTTTTCATTACACAATTAAGCGTTAAACAACGTTTTCCTGTCCCGTCTTGGCTGATCAAGGGGATGGTCGCCTTTGTCTTATTACGTCTTACTTCAGCCCCATTGTTGGGCAGTTATGAAGGCATCAGTATTCTGGGCTTGCACTGGTCATTGATCGTCTATCCGCTGGTGTTAGCGAGTTTTGGCCTTGCAACCTGGTTATGGCGGCATAGCAGCTTGCGTGGTTGGCTCGAAGGGGCTTGCTTGCAGTTAACGGCGTTATTCGTCACGGTGCAAACCCAATTAGGCTTGCATCCGGGGGCGCTTGATTTTTCTGTTATAGATTTTTACAGTTTAGCGTTACACAGCGCTAATTGGTCTATTTTAGCTTGGGTCTATCAGTGGCGCAGTTATCGGGCCGCGAGCATGCAAACTTTATATCGTTTTGCCGCAGGCTGTTTAGTGGTGCTGGTGTTATTTACGCAACTGACCTTAAACGTAAATTATAACCCCTTGCTAAGTGCACAAGACGTAGGGCAGTGGCCGCTACTGAATTGGCTATTCATAATGTGGGCCGTGCCTGCCTTGTGTGCAGCGGGTTTAGCTAATATGCCGCTGCCGCAGCGTTATCGACCTACTGGCTATTATGTGGCTGCGGCCGGTTTGCTGTTGTACCTACTGAGTTCGGTAAGGCAGTTTTGGCAAGGGTCACAAATTACCTTAGGTTTAGCAACCAGTAATGCAGAGCATTATAGTTATTCTTTAGTGTTGTTGTTAACGGCGGCGGGGCTAATTGTGCTGGCGCAATGGCGTGTTTGGGGCATGCTGCGTAAAGTGGGGTTCTTATTACTCAGTGCAGTGGTCGTTAAAGTATTTGTGTTTGATTTAAATGAGCTGCAAGGTTTATTCCGTGCGGCATCATTTATGGGGTTGGGGTTAAGTTTAGTGTTGTTAAGTGCTATGTTTCAGCGCTTGCAGCAGAAAATGCTTGATCGGCAAGCCCATGCCACAGAATAAGAAAAAGAGCGCTACTGTTCAGTGAACTGCTGATAGCGCCCCTGGTAATCAAAATAGCTTTCGACATGCTGCCAGCTGTGTTTCTGTTTTTGTAATAATATCAGCTGCGGCGGCCGAAACCGCTCAGCTAAAGCCACCAATTGCGCGGCTGTATTTATCTTGGGTAAAGGTGTTCCGGGCGCTTTGCTGTGCGGTTTAATAAACAAGGCGTAAAGCGCACGGCGCTGAGCGGGGCTTTGTAACTTAAACCAACGATAAAACGGGTTACCTTCGATATCGTAATAACTTACCTTTAAATCGCCGTTATCATCGGATAGCTGCATGTTATGGCAGCGAAAAAGATGATGATGCTGCTGGTTTAACACTTCGCGTAATCGCTTATCGGGATCAACTAACACCGACTCACATTGCTGACAGCTGCGCGCGGCGATGTCATTCTCGGCGCCACAATCTGGACAATTGCGGCTTCGATAACGATACTGACATTGCTCAGCTGTATCCTCGATTAAGCCCTGACAACGCCTGCCGTAATGCTCAATAATGTCGCCATCTTGGTCGGTTAACCCCCAGAAAATATTAGCAAAGCCACATTCAGGGCAGAGTACTTGCACCGGTACAGATTTGCTGTTTGGTTTTGCTTGCCCAACTTCAGGGCTAAATAAATCATAACCATTTGCGGCATAATCAATAATTAAACATTCTGTTTTGCCCGCGGCGATGCGTAAACCTCGGCCCACCATTTGTTGAAATAAACTGACTGAGGCGGTAGGGCGTAAAATAGCGATTAAATCAACATGGGGGGCGTCAAAGCCCGTTGTTAATACCGCCACATTTACCAGAAACTTGATTTGTCGATCTTTAAAGGCGTCAATCAATTGATCGCGTTCAGCTGTGGGGGTTTCAGCGGTCAGGATGGCAGCGCTTTGCTGGTTGAGTAACTGCATAATTTCGTTGGCATGTTTTACTGTAGCCGCAAAAACAATGATACCTTGGCGTTGCGTCGCCAAAGTGATTAACTGTTGCATGATCAGTGAGGTTGCCCGACCACTTTTTCCTAAGATAGAATTCACTTCTGCTTCAGCATAATCGCCTTCAGCTTTGGGTTTTAGCGAGCTAAAATCGTATTGTGCACTTAAGCCATCATATAAACGTGGCGTTGTTAGGTAACCTTGTTTAATTAAGGGCCTTAGCGGCAAGTCAAAAATACAATGTTCAAACGTGGGGTTGAGTGTATTACCCACCCGGCCATGATAATGTTGCCGATAGATCCAGCCACTGCCCAACCGAAATGGGGTTGCGGTAAGTCCCAACAACTTTATCTTGGGATTGTGTTGTTTCAGTTGGCTTAACAGTTGTTGGTATTGGCTGTCGGTGCTCAGGCTAACGCGATGGCACTCATCAATAATCACTAATGAAAAAGCGCTGGCAAAAGCATCTAAATTACGTACGGCAGATTGTACACTGGCAACCACCGTTTTCGCGCTGGCATCTTTTTGTTGCAGGCCTGCTGCATAAATACTGGCTTTCGCGGTTAAGAAAGCCACTTTTTCTGCATTTTGTGCTACCAATTCTTTAACATGCGTTAAAATAACAACACGGCCTTTGGCACGACGAGCTAGCTCGGCAATAACAATGCTTTTACCTGCCCCAGTTGGCAGTACTAATACCGCTGAGGCCGTACTTTGTTGGAAATGGCTAATAGCGGCATTAACAGCCTGTTGTTGGTAATCTCTGAGTTGCACGGGCGGTTCGTTGCTTAACTAAATTGTTGATAGGTTAGCATAGCCGTGGCCATTCGCAGTAAGTTTCCGCCAGATTAGTACAGTAGTAGGAGCCTTATCATGGCAAAACATACCGCCTTTTCCTTACGTTTAGAGCAGCGAGTCTTGTGGGTATCCGCCAACGGTTTTTGGACTAAAGCGATCGCGCAACAGTACGTTCGTGAAATGCGTTCATTAATTTTGCCAATAAGCGCAAAACCTTGGGCAGTAGTATTGGATATTCGGCAGTGGGAAATATCTCCAGCCGAAGTTTTTTCGTTACTAAATGAAAACACGGCTTGGTGCTTTGCCAATAATCTAAAGCATGTCGAAACTATTGGCGCTGATAATACAATGGTGATGTGGCAGTTTGCCAAGGCGACACAAGCGGTAAAGCCCGCCGATGTTGTAAGTACATTAAAAGATGATGAACTCGCAGCCCGGCAGTCATTGCGAGCTGCCGGGTATCTGTTTTGATGTTTAACCGCGTGGCAAATGGATCTTTTTTTCTTGCGACTGGCGGAATAAAACTAAGATTTTGCCGATAACCTGAACTTTTTCAGCGTTGGTTTCTCTGACTATCGCGTCCATAATCAACACTTTTTGTTCTCTATCTTCGCCTGGCACTTTAATTTTAATTAATTCATGAAAGTTTAAAGCGTTATCAATTTCAGCAACAACACCCTCTGTTAAACCGTTACCGCCTAGTAAAATAACGGGTTTTAAATCATGGGCTTTGGTTTTTAAAAATTGTTTTTGTTTATTGGTTAAACTCATAAGGTTAGAATGTCCGTAGAAAAGCTTGAATTATGCCTATTGTAGCGCCATCTACAGCATAAGACTATTTAAGAGTAGTAACATGACTAAGAAAAAACGCTCAGCCAGTTCATCGCGTTGGCTAAAAGAGCATTTTGATGATCACTTTGTACAAAAAGCGCAAAAGCTGGGCTTACGTTCGCGCGCTGCGTTTAAATTAGAAGAGATCCAGCAACAAGACAAATTGGTTAAACCGGGTATGACAGTGGTAGATTTAGGCTCAGCCCCTGGTAGTTGGTCTCAGTTTGTGGTGGGATTAGTGGGTAAAGAGGGCACGGTCATTGCCTGTGATATTTTACCCATGGATCCGCTGGCCGGGGTCGCTTTTTTACAAGGTGATTTTCGAGAGGAAGCGGTTTTAGAGGCATTACTGAGCCGGATCGGTGGTAAAACCGTAGATGTGGTATTATCTGATATGGCACCGAACATGAGTGGCAATGATACTACCGATCAAGCCCGTTCTGTTTATCTGGTCGAGTTGGCATTAGACATGTGCCAAAAAGTTTTGAAGCAAAATGGCAGTTTTGTAGTCAAAGTGTTTCAGGGAGAGGGTTTTGAGCAATTCCTGAAAGATGTACGCGCCGCCTTTAGTAATGTGAAAATTCGTAAGCCTGATTCGTCGCGTGCCCGTTCACGCGAGACATATATCGTGGCCACCGGCTTTAAACTTTAGTAAAGTAGTCCGGTATTAATGATTTTTAGAGTAAAGATGAGGTTATAACCTTGAGTGACATGGCAAAAAATCTGATTGTCTGGTTAGTCATCGCGGTAGTACTGATGTCAGTATTCAATAGCTTTGGCCCGAGTGAAAACACGGATCGCATGACCAGTTACACCCAGTTCGTTAAAGAAGTAAATCAGGGAGTGATCCGTGAAGTTAAAGTAGAGCGCACGGGTGTGATTACCGGTGTTAAACGCAGTGGTGAACGCTTTGAAACCGTGATCCCTGGTGGCTACGACGAAAAACTTCTGGATGATTTAATCAAAAATGACGTGCGCACTTTGGGTAGCAAACCTGAAGAGTCCAGCTGGTTAGCAACCATCTTTATCTCTTGGTTCCCAATGCTGTTGTTAATCGGTGTCTGGATTTTCTTTATGCGTCAGATGCAAGGCGGCGGTGGCAAAGGCGCCATGTCGTTTGGCAAAAGCAAAGCGCGCTTAATGGGTGAAGACCAAATTAAGACTACGTTTGCTGATGTAGCCGGTTGTGATGAAGCGAAAGAAGAAGTTTCAGAGCTGGTTGAATATCTACGCGACCCTTCACGTTTCCAGAAGCTCGGCGGTAAGATCCCTAAGGGTATTTTAATGGTGGGCCCACCAGGTACAGGTAAAACGCTGTTAGCAAAAGCGATTGCTGGCGAAGCGAAAGTGCCTTTCTTTACCATTTCTGGTTCTGATTTTGTTGAAATGTTCGTGGGTGTCGGTGCTTCTCGGGTACGGGATATGTTCGACCAAGCCAAAAAAGCCGCACCTTGCATTATCTTCATCGATGAGATTGATGCCGTAGGCCGTCAGCGTGGTGCCGGTTTAGGTGGTGGTCACGATGAACGTGAGCAAACGCTAAACCAGATGCTGGTTGAAATGGATGGTTTTGACGGCAACGAAGGCGTGATTATTATCGCTGCAACGAACCGTCCCGATGTGCTTGATGCAGCGTTGCTGCGTCCTGGCCGTTTCGATCGTCAAGTCGTGGTCGGTTTACCTGATGTGCGCGGTCGAGAGCAAATTTTAAAAGTACATATGCGTAAAGTACCTATTGCAGATGATGTGAAAGCCAGTGTTATTGCGCGAGGTACACCAGGTTTTTCGGGTGCTGACTTGGCAAACTTGGTTAACGAAGCAGCGCTATTTGCCGCTCGTGGTAATCGCCGAGTCGTTAGCATGGAAGAGTTTGAGCGTGCTAAAGACAAGATTATGATGGGTGCAGAGCGCCGTTCCATGGTGATGACGGATGCCGAAAAAGAAATGACGGCATATCATGAAGCGGGGCATGCCATTATTGGTTGTTTAGTTCCTGAGCATGATCCTGTGCACAAAGTGACGATTATTCCGCGTGGCCGTGCTTTGGGTGTGACTTTCTTTTTACCAGAGCAAGATGCCATTAGCGTTAGCCGTCGCAAGCTAGAAAGTAAAATTTCCGTTGCTTATGGTGGGCGTTTAGCCGAAGAAATGATTTACGGTTTAGATGCGGTGTCAACCGGTGCTTCGCAAGATATTAAATACGCGACCTCGATTGCCCGTAACATGGTGACACAATGGGGGTTCTCTGAGAAGTTAGGGCCATTGTTATATGCTGAAGAAGAAGGTGAAGTATTCTTGGGCCGCAGCATGGGCAAATCGAACAATATGTCAGATGAGACCGCCTCGATTATCGATTCGGAAATCAAAGCCATTATCGATCGTAACTATAATCGGGCAAAACAGCTGCTAGATGAAAACATGGATATTTTACATGCCATGAAAGATGCGCTGATGTTGTACGAAACCATTGATTCGCGACAGATTAAAGAGTTGATGGAGCGTAAAGCAGTTAGCCAGCCTGAAAACTGGGAGCCGCGTGATAAGGACAGTAAAGGCGGCGATGATGATAAGTCAGCGCCATCTGCTGCGCCTACTGCAACGGATAAACCCTTTGAAGGCAACGTGCACTAAGTCACTTACATGCCTTAGCAAAGCAGTTATAATAACAACCCCGGCTTGTCCGGGGTTTTGTTTTTAGCGGAGTAAGCCACATGCAGTTACAGTTACCTCGGCAACGTTCTCTTAGTTTAGATCGACCACAGATCATGGGCATATTAAATATTACCCCTGACTCATTTTCAGATGGTGGTAAACACCAAGTACTGGATCAAGCCTTATTTAGTGCGGAGCAAATGTTGCGTGACGGCGCAACCATTCTCGATGTCGGTGGTGAGTCCACACGACCTGGCGCTGCAGCGGTTAGCTTAGCTGAAGAATTAGCGCGTGTTGTCCCCGTGATCAGCGCTTTACGCCAACGTTTTGATTGTGCCATTTCGATTGATACCAGTAAAGCTGAGGTGATGTCAGCGGCCGTTCAGGCTGGCGCCGATATGATTAATGATGTCTGTGCTTTGCAAGCTCCGGCGGCGCTAGAAACTGCCGCTGCGTTGCAAGTTCCCGTTTGCATTATGCATATGCAGGGAGCGCCTCGTACCATGCAACATGATCCACAATATGAGCAACTGGTACCTGAAGTGCTGGCGTTTTTATTGGCCAGAGCCGAGGCATGTCAGCAAGCGGGCATTCCTGCGAGTCAAATTGTGCTCGATCCTGGTTTTGGTTTTGGTAAAACCTTAGCGCATAATTATCAGTTGTTAGCCGCATTAGATCAATTTGTGGCAAGCGGTTATGCGGTGCTTGCCGGTATGTCACGTAAAAGTATGATTGGCCAGTTACTAGGGTTACCAACGTCAGAAAGGCTTGCTGGCAGTCTTGCATGTGCCAGCTTAGCGGCTTATGCTGGCGCACAAATTATTCGTGTGCATGATGTTAAAGAAAGTGTGCAAGCATTACGCGTTGCTGCTGCGGCCCGTTATGGAGTTAAATAATGACAAGAAAATATTTTGGAACTGATGGTGTACGCGGTCGCGTTGGTGAATTTCCTATTACCCCTGAATTTGCCATGAAATTGGGTTGGGCCGCGGGTCGAGTATTATCTCAGCGCGGTACACGCAAAGTATTGATCGGTAAAGATACGCGTATTTCAGGTTATTTATTAGAAACGGCATTAGAAGCAGGCTTAATTGCCGCCGGTATTGATGTGCGCTTATTGGGCCCAATGCCCACACCTGCCGTCGCCTATTTAACGCGAACTTTCCGTGCTGAAGCCGGTATCGTGATCAGTGCTTCACACAATCCTTATTATGATAATGGCATTAAGTTTTTCTCCGCTGATGGTATGAAACTGGCGGATGAAATTGAATTGGCGATTGAGCACGAGCTTGAACAACCGATGATTTGTGAATCGTCAGAAAAGCTCGGTAAAGCAGAGCGTATCAATGATGCGGCGGGTCGTTATATCGAATTCTGTAAAAGTCACCTTAACAACAACTTGTCACTGAGCGGGTTAAAAATCGTCATCGATTGTGCTCATGGTGCAACTTACCATATTGCCCCTGCCGTTTTTAAAGAACTGGGTGCTGAAGTTATCGCAATCGGCTGTAAGCCAGACGGTTTAAATATTAATGAGCAGTGCGGCGCAACCCATACTGATTTATTACGTGCAACCGTGCTGGAAAAACAAGCTGATCTGGGTATTGCCTATGATGGCGATGGTGATCGGGTCATGATGGTTGATCAACATGGCCGCGTGCTAGATGGTGACGAAATTGTTTATATCATTGCACGTGCTGCCAAAGAAGCCGGCACTTTAAAAGGTGGCGTTGTTGGCACCTTAATGAGCAATATGGGTTTAGAATTGGCTTTAGCTAAATTGGATATTCCGTTTGCGCGCAGTGCCGTAGGTGATCGTTACGTTATGGAATTACTACGTGAAAAGAACTGGCGCATTGGCGGTGAAAACTCAGGCCATGTGTTAAATCTTGATTACACCTGCACCGGTGATGGCATTATTGCCTCACTTCAAGTCCTCACTGCCATGCTCTCTAGCGGCAAAAGCTTGGCGCAATTGATGAGCGATATGCGTAAGTTACCGCAGGTACTGGTTAACGTGAAATTTGCTAAAGGTTCTACGCCATTAGATAAAGTTAACGTAAAAGAATGTATTGCTGCAGTAGAGCGCGATCTGGCAGGAAAGGGCCGCGTGCTGATCCGTAAATCAGGTACCGAGCCATTGATCCGCGTGATGGTTGAAGGCGAGGATGCCGACACCGTTCGCCAATATGCTGAAAAAATTGCTGATGCGGTAAAAATTGCCAGTTAAGATCAGTTAATAAATAGACAATTAGCCGCGTTGTCGCGGCTAAAGCTTGTTCTAAAGCAGAAGCTTAGTTACTATCAACAGGTGTAAGCTAAGGATACTGCCTAATGTCACGTAAAAAGCTTGTTGCCGCCAATTGGAAAATGAATGGCTCATCAGCGCTGATCACTACGATCAGCACAACATTGCAATCAATAGCACCGCAAGTGGATATTTTAATTTGCCCTCCCGCTACATTGTTAAGCGCTTTTCCAACAGCGCGTGCTTTTCAGCTGGGTGGTCAAGATATCAGTGCGCATTTAGCGGGTGCCTACACCGGCCAGTTAAGTGCGGAATTGTTGTTAGCGGCAGGCGCTCGTTATGCGCTAGTAGGGCACTCTGAACGTCGTGAATATCAATTTGAAACTGATCAGCTAATTGCTGCAAAAGTAGCCACTGCAGTCGCTGCAGGCTTAACACCCCTCTTATGTATTGGTGAAACGTTAGCAGAACGGCAGCAAGAAAAAACCGAGCAGGTTATTGCGAAACAATTAGCAGCAGTGTATGCTTCGCACCCCGAATTGCTGCAGAAATCGGTCGTTGCATATGAACCGATTTGGGCGATAGGTACTGGTGAGTCAGCAACACCGGAGCAGGCGCAACAGACACATGCCTTTATCCGTGCTGAGTTAGCTAAGTATGATGCCGACGCAGCGCAACAGGTGAAAATTTTATATGGTGGCAGTGTTAATGCGGAAAATTGTGCTGCATTATTTACTCAACCAGACATAGACGGTGCTTTAGTTGGCGGTGCTAGCTTAAAACCCGAAGAATTTGCGCAAATTTGCCTTAGTGCAAAGGAATAAGCATGTACGATTTATTTGTAATTTGTTATTTGTTAGTTTCGCTAGCCCTTATTTTATTAGTGTTAATTCAACACGGTAAAGGCGCTAGCATGGGCGCAGCATTTGGTGCTGGTGCTTCTGGTACAGTATTTGGTTCAAGCGGTACAGGTAATTTCTTAACCAAAACCACTACCTTTTTGGCAATTTTATTTTTTATGTTGAGCTTAGTATTAGGTAACTTAACCGCTAAGCAAAGCAAGCCAGATGATGGCTCAGATTTTTTCCAATCTGTTCCGGTAACCACCGAACAGGCTCCTGCCAAGAAAGATGACGTCAACGACATCCCGGTAGGTAATTAAGTTTTATACGCCGAGGTGGTGAAATTGGTAGACACGCTATCTTGAGGGGGTAGTGTCTTCGGACGTGCGGGTTCAAGTCCCGCTCTCGGCACCAAATTAACGTAAGCAGTAGCTTGCGCTATCAGTACAGGCACTATATAATGTGCACCAGTTACGGACGCGGGATGGAGCAGCCTGGTAGCTCGTCGGGCTCATAACCCGAAGGTCGTCGGTTCAAATCCGGCTCCCGCAACCAATTTTCAGTTTAAACTTATTACTAACAGTAGTTGCAACTGGTCTTAACTAAACAGGACTCACTGCTACAAGTTTAATAAGTTTTTGAAAGGGGTTTCGTAACAGCGGTCGTAGATGTTGATACAACTCCCGCCCTATTAAATATTCATTGCGCATTGGCGATATGCGTAATGATTGGATGTGAATTCGCCCCGCTTGTTCGGGGCTTTTTCGTATCTGGAGTTAGTGTTTATGCAGTAATGGGCGCTTTGCCCATTTTTTATTTGTGTTTCGGAGGTTTTTTTGGCTAAACAAGAACAGCAACTAACAGAGCTGCTGACGCCGACTGTGGAGACAGCCGGTTATCAATTGTGGGGTATCGAACTGGTGCGAGCCGGTCGTCATACCACACTGAGAGTGTTTATCGATAAAGCAGATGGCATTACAGTCGAAGACTGTGCCCTGATCAGTCGAGAAATCAGCGCTTTGCTGGATGTTGAGGATCCAATCCCAACAGAGTATACCCTCGAAGTATCTTCACCAGGCTTGGATCGGCCGTTGTTCACCGAAGCACAATTCACCCAATATGTTGGCCATAAACTTGAGGTTAAATTAACGATACCTCAAGACAGTCGACGTAAATTCAAAGGGTTACTAACAAGCTTCGATGGCGACATGTTAGTAATGGAAGTGGATGGCAAACCCTATAGTTTGCTTTTCGATAATATTGATAAAGCAAACGTGGTACCGGTTTTTTAAGCGTCCCGGGTTAGCGTCAAAGCGAGGCATATAATGGCAAAAGAGATATTATTAGTTGTTGATGCGGTTTCAAATGAAAAATCAGTGCCACGGGAAAAGATTTTCCAAGCACTGGAGTTTGCATTAGCCGCCGCCACTAAAAAGAAAAATGAAGGCGATATTGAAGTTCGGGTTAGCATCGATCGCAAAACCGGTAGTTATGATACTTTCCGCCGCTGGGAAGTGATCGCAGATGATGCCGTCATGGAACACCCATACCGTGAAATGACCTTTTCAGCAGCACAGTATGATGAGCCAAACATTAAGTTAGGTGATTTTGTTGAAGAGCAAATCGACTCTGTCGAGTTTGACCGTATCACCACGCAAATGGCGAAACAAGTTATCGTACAAAAAGTACGTGAAGCTGAACGTTCACAGGTTGTTGAAGCGTATATCGACCAGGTGGGTGAGCTAGTCACCGGCGTGGTTAAGAAAGTGAATCGTGAAAGTATTATCGTCGATTTAGGTAACAACGCTGAAGCCATGTTACCACGCGAAGAAATGTTACCGCGTGAAACCTATCGCCCAGGTGACCGCATTCGTACGTTATTATTTGATGTAAAACCAGAAGCTCGTGGTGCACAGCTGTTTTTAAGCCGTGCTAAGCCAGAAGTGCTGTTAGAGTTGTTCCGCATTGAAGTGCCAGAAATCGGCGAAGAAATGATAGAACTTCGCGGCGCAGCGCGCGATCCCGGTTCACGTGCCAAGATTGCGGTTAAAAGTAATGACCGTCGCATTGATCCCGTGGGTGCTTGTGTTGGTATGCGTGGTTCACGTGTTCAAGCTGTATCAAACGAATTAGGTGGTGAGCGGGTTGATATCGTGTTGTATGACGATAACGATGCTCAATTTGTGATTAACGCCATGGCGCCAGCTGAAGTTGCTTCTATCATTGTTGATGAAGATGCCCATTCTATGGATATCGCTGTTGAAGAGTCAAATCTGGCGATGGCGATTGGTCGTAATGGTCAAAACGTACGTTTAGCAAGCCAATTAACAGGTTGGGAACTGAACGTTATGTCAGTTGCTGCCATGAAAGCGAAGCATCAAGAAGAAACGGCTAAAGTTCGTCAGGTATTTATGGACGCACTTGAAATCGATGAAGACTTTGCTGATGTGCTGGTTGACGAAGGTTTCTCTACGCTAGAAGAAGTGGCTTACGTGCCTATTAGCGAATTGTTGTCAATCGATGGTTTAGATGAAGAAACGGTTGAGTTACTGCGTAACCGCGCCAAAGATATTCTGACCACACGCGCACTGGCCAGTGAAGAATCACTGGAAGATGCCAAGCCAACAGAACAATTGTTGGCCTTAGAATGTTTAGATACACATACCGCTTATGTTATCGCTAGCAAAGGGGTGACCACCCTGGATGATTTGGCTGAACTGGGCGTGGATGATTTATTAGAATTAGTAGAAATGACAGAAGATAAAGCTGCAGAGTTAATAATGGCTGCTCGTAATATTGTCTGGTTTAATGAAAGTAACTGAGTAGTCAACGGAGGTAACAACACAAATGGCAGAAGTCACCATAGAAAAGCTGGCCAGTGATGTCGGTACAACTGTTGATCGGTTAGTCCAACAATTTGCTGATGCAGGTATTACCAAGGCCAAAGGCCAATCGGTAACTGAAGAAGAGAAAAAACAATTGCTAGAGCACTTGAGCAAAGCCCATGGCGGAAAAGCGCCTGAGCCAGCCAAGTTAACGCTGAAGCGCAAAGAAAAGAGCACCTTGAGTGTAGCAGGCGGCGCAGGCCGTAACCGTGAGATCCAGGTTGAAGTGCGTAAGCAAAAAACCTTTATCAAAAAACCGGTTGTAGATGCTGAAACATTGAAAGCGCAAGAAGAAGCGCGTTTAGCTGAAGAAAAAGCCAATGCTGAAGCCAACCGTGCTCGTCAAGAAGCGGAACAAAAAGCCCGTGAAATAGAAGCGGCTAAAGCGAAAGAAGAAGCGGAACGCAAAGCCGCTGAAGCGAAAAAACGCGAAGAAGCCAAGCAAGCACAATTATTAAAAGACGATCCGGAAGAAGCGGCTCGTCGTGCAGCGAAAGAAGAAGCGCGCAAAGAAGCTGAACATATTCGTCAGCAACAAGAAGCTGAATCACTGCGTAAGCTAGAAGAAGAAGCCAAGAAGCAAGCTGAAGCCGCGCGTAAATTAGCGGAAGAAAACGGCGAGCGTTGGGCTTTAGAAGAAAAAGCGAAGTCGACTGAAAAAGACGATTATCACTTAACTAGCAACGAATTTGCTAAGCAAGCGGAAGACGAAGTGGACGCCAAAGAAGAGCGTGCCGGTCGTCGTGGTGTGGGTAAAAAAGCCCCACCAGCTAAAGGTAAAAAGAAAGACGATGGTAACGATAAAGAAGCCTTTAATCGTGCTAATCGCCACACCAAGAAAAAGAAAACGCCTACCAGTATGCAGCATGGCTTTAATAAGCCGGCACAACCTGTTGAGCGTGATGTGAAAATTGGTGAGACCATTACGGTTGCTGAGCTGGCCTCGAAAATGGCCGTTAAAGCTTCAGAAGTGATTAAGGCGATGATGAAGATGGGCGCTATGGCGACTATCAACCAAGTTATCGACCAAGAAACTGCCGCGATCGTTTGTGAAGAGATGGGTCATAAATTTACCCTGACGAAAGAAAACGAGTTAGAAGAAGCGGTCATGTCTGATCGTGAAGGTCAGGGCGAATTAGAATCACGTGCGCCGGTTGTGACTGTTATGGGTCACGTTGACCATGGTAAAACCTCACTACTGGATTACATCCGTAAAGCGAAAGTGGCTGCAGGCGAAGCCGGTGGTATTACTCAGCATATCGGTGCTTATCACGTAGAAACTGAACGTGGCATGGTGACTTTCCTTGATACACCCGGTCACGCGGCCTTTACTTCAATGAGGGCTCGTGGTGCGAAAGCAACCGATATCGTTATCTTAGTTGTTGCGGCGGACGATGGCGTAATGCCACAAACTCGCGAAGCTATCCAACATGCTAAAGCCGGTAACGTGCCTTTAGTGGTTGCGGTGAACAAGATTGATAAGCCTTCAGCGGATCCAGATCGGGTACGTAATGAATTATCACAGTTCGATGTTATTTCAGAAGATTGGGGTGGCGATACACAGTTCGTTCCAGTATCTGCGAAAACAGGTGAAGGTATTGATGATCTGTTAGAAGCGATCCTAAACCAAGCCGAATTGTTAGAACTGAAAGCCGTACATAAAGGTTTAGGTCGTGGTGTGGTTATTGAATCACGCTTAGACAAAGGCCGTGGTCCTGTGGCGTCTATCCTGGTTCAGGAAGGCACCTTAAAACAAGGCGATGTGGTGCTGTGTGGTTTTGAATATGGCCGTGTGCGGGCAATGCGTGACGAAAACGGTAAAGAAATCAAAACTGCTGGGCCGTCAATTCCTGTTGAAATCTTAGGTTTATCTGGCGTACCGGAAGCCGGTGACGAAGTCACCGTGGTGAAAGACGAGCGTAAAGCCCGTGAAGTGGCCTTGTATCGTCAAGGTAAATTCCGCGATGTGAAACTGGCTCGTCAGCAGAAATCTAAACTGGAAAACATGTTTGCTAACATGACGGAAGGTGACGTTTCTGAGCTGAATATCGTTCTGAAAGGTGACGTACAAGGTTCGGTGCAAGCGATCACTGAATCCTTGATGAAGTTGTCTACAGACGAAGTGAAGGTTCGGATTGTTGGTTCAGGCGTGGGTGGTATTACTGAAACTGACGTGACCTTGGCTGCTGCATCATCAGCAATCGTCATTGGTTTCAACGTACGTGCCGATGGTACTGCGCGCAAACTGGTTGAAGAAGAAGGCTTAGATTTACGTTATTACAGCATCATTTATGAACTGTTAGACGAAGTCAGAGCGGCGATGACGGGTATGTTAGCACCAGAGTTTAAACAGCAAATCATTGGTTTAGCACAGGTTCGTGACGTATTCCGTTCACCGAAGTTTGGCGCTGTTGCAGGCTGTATGGTTACCGAAGGCTTAATCAAGCGTAATGCCCCAATCCGCGTATTGCGTGATAACGTGGTCATTTTCGAAGGTGAGCTAGAATCACTGCGTCGCTTTAAAGACGACGTGAACGAAGTTAGAAATGGCTTTGAATGTGGTATCGGTGTGAAGAACTACAACGATGTGCGCGAAGGCGATCAGATCGAAGTGTTCGAGACTATTCAGGTTGAACGTACTCTATAATAGATGACGTGACACGTTAATACAGGGGCACGTGTTGCCCCTGTTGTGTTTATGCCAATATGACTCAGTGGCAAAAATGCTGAGCAGGGCAACAAGGAAATAAGGTATGGCCAAAGAATTTTCCCGGGTAGACCGGCTTTCACAGCAAGTGAAAAAAGAAATGGCGGTGATCCTGCAACGTGAGATTAAAGATCCACGCTTGCACACCATGATCACCGTCTCTGATGTTGAAGTGTCTCGCGATTTATCGCATGCCAAGGTATTTGTCACCTTTTTAGGTATGGATAACGAGAAAGTCGAAGACAACTTAAAGATTTTAAATGATGCCGCCGGTTACGTGCGCAGTTTAATTGGTAAACGCATTGAAACGCGCATCGTGCCACACATTCGTTTTGCTTTTGATCAGTCGCTAAACGAAGGTATCCGGATGGCCACCTTGGTGGCATCGGTACGGCAAGAAGATCAACGTAAACGCCAAGAAATCGGTCACAACGACGATGAGCCAGCGCAAGATCAGCGTAAAGGCGGCGAGGAAGAGTAATGCGGGCGCGGAAAAACGCTCGGCAAGTGCATGGTATCTTGTTGTTAGACAAACCTTTAGAAGTGAGCAGTAACGGTATTTTGCAGCGAGTGCGCTGGTTATATCAAGCGGCCAAAGCCGGCCATACTGGCGCCTTAGATCCGATGGCGTCTGGTTTACTGCCCATTTGTTTTGGTGAAGCCACTAAGTTTAGTCAGTTTTTACTGGATACCGATAAAACCTATCAAGTGACTGCCCTGTTTGGTGTTCGTACGAGCACCAGCGATGCTGAAGGGGAAGTGATCAGTGAAAAGCCGGTACAGTTTACTGACAGCGATCTCGAACAGGCTATGCAAGCGTTGCGAGGTGATATTTTACAAGTGCCGACCATGTTTTCAGCGCTTAAATACCAAGGCCAACCCTTATACAAATATGCTCGCCAAGGTATTGAAGTTCCGCGCGCGGCACGGCCTATCAGTATTTTTCGTTTCGAATTAGTCCAGCGTACAGGTGATCGTGCCGATTTTATTGTGCATTGCTCTAAAGGGACTTACATTCGCACGTTAATTGATGATTTAGGTGAAGCTTTAGGCTGTGGTGCGCATGTGGCTGCGTTACATCGGATCCAAGTTGGTCCTTTTACGGCAGCGCAAATGCTCGCGCCAAGCGCACTGGAACCACTCAACACCGCTGCTGATTGGGCCGCGCTGGACAACTTATTATTGCCGATGGACGCGGGTTTGGTTGCTATGCCAGCGTTGACCTTGGATGCTCAGCAAGAGCATGCACTTATGCATGGCCAAACCTGTCAGCTAAGCCATGCCGATATTGACAGTATTAAACTGTATAATCAGGCGGCACAGTTTATTGGCATTGGCACGATTGAGAACGAAGAGCTTCGTAGTCGTCGTTTAGTCAATTTATCGTTACTGAGCGCTTAACTTACCTTGTAAAGCTCGTCAAGGGCGGGTAAAATGCTCAACTGTTTTTGCTGCCGCTGGATGAGTGATCGGCGGTGAGCGTATCTTAGTTCACTCACATTTGGAGACATACCATGTCATTAAGCGCTGCCGTTAAGGCACAAATCGTTGCTGATTACGCTGTTAAAGCTGGCGATACCGGTTCACCAGAAGTACAGGTTGCCCTGTTAACTGCGTCAATCACTCACCTGCAAGGTCACTTTGCTGAGCACAAACACGATTTCCACTCTCGTCGTGGTTTGTTACGTATGGTTAGCCAGCGTCGTAAACTTTTAGATTACTTAAAAGGCAAAGACCAGACGCGTTACGCGACTCTGATCGGCCGTTTAGGCTTACGTCGTTAATTATTAACGCTGTAATAAAAAGAGGCTTTTTAGCCTCTTTTTTTATGCCTTTTAAAATAAGTTAGTCCAAGTGTTGAACTATCTTTTGTAACAGGTTACAGAGTATACTGTGTAGGTAAAAAACACAGAGAAAAACATCGCAATTCGGCGATTAAGATTAAGGAAATACACACGTGACTCCCATCGTAAAATCATTTCAGTTTGGCCAACATACTTTCACTTTAGAAACCGGCGTAATTGCCCGTCAGGCAGATGCCGCAGTACTGGCCAGCCTGGGAGATACTTCTGTTTTAGTAACTGTCGTTGGTAAGAAAGAACCTAAACCTGGTCAGGATTTCTTTCCTTTAACCGTAAACTACCAGGAAAAAATGTATGCAGCTGGCCGTATCCCGGGTGGCTTTTTTAAACGTGAAGGTCGGCCAAGTGAAGGTGAAACTTTAACCAGTCGTTTAATCGACCGTCCGATCCGTCCATTGTTCCCAGAAGGCTTCACTAACGAAGTGCAAGTTATCGCCACGGTTGTGTCGGTACAGCCTGAAATTCAACCGGATATCGTAGCGTTAATTGGTACTTCTGCTGCGTTAGCTTTATCAGGTATTCCATTTGCAGGCCCAATCGGTGCTGCCCGTGTTGGTTATATCAATAATCAATATGTGTTAAACCCATCTGAAGAAGAGCTAAAAAGCTCGAAATTAGACTTGGTTGTTGCCGGTACGCACAACGCAGTATTAATGGTTGAATCTGAAGCGGGCATTCTGTCAGAAGACGTGATGTTAGGCGCAGTCATGTATGGTCATGAGCAATTTCAAACGGCCATTACTGCCATCAACGAATTAGCGGCTGAAGCGGCAAAAACACCTTGGAACTGGCAAGCTCCAGCGAAAAACTTACCGTTGATTGCTAAAGTTGCTGAACTGGCGACGGCTGATCTGGGTGAAGCTTACCAAATTACAGAAAAAGCCAAACGTTACGAGCGTATTGCTGAAATTAAAAATGCCTTATTAGCGAAGTTAACAGAAGAGTTAGCGGAAGGCGAAGAGCTGAATAAAAACGAATTTGGCGATATCTTCCACGACTTAGAAAGTAAAGTAGTTCGCAGCCGTATTACTAAAGGCGAGCCGCGTATCGATGGCCGTGATCCAGAGATGATCCGTGGTTTAAGCGTAATGACGGGCGTCTTACCACGTACGCACGGTTCATCTTTATTTACTCGCGGTGAAACGCAAGCGTTAGTTACCTGTACCTTAGGTACTGCGCGCGATGCTCAAAACATCGACGACTTGTTAAGTGCGAAAACTGATACCTTTATGTTGCACTACAACTTCCCGCCGTACTGTGTGGGTGAAACCGGTATGGTTGGTTCACCGAAGCGTCGTGAAATCGGTCATGGCCGTTTAGCGAAGCGCGGTGTGTTAGCCGTAATGCCTGACTTCGAAGATTTCCCGTACACGGTACGCATCGTGTCTGAAATCACTGAATCAAACGGCTCAAGCTCAATGGCTTCAGTTTGTGGTTCATCATTAGCCTTAATGGATGCCGGTGTACCTATCAAAGCGTCTGTAGCCGGTATCGCGATGGGCTTGGTAAAAGAAGGCGACGATTTCGTAGTCTTATCTGACATCTTAGGTGATGAAGATCACTTAGGTGACATGGACTTTAAAGTGGCCGGTACTACGGAAGGTATTACTGCTCTACAAATGGACATCAAGATCGACGGTATTACCAAAGAGATCATGCAAACGGCGTTAAAACAGGCGAAAGCCGCGCGTTTACATATCCTGAACGTAATGGATCAAGCCATAAGTGGTCACCGTGAAGAGATGTCTGAATACGCACCACGTATTTACACCATGAAGATTAATCCGGAGAAAATCCGTGAAGTTATCGGTAAAGGTGGCGCAGTGATTCGTCAAATCACTGAAGAATCAGGTACAACGATTGAGCTGGAAGACGACGGTAGCATCAAAATTGCTGCAACCACGGCTAAAGCGGCGCAAATCGCTATCGACAAAATCAATGCGATTACTGCTGAGATCGAAGTGGGTACCATTTACCAAGGTGAAGTGGTGCGTATCGTTGATTTCGGTGCTTTTGTTAACGTGTTACCTGGTAAGGATGGCTTAGTGCACATTTCACAAATCTCGGATGAGCGCGTGCAAAATGTGGCTGACCACTTACAAGTAGGCCAGAAAGTTGACGTTAAAGTGTTAGAAGTTGACAAGCAAGGTCGCGTACGTTTAAGCATCAAAGAAGCGGCGGCTAAGCCTGCTGCTGAAGCGCCAACAGAAGCTTAACGTGAAAAGAGTGCTCTTACCGCTAGCCCTGATCACGGGGCTAATGAGCTTAGCAGGTTGCGCTCAGCAACCTGCAGTCACTATGCAACAAGCTTGGCTAACACCAGAGCCTTTGCCAGTGCCTTATCGTAATGAACTGGCCATTGCCCGTTTAACGGAAATTCTACAACGGGCTGAGCTGACTGATGAACAAAGTGCCCAGTTGTTTTATGACCGTGGCGTGATGTACGACAGCGTTGGTTTGCGTTCGTTGGCGCGTTTAGACTTTATGCGTGCTTTGCGTTTTAAGCCTGACATGGCCGATGCCTATAATTTTATGGGTATTCATTACACGCTTAGCGGTAATTTTGATCAGGCGTATGAAGCTTTTGATTCTACGCTTGAGTTAGCGCCGGATTATGATTTTGCTTATCTTAATCGCGCTATCGCCTTTTATTACGCAGGCCGTAATGACCTTGCGCAAGCTGATTTTCAACAGTTTTTGCAAGCGAAGCCTGACGACCCTTACCGGATTTTATGGCGCTATATTGGCTTTGCCGAAACCGATGCAACTGCTGCACTAGCCAGTTTAACGGCGCAACTTGCTCGCTTAGAACCCACAGATTGGAGTACCAATTTGGTACGCTTTTATGCGGGCCAACTCAGTGAAGAAGCGTTATTGCAAAGCATGTTGCAAGATGTCAGCGATCGTAAACAGTTAGCGGAACGCCTATGTGAAAGCTACTTTTACTTAGCGAAATGGCATCAAGCCCAGGGTAATAATGCCCAAGCGATGATCTATTACCATCAAGCCTTGGCAACCAATGTTTATGAGTTTGTTGAACATCGTTATGCACGATTAGAAATGGCGCGCCTTCGTGGTGAAGCACTCAGTGATGCCCAAGTTGATCTTAACTAAGTTAAGTCAGTTCCTGAAAAAAAGCCGGCTTGCTGGCTTTTTTGTTTTTCTATGCCTGTTGGGTTGTCAGCCGTCGTCGCCGACAACCGAGCAACAATTACTGGCCAAAGCGCAAACCGATGCCGTAGCGGCCCGCACTGTGGCTCAGCAGCGCTTAGCAAGCAACGAGTTAGAAGCCTCGCTGCAGTGGTGGCGCCATGCTGCTAAGCTGGGCGCGAGCGATGCCTTTTTACATGCTATTCAATTGCAGCAGCGACTTGAAGGGCCTTTAGCCACCGCGCATTGGTTGCAACAGCAGTTAGTAGAGCAACCCCACTTAACCGCAGAATTACCGAACAGTATCTTGTTGGAGTTAGGCTTATGGCCAGAAAGCTCGCGTCGTATGTCTGTTGCTTGGCAAAGCCCGGCAGATTGTCGTTTAACGCTGCAACCGGTTGTGACGCAAGCCGAGGGCGAACGTAGCTGGCACAGCCTGCAGCAAGCTTGGCAGGCTGATCCGCAATTGGCGAGTTTGCCGGTGTGTTTTAAGCCGTTGCTGCGTATTACCAGCACCGCCTTAAATTGTTCAGAGGTAAGGGCTGCTAGAATACACTGTGATTATCAAGCGTTAAGCGATGCCGTGTTAGCGGGTGATTTTCAGCAGTTACTCGTGATCGCGGGGCGCGGCGTGGCCAGTTACAACAACGGTATTGTGCAGTTACCGGCACAAGCTAATTTAGCCTTACTACGCCATGAGTTTCTGCATATTGCCGGTTTTTTAGATGAGTATGCGCTGTCAGCGCTCAGTGCGCGTGCGGTGTGTCGGGCGGGTCGTTTAGCGCCGAATTTGTTGATCGGAAATAGCCCTGAGCTGGTTGCCCGTTATCAACAGCAATATGGCATTGATAACCGTACTGATTTAGCGCTTACACCGGTAGACACTTGTCGCGCGGTGAATATGCAGGCTTATCGACCGATCGCGGCGCTTAACCCAATGCGCCATCTTGAGGCGCCATTACCGCCGTTCTATTGGCAGCTGTTACAGCAGCAATTAGCACAGTCGGAGCAATTAATGCCCGTACAATATTATTTTGCATTTTTAGCGCGGCAACAACAGGCGTGGCAGCACTGGCAAAGCTATATGCAAGCGGCGGCCGCCTTTGGTTATCCGGCCGCGATTGCGGCATTACAGGTGGAAGGTTAGTCGAGATCACTCAGCTCAGCTAATTCACGGCTTAATAGCTCAGGATCACCAAGATTCAATTCTAATAAACGCCGCAGATGGCTGATGCTATCAATATCAATCTTTGTGCAATGTAGCCCTAAGTAATCGGCATGCTCGTGTGCAATGGTGACTTGCATGGTCAGTACTTCGGTCGAGCCACTTAATTGCAACTGCAGTAACATGGGCTCAGTCGTGTTTGGCAAGGGCTCGCTAGGTTTTTTGACCAAAGCACCTTTTAAAGATAGGTCAAAAATCTCGGTAGGATAGCGTTTACCTGCAGCTGCTAAAAAGGCTTCGCTAAAAAATCTCACACGCTTGTTATGCCGTTGCTCCATCATACCCACCTTTTAATTAGTTACTTTAAGCTTAAACCATCAGCGGCTATAACGGAAATCGCTTTGTATAATTTAATCAGGCTCTGTCGATTTTAATAAGGCAGTTAATAAGCGAGAGATCGGTTGTCGCAACAGGCTTCAGATGGTGTAAAAGCTTTTTAGCAAAACGCCGCGATAAACGCGGCGTTTTTACCAAGCAAAACCTTACTTAGATTTTATGACTAAGAATATCTTCACCTGCTGCTTGGCGATCAGCATGATAGCTTGAACGTACAAAAGGACCGCAGGCGGCATGTTTAAAACCGATGCTGTCGGCAAAGGTTTTGATTTCATCAAACTCGGCCGGTGGCATATAACGTTTTACCGGTAAATGGTGTTTGCTTGGCTGTAAGTACTGACCTACGGTTAGCATATCGACGTTGTGTTCACGCAGATCACGCAGTACTTCTAGCAATTCTTCTGTGGTTTCACCTAAACCCACCATCAAGCCAGATTTAGTCGCTACGTTCGGGTGCGCTTCTTTAAAGCGCTTTAACAGCTGCAGTGACCATTTGTAATCGGCACCCGGGCGAGCCAGTTTATAGAGGCGTGGCGCCGTTTCCAGGTTGTGGTTAAACACATCCGGTGGGCTTTTGCTTAAGATGTCTAATGCCACATCCATCCGACCACGGAAATCGGGTACCAATACTTCAATTTTGATCTCGGGGTTGTACTTACGGATGGCATCGATACAATCCGCAAAATGCTGTGCACCCCCATCGCGTAAATCATCGCGATCGACTGAGGTAATCACCACATATTTTAATTTCATATCGCGAATGGTTAGGCCGAGTTTTTCTGGCTCTTCGGCGCTCGGTGGTAATGGCCGACCGTGCGCGACATCACAAAATGGGCAACGACGGGTACAGATAGCACCCAAGATCATAAAGGTTGCCGTACCATGATTAAAACACTCAGAGAGGTTAGGGCATGATGCCTCCTCACAGACCGAATGCAAACCGTGTTTGCGTAATGCCCCTTTAATTTCGTCGATACGTTCAGAGCTTTTCGGTAATTTGATTTTTAGCCAGTCAGGCTTGCGTAGCATTTCTGCTCGCTCGGTGGGTAACACTTTAACAGGGATCAGCGCCATTTTTTCGGCATCGCGCAATTTAACGCCGGGTTCCATACGTGCTGTTTTGGTCATATTAATTTTCTAACCCCGTTTTGAACACTGGTACCGTAATGGCCAAGTGCTGTTGAAATAATTCTGCGATCAGTTTACTCGCTTCGGCGATGCTTTGTGGTCCACCCAGATCAGCGCTACGGATCATTTGCATGCCGGCATACCCACAAGGATTAATACGTTGAAAGGGGGTTAAGTCCATATCAACATTCAGTGCTAAGCCGTGAAAGGTGCAACCCTTGCGCACGCGTAAGCCTAATGAAGCAATTTTAGCCCCATCGACATAGACGCCAGGCGCATCCGCTTTAGCCGCGGCATTAATCTGGTAGCGCTGTAGCAGTTCGATCAATATTTGCTCTAGCATGGTCACTAGGTTTCTGACACCAAGCTGACGCCGCTTGATATCTAACAAGACATAAACCACTAACTGGCCAGGGCCATGATAAGTAACTTGACCGCCGCGATCGACTTTAACCACCGGAATATCGCCTGGAAATAACAGATGTTCTTCTTTCCCTGCTTGGCCTTGTGTAAATACCGGCTGATGTTGCAATAGCCAAATTTCATCGGGTGTGTCGCTATGCCGATTATCGGTAAATTGCTGCATCTGTTGCCAGATGTGAGTGTAATCTTGTAGTCCTAAATCACGGATCACAAGTTGTTCATTGACAGACACGGCTAACTCCGTAAAAAACTGGCTGCATTATAATGAATTATCTGGCTAATACGAACTTTATGGCATGTTTAGCTGCTTTACAGGACGTAACGAACCAGTTCAATTTTGCCAAGTTCGGTGTACAGCAATTCAATATGTTCTTTACTGGTTACCGTGACTTTTACCGAGACGGAATGATAATTACCTTTGGCGCTAGGTTTAACCAATGGGCTGTAATCGGTGGCCTCAGTATGTTGCTGGATCACCATCATCACATCGTCAACCAAACGGCTTTCTGCAATCCCTAGCACTTTAAAATTAAATTGGCAGGGGAATTCCAGATACTCATCAAATTTGGTGTTTTTTACTTCAGTAACCATTTTGTTGTCTCTTTTGCATTGTCATAGGCATTTTAACAAAAAATCCCGACAGCTGCCGGGACTCTTTTCTTGCCGCACCTAGACTTAGTTGAATTTCATTTTAACGTAGTCAACTAACCGACTGAAAAAACCACCTTGTTCAACGGTTTCCAGTGCAACCAGCGGGTAGATAGCCACATCTTGCTCTGCTACCTGCACATATAACTTACCGACTACTTGTCCCGCAGATATGGGGGCAACCAGCTGCTGATCCAAGCGCACTTCGGCTTTTAAACTTTTACGCTGCCCGCGTGGCAACGTAATGCTGTTGGTTTTAGCTAAACCCAGCGCAATGCTTTCTTTGCTGCCTTGCCATATACGTTGTTCACTGATTTTTTCACCAGCCTGATAAGGGGCAAAGGTTTCAAAAAAGCGAAAGCCATAAGTTAACAGTTTTTTGTTTTCTGCGGCACGAGCACGCTCGTTGGCCGTACCCATCACCACAGAGACTAAGCGCATATCTTCACGCACCGCTGAGGTGATCAGGCTATAACCGGCTTCTTTGGTATAACCGGTTTTAATACCGTCGACTTCTAAACTGCGATCCCACAACAAGGAGTTACGGTTTGATTGACGGATATTGTTATAACTAAATTCTTTTTCAGAATACAGCGCATACAAATCAGGTACATCACGAATTAACGCTTGTGATAACAAAGACATATCACGAGGCGTGGTGTATTGGTCTTCTAAATGCAGGCCGTGGCTATTACTAAAACGGCTGTTGTTCATACCCAAACGTTCAGCATGGGCATTCATTAAATCAACAAAAGCGCCTTCGGTACCGGCAATATGCTCAGCCATCGCCACACAAGCATCATTACCAGATTGGATCATGATACCGCGGCTTAAATCAGCAACGGAGACCTGAGTACCCACTTCAATAAACATTAATGATGAACCCGGGAAGTTTTTCGACCAGGCGCGCTCGCTGATGGTGACCATATCATCAAGGCTGATATTGCCTTGTTTTAATTCCATGCCGATAACGTATATCGTCATCATTTTGGTTAAGCTGGCAGGGGCTAAAGACATATCGGCGTTTTCTTCCGACAGTACAGTACCCGTATGATAATCAATAAGAATATGGCCTTTGGCAGCAACCGTTGGCGCTTGTGGCGTCACCGTTTGTGCTGTTAATGAGGCAGTAAAACAAAGGCTGCTAATAGCCAGCGTAGCGGCAGTAATAAATTGTGGGTAACTAGTCATGGCACCTGTTCTTTGAGTTGGGTTTCCGGGTTACACATCTTAGCCGCATTGGCGGCCATCGATAAAAAAGGCTTCCGGGTAACTTGCTGACCGGAAACGGTTAAGCCAGTTTTGCGCTAATTGCAGATCAGCGGTTGGGCCAACTAACAGTCGATATAAGCCATTACCGGCTCGTACTTCGGTAGGCACAGACCATTGTTTAGCTACCTGCTGCTGTAATTGTATCGCCTTGTTGTTATCACTGCTGGCAAACAGTTGAATATAACATTGGCGGTTAAGCACAATACCTGTGCTGATCGCACTGCTTGATTGTTGCGCCAGCATCGCCGGCGATTTTAACAACTCAAGCTTAACCCTTGCTGTACCGCGCTGCAACATGCCTATTTTATAAGCAGCGGAATAAGACAAATCAATCACACGGTCTTGATGAAATGGGCCACGATCATTCACTCGAACAATGGCACTTTGTTTCGTGTCTAAATTAGTGACTCTAACATAAGAGGGTAAGGGCAGCGTTTTATGTGCGGCGGTCATGGCAAACATATTATAAGTTTCACCATTTGACGTGTAATGACCATGAAACTTGTTGCCGTACCAAGAGGCAATGCCGATCTCTTCATGTTCGGTGGCTTGTGCCATCGGCAAGTAATCGATGCCAAAAATGTTGTACGGTTTATTCCCCCCGCGGCTTAATGGTTCCGCATTGGGGGTGGGATCGGTCATTTCTAATAGCGTCGGTAACCTATCGGGTTTGCTGTCGCTATCTTGCTGATAACGGCCGGCATTCGGCGACATTTGTTTTTCAATGCCGGATTGATTGGATGGCGGCGATTTGCTGCTACAAGCATTGAGCAGCAAGCTGCTTAATATTATTAAACTAACTAGGCGAATAGTGTTCATATTAGGTCTTGGCTATACTACGTTTATGCGTACTAACGGACATGATAATACCGAATGCGGCCATCATGGTTACCATGGATGTTCCACCGTAACTCACCAGTGGTAAAGGCACGCCGACTACGGGCAACAGACCTGACACCATACCGATATTTACAAAGACATAAACAAAGAAGGTGAGGGTAAAGCTGCCTGCGACTAACTTACTGTAATTATCCTGTGCGCGGGCTGCGATTAGCAAGCCCCGGCCAATAATAAAAAGATAGATGGCTAACAACACTAAAACGCCAATTAAACCAAACTCTTCACTGAGTACTGAGAAGATAAAGTCAGTATGGCGCTCGGGTAAGAATTCCAGTTGCGACTGGGTTCCTTGCATCCAGCCTTTACCATCCACACCGCCAGAGCCAATCGCGATTTTTGACTGGATAATATGATAACCCGAACCGAGCGGATCGCTTTCGGGGTTGATAAAAGTCAGTACGCGCTTACGTTGATAATCATGCATTAAAAATAGCCACATCACTGGGGCAAAAGCCGAGATCAGGGCCGCAATAAAACCGATCAATCGCCAGCTCATACCGGCCATAAACAACACAAAAATGCCCGCGGTAGCAATCAGAATAGAAGTGCCGAGATCCGGTTGTTTCGCGATCAGTAGTGTAGGGATCAAACACATCAGAAAACCCACCAGCAAATGATGCAATCGTGGGGGTAAGTTATGCGAGGAAATAAACCAAGCAATAGCCATTGGCACTGCCAGCTTCATAATTTCTGAAGGCTGAAACTTCATAAAACCCAAATCAAGCCAACGTTGCGCACCTTTACCCACGTGGCCAAACAACAACACACAAACCAATAGAATGGTGCCGAAGATAAATAATGGAAATGACCAGCGCCGAATAGTTTGAGGGTTAATTTGTGCAAATGCGATCATCACGGTTAAGGCTAAGCCAAGCCGAATTAACTGACCTTCTAGCATACCTTCGTTTTGCCCTGAGGCGCTGTAAAGTACAATCAAGCCGTAGCACATTAAGGTCAGCAAACCTAACAGTAACGGCGTATCAATATGAAAAAAAGCCAATTTACTGATGCGATTAGGTGGATTCACTAAACTATTATTCATCGTTATTATTCACCTCAGCGCTAAAATAATAGTCGAGCATTTGCCTCGCAATGGGCGCTGCGGTAGAGCCACCACCACCGGTATTTTCTACTGTTACTGCAATCACGATAGTGGGAGCATCCGCAGGGGCATAACCAATATACATGGCATTATCGCGCAGCCTTTCGTCTAACTTACTCGCATCGTATTTCGCATCTTGCGCGATGCTAACGACCTGGGCAGTACCGGTTTTCCCCCCTGAGGTATAGGTGGCACCTTTAAAAGCATTAAAAGCCGTACCTTTTTGCGTGGCAACGGTTTGCTGCATGGCATCGCGTACCACTTGCCAATTACGAGGGTTCACAACCTGCATCACCTCTTGTGGTGTAGTGTCGATCGATTCTGTGCCCAAATCATTGCTAAGTTCCCGCACAATATGTGGTGTGGGCTGTAGGCCATTATTGAGCAGTACGGCAGTCGACACTAATAGCTGTAGCGGTGTGATGGTCCAATATCCTTGGCCGATACTGATGGCCACGGTATCACCATGGTACCAAGGTTGGTTATGCCGGGCGCGTTTCCAACCGCGAGAGGGCATTATGGTGTTTGATTCTTCATGAATATCAATACCACTTTTTTCGCCAAAGCCCATCTTTTGCATATAGTCAGATACCCGATCAATACCTAACTTAACGCCCATGTCATAGAAAAAAGTATCACAGCTTTCGACTATCGCGGTATAGACATCGACCCAGCCGTGGCCCCAACGTTTCCAGTCGCGATAGCGATGTTCTACGCCGGGTAATTGAAAGAAACCCGGATCCCAAATGCGCGTGTTGGCTGAAATCGTATTGGTTTCAAGCCCGAGTAGTGCTAAATGCGGTTTGATGGTTGAGGCTGGCGGATAGACACCTTGGGTAACACGGTTAATCAGCGGCCGATCGGCTGAGTTGAGCAAAGCATTATAGTTTTTACTGCTAATGCCATGCACAAATAAATTCGGATCGTAACTTGGGTTACTGTAAAAGGCTAAAATAGCGCCATCGCGCGGATCCATCGCCACAATGGCGCCACGTTTTTCGAGTAAAATTTGTTGTGCGGTTAATTGCAAGCCAACATCGATATTCAGCTTAATGTTTTTACCTGAGCTTGCGGGGACAGAGCGTAGCACGCGGATCAGTCGCCCACGGTTATTCACTTCGACTTCTTGATACCCCATCACGCCGTGCAATTCCGTTTCGTAAAAGCGCTCTAAGCCGATTTTACCGATATCACGAGATGCAGCATAATTGGCCAGTTGCTCGTTTTCTTCTAACTGTTTTAAATCATTGGTATTAATGCGGCCGATATAACCGAGTGCGTGGGTAAATAAATCGCCAAAAGGATAATAGCGGCTTAAGCGGGCTTCAACGGTCACCCCAGGTAAGCGGTGCAGGTTAACTGAGATGCGCGCCACTTCTTCGTCATTTAATTGCTCTTTTAAGGCAATGCTATTAAATCGACGTTGTTGGCGAACCTCTTTTAAAAAATTCGTTTGTTGCTCTTCACTGATCTCAATTAAGGCACTGAGTTCTTGCAGTGTGGTCGGCATATCACTGATTTGCTCGGGCACTAGCTCTAACGAGAATACCGGGCGGTTTTCTGCCAATAAGATGCCATTGCGATCGGTGATTAATCCGCGATTGGGTGCCAGCGGTAATACTTTAATGCGGTTGCCTTCTGAGCGCGTTTGGTAAGCTTGATAGGAGGTGACTTGCAAGTGATACATATTGACCACGATCACCGCGAACATCAGCACCACAAACACCATAGCAAACACGGCTCGATGATTAAACAAGCGATGTTCAGCTTCGACATCCTGCATGGCCACGCGTTTTTTTAACATGCTTACTCGCGATGATAAGGGTGGTTGGTACTGATACTCCAAGCGCGGTACAAGGCTTCCGCCATAACCACACGCACCATGGGATGGGGCATGGTTAGTGCCGACAATGACCACTTGGCTTCACTGGCATCGATACAGGCAGGAGACAGACCTTCAGGTCCGCCGATCAGAAAACAAACATCTCGGCCATCATGTTGCCATTCTTGTAGTTTGCCCGACAACTGCGGGCTACTCCAGTTGGCACCGGTAACCTCTAAGGTCACAATCCGACTACCTTTAGGCACGGCAGCCAGCATTTTTTCACCTTCGAGTTCTAAAATACGTTTGATATCCGCGTTTTTACCACGCTTGCCGGCACTGATCTCAATTAATTCAAAAGGCATATCACGCGGAAAGCGCCGCGCATACTCCTCAAAGCCGCTTTGCACCCAACTCGGCATTTTGGTGCCAACGGCAATCAGGATTAACTTCATACTAAGTTAACCGCCCCAGAGTTTTTCCAGTTGATAAAAGTTACGGCTTTCTTCCAACATAACATGGACGACAACATCTCCAAGATCGAGCAGCACCCATTCGCCTGATGCTTCACCTTCTATGCCTAATGGCTGCACGTCGATTTTTTTCACTTCGGCGGCCAAGTAACCAGCAATAGACTTGGTATGGCGGCTAGAAGTTCCTGAACAAATTACCATAAATTCAGTGACGCTTGATTTACCGCGTACATCTAACGTGACAATGTCACGGGCTTTCATATCGTCGATTTTGTCAGTAACAAAAGCAACCAGTTCGTTTGTTTGCACCCTTGATCCTCAGTAGCAATGAAAAAGCGGCATTTTACCACATTTTATCCAGGTAAACAGAACTCAACAGCCATAGAGTGCATGTTGACGAATATATTCTAGAACTTGGGCAGGTAACATGGCTTGCACACGACGATCACTGGCAAGTTGTTGTCTGACAAAGGTGGCGCTTTCGTAAAAATCAGGGTTATCTAAAAGTAAAATTTTTCCGGCATCCTGTTGTTGCAGCTGGCTCAGCGTGGCGCCATAGCGTGCGAGCAACATGGGGGCATCACCTTGATCGGCGCTGTAGCCTGGGCGGCGACAAACAATTAAATGCGCCAGTTCGAGGATTTGCAGCCATTGATGCCATTTCGTGAAATACTGTAAAGAATCCATGCCAATAATAAACGCCAGCGTGGTATCGGGTTGCTGTTGTTTCAACGCTCTTAAGCTATCGACGGTGTAACTTGGGCTAGTGCGGTTGAGCTCTAAGCGCTCCAGACGCATAGTCGGTTCGTTAGCAATAGCCAACTTTACCATAGCGGCCCGTTGTTCACTGCTCACGCCGGGGGTCGCACGATGCGGCGGTAAATGGCAAGGCATCAGCGCTAATTGCTTTAAAGCACAATGTTCAACAACGTAGCGGGCACAAGCCAGATGGCCTCGATGGATCGGATCGAAAGTGCCACCAAAGATACCGAGTAGGGGCTTAGTCATCATGCTGCTGCAAAGAGAAAGTGCGTGACAGTGGATGACAGAATAAGGTGGCCAGATGGGCCAGCGCCAAACTGGGATCGCTCATTTTGCCGGCTTTATATAAACGATCAAAGGCGGCCAGTTCTTGCAGTAAATAATCTTGCCAGCGCAGCGTCAGCCTTTTAATCGCTTGCAGATATAAAGGTTGGCGTTTTGGCCAAATAGCGAGTTGTTTAAACATGGCGCTAGTATGACCATTTTGCTGTGCTACCGAGAGTTGGCGTAACTGCAGTAACTCTTTTTGTAATTGCCAGGCAATAATCACTGGCTCGGTATCTTGATCGAGCAGCCGAGTTAAGCGATGTAAGGCATCGGCACTGTGCCCTGTTAGCAAAGCATCGACCAATTGAAATACGGTATAGCTGGAGTGGTCAGCTAAAAAGCGACTAAATTGCTCGGCATCAATCCGTTCATGGGGATGGGTAAGGCAAAGCTTTTCTAATTCCTGGCGCGCAGCCAGTAAATTACCCGCACAATGTTGTTGTAATAATTGCAGGGCGTCACTGGTCAGTTGCAGATTTAACTGTTGGGATCGTTGTTGTAACCATTGCCGCTGCTGCCGCTCATCTAAAGCATATATCGGCACTTGTACTGCGCTGTTCTGCAGTTGTTTAAACCAAACCAGTTTACTCACTTCACTGTGATTACGATTGCCATGCACCACTAAAATAATATCAGGGTGCAATTGTGCCGCGAGCTGTTTTAAGGCGTCATTGGCCGCAGCCGCTAATTTATTTTGCGCCAGTTCAAGCTCAATCAGTCGGCGCTCGGCAAACAGCGACATCGCGCTTAATTCATTTTGTAAATCTTGCCAATCAAATTGCGCATCGGCACTAAAGCTCAAGCGTTCTAAATAGCCTTGCTGTTTAGCGGCAAGACGGATTTGCTCGATGGCTTCGAGTTTTTGCAGTGGCTCTTCACCAAACAACAAATAACAGGGTGCGAGACCCTGTTGCAGTTGTGCTGGCAGTTGATTCGCGTAGAGTTTTTGCATTAGCCCAAACGCGCAAGCTGACGAATAATCCGGTTAGCCGCTTGTTGTCTAAGCTCTTTAAGCAGCAGCTCAAGCTCTTGCGCTTTGGCTAAAGCCTGATTCGGATCGTCTTGATAATCGCGGAACAGTTCAAACTGATATTTTTGTGGTTCTTGATCCGGTAGTTGGATCTGATACTCCACTTTGTAGATCAGTTCGTATTCGGCAACCTGACCATTGGCAAACAGCGATAGGGTTCGACGCTCAAGCGTGTCTTGCTGTAACACCAATGATGGCCGATTGCTTTGATAGCTGCTCAGCAGTTCAACGTCGTTTTGTTGAAAACGCTGATTAAGCAAAGCGGCTAACTCTGAATGCGCATCACTTTGCAGGTAAATGGCCGGAAATTGACTTAACGGCAAGTTACCGCGCAAGTGAAAACCGCAGCCCGTGAGCAGACTTGCGACGAAGCAAAGGCACAGCAGACGGGCCAACATATTACGCTACCACCAAGTTAAGTAACTTACCGGGAACGTAAATGATTTTACGCGTTTCGCCTTCCGCTAAGTAACGTTGCACATTGTCATCTAATTTTGCCATCTCGAGCACTTGCTGTTGGCTGGCATCGGCAGGCACGGTGATTTTGGCCCGTACTTTACCGTTAATTTGTACTACAACCAGCTTTTCATCTTCAACCAGAGCCGCGTTATCAACTTGTGGCCAAGTGGCTTGCTCAATAGCTTGCTGATGGCCCAACTGCGCCCACAAGTATTGTGCAACATGAGGGGTGATCGGGTTAAGCAGTTGTAATAATGCAGTACAAGCTTCGCGCATGACGGCGCGGTCTAGCGGGCTGGCTAAACTGGCTTTTTGTAATTTATTGGTCAGTTCCATTACCGCTGCAATTGCCGTGTTAAAGGTATAACGGCGGCCGATATCATCGGTCACTTTGGCAATGGTTTTATGCAGTTCACGGCGCAGTAATTTTTGTTGGTCGTTCAACGCACTGATCTCTAATGCACCCGGTTCACCTGCCGCTTGCACATCGCTGATTAAGCTGTAAACCCGTTTAATAAAACGGTGTGCGCCTTCAACGGCCGAATCAGACCATTCTAACGTTTGCTCTGGCGGGGCGGTAAACATCATAAATAAGCGCACGGTATCGGCACCATATTGGTCGATCACTTTTTGCGGATCGATGCCATTGTTTTTCGACTTTGACATCTTGCTCATACCAGCAGATAACACGGGCAGGCCATCGGCTTTTAGTGTCGACTGAATGATCCGGCCTTTTTCATCCCGCTCAATGTGCACATCTTGCGGTGAGAACCAGATTTGGCCGCCATTTTCAGCTTCGCGGTAAAAGGTTTCAGCCAGAACCATACCTTGACATAACAGGCGTTTGAAAGGCTCATCACACTGCACTAAGCCAACGTCACGCAACAGTTTATGGAAGAAACGCGCATACAATAAATGCAGGATAGCGTGTTCGATACCGCCAATGTATTGATCGACGGGCAGCCAGTAGTTGGCTTTTGCAGGATCAAGCATGGCTTGATCGTAATCAGGGCTGCAATAGCGGGCGTAATACCAGCTTGATTCCATAAAGGTATCGAAGGTATCGGTTTCATGAAACGCAACTTGACCCTGATAATCGGTTTTTGCCCACTCGGCGTCAGCTTTGATGGGTGAGGTCACACCATTCATTACCACGTCTTCGGGCAAAATAACCGGTAAACGATCGGCCGGCACCGGCACAACAGAACCGTCTTCTAGGTTCAGCATCGGGATCGGTGTGCCCCAATAACGTTGCCGTGACACACCCCAATCACGCAAGCGATAGTTAACCTTAACATCACCCTTACCCAGGGTGGCTAACTTGGCAGCAATGGCGTTAAAGGCGTCTTGAAACGCTAAACCATCAAACTCGGCTGAGTTTACCAAAATGCCTTTTTCAGTATAGGCTTGGCTGTTTAGATCGGTCACACTGCCATCGGCAGCCGTGACAACTTGTTTAATCGGCAGTTGATACTTGCTGGCAAATTCATAATCGCGCTGATCATGCCCCGGCACTGCCATGACAGCCCCTGAACCGTAGTCCATTAAAACAAAGTTAGCGACCCATACCGGGACTTGCTCGCCCGTTAACGGATGTATCGCGAAAATACCGGTAGCGCAGCCTTTTTTCTCCATGGTTGCGAGTTCGGCTTCGGCCATCTTGCCGCCTTTGATTTCGTCAATAAAGGCTGCCAGGGTGCTATTAGTTTTAGCGGCTTGCTGCGCTAAAGGATGCTGTGCCGCCACGGCCACGTAGGTAACGCCGTAAAGGGTGTCTGGGCGCGTGGTGTAAACTTCTAATTCACCGTCTTGACCGGCAATGTCAAAACGAATATTGATGCCTTCAGAACGACCAATCCAGTTTTTCTGCATGGTGCGTACTTGCTCTGGCCATTCGGTCAGTTGCTCTAAATCTGCTAATAACTCTTCTGCATATTCGGTAATGCGGATAAACCACTGAGCCAGTTCGCGTTGCTCAACCAGCGCGCCTGAGCGCCAACCGCGACCATCAATAACTTGTTCGTTAGCCAACACACATTGATCAACGGGATCCCAGTTAACCGTGGCCATTTTTTTGTAAACTAAACCTTTTTCATACAGCTTGGTAAAAAACCATTGTTCCCAGCGGTAGTAATCCGGTTTACAGGTCGCCACTTCGCGATCCCAGTCGTAGCCAAAACCTAACCGCTTCAGCTGCGTTTTCATATAATCAATATTTTCGTACGTCCACTTAGCCGGCGCCGTTTTATGGTTAATCGCGGCATTTTCGGCCGGTAAACCAAACGCATCCCAACCCATAGGCTGCATGACGTTTTTACCTTGCATCCGCTGAAAACGGCTGACAACATCGCCGATGGTATAGTTACGCACATGGCCCATATGCAAACGGCCACTGGGATAAGGAAACATCGAGAGACAGTAAAACTTTTCTTTATTAGGATCTTCCGTTACTTTAAAGGCGTTAGTGTCTTGCCACTGTTGTTGCAGGGTGGTCTCAATTTGCTGAGGATTATATTGCTGTTGCATTTACGTCTTCCAGAAAAGTCTTAGTGCGGGCCTGAGCGGTTGCAGTTCGCAAGGTTCGGGCAAAATTCGCTATAGCATACCTTAGGCGGGTTTTGACAACAATAAGCAGCATCTTGTCTATACTTGATTTAACGCGCTAAAAGGAGTTTGAAATGGCTGAATTTAAAAAGAAGTACCAACAATGGCTGGCCGAGCTAACCGACACCCTTGAGCAGGCCGGTCAACGTCAGCTCGATAATATGCTGGAGTTCAGTGAAATATTGCAGGCCTATCTGAAAGCCGGTAAGGATCTCAGTGCTTATGAAAGCCAATTGTTTGTCGAAACACTGAAACAACAATGGCAAGCGGCGAATACGGCGGAGCAGGCGCCATCGATGTGGAGCGAGGAATTATGGCAGCAACTTAGCCAAATTACTGATCGCACTCAGGTCGAATGGGTTGAACTGTTAGAAGATTTCAATCATCAAGGTGTTTATTATCAAGGGGAATATGTTGGCATGGGCCGCTATCGTTGTAGCGAGTGTCAGCAGAGTATTGATTACACTCACCCAGCTGAATTGCTGTGTTGTGCCACGTGTGGTGGTGTGCAATTTTTCCGAGATGGCTTGCCAGTTTAACCCGTATGGTCATGCCATAGCCTTTAACGGCAAAAAACTGTACAATCTCGCCCCTATTTTAATCTTGAGCTGCGTGTTACACGGGGCGAGTGAACGAGGATAGACCGGTGTAACACTGATCAATTGAAGCTAAGCAGCGCTAATCTGCTGTTTCAACATTAAAGCTCGCCTTAGGTGGCGCGACATTGTTACAACAGACAATTTAGTCTGTTCCCTCTTATTACTTCTGTTGGATATTTCTATGCTAAGTTCAATTCGTCAAAACTGGTTTTCGAACACCAGAGGCGATGTGTTATCAGCGTTAGTGGTTGCACTGGCTCTAATCCCTGAGGCGATCGCCTTTTCTATCATTGCCGGTGTGGATCCTAAAGTCGGTTTGTATGCTTCTTTTTGTATTGCGGTAATAACGGCTTTTGCCGGCGGTCGTCCAGCGATGATTTCTGCAGCGACCGGTGCCATGGCACTGTTAATGATTACCTTGGTGCGTGAGCATGGTTTGGAATATTTGCTGGCCGCCACCTTATTAACGGGTGTACTGCAAATTGCCTTTGGCCTGTGTAAGTTAGGTGAGTTGATGCGCTTTGTCTCGCGCTCGGTGGTGACCGGTTTTGTGAATGCCTTAGCTATTCTTATTTTTATGGCACAACTTCCTGAGCTGACTGGCGAGCATGGCACCACCTTGGTATACGGCATGACTGCGCTGGGCTTGGCGATTATTTATTTGTTTCCTTACGTTACCAAGACCATTCCCTCGCCATTAGTTTGTATCGTGGTATTAACCGCCATTGCCGTGTACTTCGGTTTAGATATTCGTAATGTGGCGGATATGGGCGAACTGCCAGACAGCTTGCCTATTTTCTTATGGCCTGACGTACCGCTAAATATTGATACACTGGTTATTATCTTCCCTTACGCCTTAGCCTTGGCCATAGTCGGTTTATTAGAGTCACTGATGACGGCCACCATCGTCGATGATTTAACCGATACCAGCAGTAACAAAAACCGTGAATGTGTCGGCCAAGGTGTGGCAAACATTGGTTCAGGTTTATTAGGGGGTATGGCCGGTTGTGCGATGATTGGTCAATCCGTTATTAACGTCAAATCAGGTGGCCGTACTCGTTTATCTACCTTGTTGGCAGGTGTTTTCTTATTGATTTTTATCGTATTTCTGAGTGATTATGTTGGCATGATCCCAATGGCAGCCTTAGTGGCGATTATGATTATGGTATCCATTGGTACCTTTAGTTGGGCTTCAGTTAAAGATCTGCAAAAACACCCGAAAAGCTCATCAGTGGTGATGATTGCCACGGTATTGGTGGTGGTATTTACCCATAACTTGGCTTACGGTGTGTTAGTGGGTGTGTTGTTAAGTGCGCTATTCTTCGCTAATAAAGTGGGGCAAATTCTGGCGATTACTGCTGAGTTATCAGCCGATGGTCATCAGCGTACTTACCGTGTTGTTGGCCAAGTGTTCTTTACCTCGGCTGAGCAATTTATTGCCAGTTTCGACTTTAAAGAAGCCATAGAGAAGGTGCAGATTGATGTTAGCCGCGCGCATTTTTGGGATATTACCGCCATAAGCTCTTTAGACAAGGTGGTACTCAAATTCCGCCGTGAAGGGACTGAAGTCGAGTTGCTGGGCTTAAATGCTGCCAGTGCGACACTGGTTGATAAATTTGCGGTACATAATCGTCCTGATGCCATAGAAAAGTTGATGGGTCATTAACAGGAGTAATTCCATGACACAATTTGTTATCGCTTGTATCGATCCTTCGCCGTATGCTGAAGCCGTTTGTGATTATGCCGTCTGGGCCGCCAAACAACTGCAAGCCCCCTTAACGATGTTGCATGCCATTGATAAAGCGCAGCATACGCAAACGCCTGATCTGAGTGGCAGTATTGGTTTAGGTTCGCAAGAAGTGTTATTGCAGCAATTAGCTGAGTTAGATGAAAAACACAGTAAGTTAGCACTAGAGCGTGGCCGTTTAATGTTAGATGCGGCCAAAGCCCGTGCAGAGCAAGCCGGCGTTGCCAGCGTTGATGAACGTTTACGCCATGGCAGCTTAGTCGAGTCGTTAAAAGCAACAGAAGACGACACGCGGCTAGTGGTGATGGGTAAGCGGGGCTTAAGCAGCGCCGATGCACACGGTCAATTGGGCTTACATGTTGAGCAAGTGATCCGCAGTTTGCATCGGCCTATTTTGCTCACCCAACAACACTTTAAAACGCCGCAGCGCATTATGTTAGCGTTTGATGGGAGTGCCACTGCGCAAAAAAGTTTAGACATGCTCGCTGCTAGCCCATTGTGTAAAGGTTTACCGGTGCATTTAGTGTTTGCCGGTATGCCTGAGCAGGCGCCAGCGCTAGACGAAGCCGCAATCTTGCTGCAACAAGCGGGTTTTGAAACGAAAACCGCAGTGGTTGCGGGCGATCCAGAAGAAGTACTGCACCAGTACCAACAAGAGCATCATATTGATTTGTTGATTATGGGCGCTTATGGCCATTCGCGGATCCGTCAGTTTATCGTCGGCAGTACCACGACCGCGATGTTAAGTAAGGCGAAATGCTCGTTACTGATCCTGCGTTAAGGGGTTAGAGATCAAAACCGTTAAGACTAAAAGCTAGCGACAATTTAGCGTGCAGAGCAGAATTAGCTCTGCACGCTATGAAAAAAGGGCGTATCATATGCCCTCAATACCAGCGCTGAGGCGCAGGTAGAGACCCCCCGCATAAATTGACCTAAATAGAAGCCATCATGTTAAACCTCAGATCCCTTTTGGTGTTATTGAGCTGCCTTGCCCTTTACCCATCCACGGCGTTAGCCGAGACAGGACCCATAAATTTAACTGCAAGCCCGATTGGTATTATTGCCTTAGGACTCTTCTTTTTAGCTTATTTACTCGTTATGGCTGAAGAGAAAATTCAATTACGCAAATCGAAACCGGTATTAATTGCTGCTGGTGTTATTTGGGCCATGATTGGCTGGCGCTATATGCAAGCTGGTTTGGCTGTTGAATCGGAATCCGCGTTTCGACATACCTTATTAGAATTTTCAGAGTTAATGCTGTTTTTATTGGTGGCGATGACCTACATCAACGCCCTAGAAGAGCGACGTTTATTCGATGGTTTACGCGCTTGGCTTATTCGCTCTGGCTTTAGCTATCGCACCTTATTTTGGATCAGTGGTATTTTAGCCTTTGGTATCTCTTCTTTTGCCAATAACATGACTACCGCTATGCTGATGTGTGCCGTGGTAATGAAGGTGGCCGAGGGTGACAAGCGTTTTATCAACTTATCTTGCGTGAATATCGTGGTGGCCTCTAATGCCGGTGGTGCTTTTATTCCGTTTGGTGACATTACTACGTTGATGGTGTGGCAGGCGGGTATTATTACGTTTAATGAATTCTTTACCTTGTTTATTCCGGCCGTGGTCAACTTTTTGTTACCTGCGGTCATTATGAGCTTGTTTGTCGAGAAACGCTCGCCTAGCGGCCACTCTGAAGCGGTGGAATTAAAGCGTGGCGCTTTACGTATTATGTGCTTGTTTCTACTCACCATCGCCACCGCGGTGGCCTTTCACTCATACTTCGGTTTACCACCGGTACTTGGCATGATGACGGGTTTAGGATACTTACAGTTTTTCGGTTTCTTTTTACGTAAAACCTTACCAGGTTCTTTGGCTCGCAAAAAGGCCATGGCGGAAAGAGCCGGCGATATCGAACGGATCCGCTCGCTGGGTCAAGTCGTACCTTTTGATGTGTTTAGCCGGGTTGCCCGCGCCGAATGGGACACGTTACTCTTCTTCTACGGGGTAGTGGTATGTGTTGGTGGTTTAGGTTTTATTGGTTACCTCGAGTTATTATCGACGGCACTTTACACTAACTGGGATCCGACATCGGCTAACGTGGTATTAGGCCTGATGTCGGCCGTAGTGGATAACATTCCGGTGATGTTCGCTGTATTAACGATGAACCCTGAGATGTCGCATGGCCATTGGTTGCTGATTACGTTAACGGCGGGGGTAGGCGGTAGTTTATTGTCTATCGGCTCTGCGGCAGGGGTAGCGTTAATGGGCCAAGCCCGGGGTAATTATACTTTTGTTGGTCACTTAAAGTGGGCGCCGGTCATTTTATTGGGCTACGCTGCCAGCGTGATGTGCCATCTGTGGCTTAATGCTGAGTTGTTTACTATTTTCGGTCGGCCTTAATGTTAGCCGCCTCGCCTGATGTCGCGGGCGAGGCGTTTTTTTATAGCGAGTGAGTTATGTCAAAAAAAGTTTATTGTGTGGCACAGTTTCTGCCAAAAGCGGGTAAAGAAGCGGCTTTATTTAAGGTATTACAAAGCCTTGAGCCAAACACGCTGCGTGAGGATGGCTGCTTGCAATACATTGTGACACGTCAAGTAGCCAGCCCCTTTGCCGAAGGTAAAAGCTTCCCTATTGCCTTTAATGAAATTTGGGCGGACATGGCCAGTTTTGAAGCGCATTGTCAGCGTGCCGAAATCAAACATTTCTTTGAAACCTACTGTGTTGCGGCTGATGGGTTAGCCGCAGATTGGAATGTCTGTATTTATACCGATGAACCTGCTGAGTATGACGCACCCCAACTTGGCTGAAGCCGCGCTTGCTGAGTCCGTTTCAAGCTTAGCACTGTTTTATGATGAGGGCTGTCCGGCGTGTCGGTTTTACAGTCGGCGTGTGCGGTTACAAGCTGCGTTGGGGCAATTGCAGCTCATCGATGTAAGAGCTGAACCCCACTATGCACGGTTGTTAGCTAGCGCGGGGTATCAGATTGAGCAGGGGATGGTGCTGCGCGTTGCTGACAGTTGGTATGGCGGTGCGGATGCCTTGCAGATGCTAGCGCTACTCAGTAGCCGTAGTAATGTTTTTAATCGATTTAACTTTTGGTTATTTAAATCGCCACGTCGCGCCAAAGTGTGGTACCCCGTGCTACGCAGTGCCCGTAACAGCTTGCTTTGGCTGTTACGGTTGCCAAAAATTCAGTATTAGCTAGGCCACTTGCTTTTCTGCTAAATGTAACTCCATCATCGCTTTCAACAACCGGAATAAACGAATAGCGGCGTCAATTTCTTCGCGCCGGTTTGTTAAACTTTCAACATTCAAACCCAAGGGTAAATCTAAGGCGGCACAATGTTGCAAAATTTGCTGCAAGTTATCTCGGCAAATTTTAATCGATTCATTCAACGGATTGGCCGCATCTAAAATACGATACTTACTGCCCTCAGGCACAGAAATACCCAGCCACTGCATAAATGTTAAAGTTTGCTCACCGCCACAGGGGGTAAAGGTCAAAATAATGCGTTTGGGGCTGATACCTTGTTGCTTACAGCTTCTGGCATAGCTGGTAAGTAAATCAATAGTGGCTTGCGCGTTATACACCGCTTGCGAAATAAAGAACTGACAACCTTGTGCCGATTTCTCAATCAGTCGCAAATGTTCGTTGCCTTTTTTAGCATGGCGCTCAGCAATGGCCACACCGCCTAAATGAAACTGGGCATCGTGTGCGGCTAACTGCTGATAAGCTTCTGGCAAGCTGAGTTTGATATCACCATTAGAGGAGGGGCTACCCACTAACACAAGATTACGTAAAGCATATTGCTGCTCTGTTTCGGTTAGCCAGGTATTAAATTCAGCCGCATCACGTTGTGCCACACTTTTATAGGTGATCACATCTTGTTGTGCGAGTTCACGTAACAATACGCTGTAATCACGGGGATCTAAGGTACTGTGAAAAGGAAAAGGCCGCTCTGCAGCTACACGGCTGCTTTCATCTTGAATATCATAAACAATTAACCCGTCGTACTCGATTTCGTTTAAACGGGCCAACAGCTTTTTAGCGATACGTGTGGTTTTTTCGATATCCGTGCCGGCTTTTGGCGGTGTGGTGCCAATCAAATAGACACCCTGTGCCGGATCAGTGATTTTTTGCTGTAAGGATAATGCCATGATACTTATACCCCAAATTGCGATACCGTTAGTATACACCTATCTGGACGTCTGGCCATCTAAATTTTTGGTTTTTTAATCTGTTAATCCCATTACACTGCGAAGGTTTGTATTTACGTTTTGTATCTGACAGCGAAGTTTGCAGCTTGCAAAACGTTAAGCGCTGCGTAAAGCTTCGGCTGGAGCACGCTGTATATACCTCCTTGTACGCTCCTCTTTTTCATCCCTGAAAAAGACGTCTTAAGCCAACGTTTACTTCGCTATTAACTCGTCCAGCATCAATCCGAAGTGTTTGTGCTTTTAATCCCATTACGTTGCAAGCCGGGCAACCTGGCACGGCCAAGGTTTTAAGACGAGGGGTGTTTGAGTGAGGCACGGTAGTGCCGAACGAGTTACCTCGTCGCCTTGGTCAGGTTAGGTTGAGCCGGGCTTTCGCCGCAACGTAGGGCATTTTCTTTGGATACTTTCTTTTGGCGACGCAAAAGAAAGTATCTCGCCAACAGCGAAAAGGTTAAGCTCTGCGTAGTGATATCTTGGTTTCTGACCTCGAAGCTTGCAGCTTGCAAAACGTTAAACGCTCCGAAAAGCTTCGGCTGGAGCACGCTGTATATACCTCCTTGTACGCTCATCTTTTTCATCCCTGAAAAAGACGTCTCCGGCCAAAGTTTATTTCGCGGTTAACTCGCTAAGCTTCAATCCGATCCTTTCAGGGGCATGGACTAAACATTAAAAACCTAATCGACAGCATGCTGTTAAGTTAAGCGAGTATTGCTATAAATTCCCCCTTTGCAGCGAGCCGACTGAACATCGTTGGCCAAGGTTTTAAGAAAACGGGTGTTTGAGTGCGGCGACGGTAGCGCCGCGCGAGTTACGTTTTCGCCTTGGACAGCGCATGAGCAGTTGGGCTTTCGAGCGGAAGTGGGGTCGCATTTTCTTTGGATACTTTCTTTTGGCGACACAAAAGAAAGTATCTCGCCAACGGCGAAAAGGTTAAGCGCTGCGTAAAGCTTCGGCTGGAGAAGCTTGCCGGTAACGAAGCTTGCTCAAACTTGCTCGATGTCTGGAGCACGCACAATTGCGCCAGCCGCTGCCCATTGCTGCAATAACGGCAAGGCCGCTGCCGTTAATTGCGCTGGGCTAAGTTGCGGCAGCATTGGAGCAAGCTGCTGAATATGCTCGGATAGGGGCTGACCGGGTTGTTGTTGGATATTATTTAATAGCAATAAGGTAGCCTGATTTAAACTGACAAAAATCACCTCATCAGCCAAATCGCGATAGATCAAAAAACACTGTAGCTCACCTGGCGTGCTCGGTTGAAAGTCTTTACTAATTTGCTGTACCGGAAATTGGTAGGCGCTCAGTAGTGCCAGTTCTGACAAGGCCAATGCTGCCGTGCTGACGTCATCTGCAGCAAGTGGTTCAACCGCTTGGGTGGCTTTGACGGTGCCGACATAGAGTTCTGCCCATTCATAATGCGCCAGCTCAGCCAGAAAAGGCGGATCCTCGGCGGTCAATGTGTATTGTTGTAAAAAACTGACAAATTGCTCGGCGATATGCAAAAAATAAGGTGAGTGACAGGCATAGTCACGAAAAAATGCGGTTTGTAACGCCAGCCAGGCTTTAGCTGGGTACAGGCTGTGTAATACCGGGAAGGCATTATCAATAAAGCCGCGCACATTATTAAAAAACAATTCTTGGTAAACCTGCAAGCGCTCAGGCGCTAAGGTTGCTACGGCACTAGGTGGTTTATCAGGATTGCGGATCGCCTTGGCAAAATCTCGTTGCATTTGAGCTAACTGGCTCATGAGGCTTGCCGCTCTAATTGACGCTGTGCGTGTTGCAACTGCTTGATATAACGAAGCTCCTGACAAAGCTGCGGCATGGCCGGTACGTTAAAATCACGTTCATATAAAGTGGGTTTTACACCATGGTGTTGATAAGCCGCTTGCAGCAGTTGCCATACTGGATCGGGCACATCGGCGCCATGGGTATCAATTAATAGGTTTGCTGTTTGCTGGTAGTGCCCGGCAACATGATAGTAGGCAATGCGCTCGGTTGGCATCGCTTGTAAAAAGGTGTTGGCGTCATAACCATGATTAACCGCATTAACGTAAATGTTATTCACATCCAGTAACAGCTGACAATCGGCTTCTTCTAATACCGCCTGTAAAAACTGTTGCTCGCTTAATTGCTGATCGGGTGCAATATAGTAGGAGACATTCTCTAAGATCAGCGGGCGCTCTAAAATATCTTGCACCTGCTGGATGCGGCCAGAGACATAATGGATGGCTTCTTCAGTAAAAGGGATTGGCATTAAATCGTACAGATGGCCATCGGCAGAGCAATAACTCAAGTGCTCGCTATACTGCAAAATCTGATGTTCATCCAAAAACTGTTTTACCTGTTTAACAAAGGCCACATCTAAGGGATCGGGGCTGGCAATCGATAGCGATAAGCCATGACAAAAAAACGGATACTGTTCGGTTAAGCGCCGAAAATCGCGTTGCAGTTTGCCACCGTAAGGTAACCAGTTTTCTGGCGCCACTTCAAAGAAATCAATGTCTGCCGGTTTTTGCTGAAGCAATTCCGGCAGCATTTCACGGCGCAGGCCAAGGCCCGCGCTGTGCTTGTCGAGTGACAAGGGCATGAGTGACTTAGATAGAGCCACACTTACCTTCGCCACATTTCATTTCTTTGGCTTTATCACTGGCTTTTTTCTTGGCATCCATGGCTTTATCAGCACCCGCCGCTTTCGCTGCGTCGGCTTTATCATGGGCGTGTGCTTTCATCTCTGCGCCACACTTGCCTTCACCACACTTCATTTCTTTGGCTTTGTCGGCCGCGGCTTTTTTCATGTCGCCACCACATTTGCCTTCACCACATTTCATTTCTTTGGCTTTATCAGCAGCGGCTTTTTTCATGTCTTCGCCACATTTACCTTCGCCACACTTCATTTCTTTGGCTTTATCGGCAGCGGCTTTTTTCATGTCTTCGCCACACTTGCCTTCTCCGCACTTCATTTCTTGCGCTTTATCTTTAAGTTTAACCTTTACGCCTGTGCCGGTTTCGGTGTGATTGTGCAGTTGATAGGCCATGGTCAGTTGTTGTGCTTGAAACGGGTTATTGTTCGTTTCGGCATTTACAGTAGCTGAACCCAGTGCTAAAGCACCTAGGGCTAGGGTAAGTTGTGTTTTGGTTAAGCTGTTCATGTGAGATCCTTGTTGTTTGTTGCATCAGCGCCCGTTGCGGCACTTTTTACCGCCACTCTGTTTTGTCTTAGCCTAAACAGAAGCGGGTTATCTGTAAAGTATAGCTTGTTCGTGTCTCAATGGCTTTGCTGCGACACGATTCAAACCGATTAATAGGTGGTAATTAAATTTAACCAGGTGTCAGGCAGGTTATCCGTAGCCCAAATCAGTATCATTTGATCGGCTCCCGTTAAGATCAGTAGACCCACCAACAATAAACTGTAGCCAAGAACTTGCCGTGCTTTTTCTCCACCAGCGGCGATTTTGGGTAAAAAACGTCGAGCGGAACCGGCAAACAGATAAGCGATAGCAATTAGCGGCAGTGCGGCGCCAATACCAAACACCAGCATTTGCACGCCCGCATTGACTAAACTACCGGAGTTACCGGCGAGGCCCAATGCCGCACCGAGAATAGGGCCTGCGCATGGGCTCCAAATGGCGCCCAGCATTAAGCCTAACCAAAAGGCACCACCGGGTTTTTGTTCCAAGGTTGTAGCCAGTTGGTCCGCTTTAGCGGCCAAGGGCGCAAAAAAGCCGCTGCTGCCTTGCTTGAACCAAGGCAACACTAAGGCTAAACCAAATAATACCAATAAACTGGCAAACAATGGCCGGGTAACACTATCACTTAGCCCAAGCACACTGCCAAGACCATGCAGCAGCATGCCCATCAAAGCAAAACCAATGGCCAAACCCATACCCGTAAATACGGGAGCCAATTTATGTTTTGCTAAGCCAGAACTGGCCATTACGGGCAGCACCGGCAAAATGCACGGTGATAACGTAATTAACATACCCGCCAGTAATAGCAGTGGTAACAGGCTAAAATCAATCATTAACCGACTCCCGTGTTATAGCGCTTTTAGCATTTCAGCTTTAATCGCTTGCTCGTCAGTTAAGCCTCGGGTTAAGGACACTAATTCGCCTTTATTCACGACAATAATGGTGCTTTGACCGGTAACGCCATAGCGATTGTTTAATGCTTTCTCTGTTACTTGGTTATATTGCAGCACTTTAAGATCGCTAAACGCGGGGTCCTTTAACAGTGCCTCAATCACCGGCACTTGTTTCGCACACACTGGGCAACCGGGTTTAGTGGCAACTAGTACAAAGCTACCTTGTTGCTCTGCCTCGACTAATTGTGCTGCGGAGTAAGCGGGTAAGACAAAGTTAGTGGCATTCGCTTGCGGGGCAGTGAATAGTGCTACGGCGAAAGTTGCAGCTAGGGCGAACGTTTTTAAAGAAGTACTTAACATAATAAAAATCCTATTGTGAGAGAAATAAACCACAAAATGCGGTGTGTTCAGGGGTAATTGGCGAGAAAACTAGAAAAGGTTACAGAAAAATAATTTATTTTTGCTGTAACTTTTTGTCGTGTTATCGTCAATAACAAAGCAATTGGCCGTCGACAGCCATAGGAACAGGATTAAACATGAACGACTGGCAGGTTCTGCTAGAACGAGCCCAGCAGGGAGATAAGCAAGCTTACAGTGCTTTTTTAAGCGCCATTGTACCGTTTTTGCGCATGCGAGCACGGCGCTATGTGCCGGCGCAACATTTAGACGACTTTGTGCAAGAGACGTTATTAACGGTACATCGCATTTTGCATACGTATCAAGTTGGCTTACCCGTTGAACCCTGGCTTAGTGGCATTTTGCGGCATAAATATTTTGAAAGTCGTCGTCAACTTGCGGCGAATGAACATCACTCGTTAAGTGATGAAGACGGCTGGCAGCCCAGCGTGCCTTTGGATGAAGATGAGCAATATCAAGCTGTTAGTCATTTACTGGCACCGCTAAATGCGGCACAAGCACAGGTGTTGTATGCCACCAAGGTAGAAGAATTGTCGATAGATGAAACCGCCAACCTGATGCAGCGCAGTTCGTCTTGGGTTAAGGTTAATGTGTTTCGAGCTATTCAGTTGTTACGCAGCGAATTAAATGAAAAATAAATAAGGTTAATTAGTCAGATGGCGGATAAAACAGAGCAACTTATCGCGAAACTGGTCGACTCACATCAGGCGGTGCGGCCATTTCTAGCACCGCAAATTACCTATTTAACCTTGGGCATGGTGTTGATGTGCGCATTGTTATTGATGCTGCCTTTTGGTTTACGTTTTGATTGGCCGCTGGCGGGGATGCTGAAAACCGCTGCCTTATTCATGCTAGTGGTGACGTTGCTGCAACTGACTTTATTGCTTAGTCAGCCGTTGCTGCCACAATGGCGCAAGGCCCCGCTCTTATGGTTGTCACTTGCTAGTAGCGTTGGGTTATTGTTCTGTTTAGGTACTATGGGTGAGCCGCTGAGTTTCGGGCAAGCCGCCCAAGTTTCTTCATTTTGGGCCTGTATTGCTTGGATAGCGCCAGTGGGTATGGCGGCAGGCTGGATATTATCAAGAATGTTACGCCGAGCGCGGCCTTTGCACCGCATGGCTTTGCGCTTGGTGGTAGGAGGCCTAGCCGGTAGCTTAGCCGCCTTAGTGTATAGTTTGCATTGCCGCGTTGATGCCCTTGCATACTTATTGTTAGCTTATGGCTTAGCGGCAACCCTCGCCTTGCTGGGGAGCTTACTTAGCAGCCACCGGCTGTGGCGCTGGTAGCCCCTACTGTATTATTAATGCACCCGATAATAACGGCAGAAGTAATCAATCACACTATTCGCATCTAAATGTGAAAAGGTCAGATGATGTTTTGCCATAACGGCTTGCCCCAAGGTTTGTAAAATCGTCTCTAAACCGGCCCCACTTGGGCGTTCTAATTGATGTTGCTGAAATAAAAAGTCTAAGGCCGCTGAGGTATAAGATTTACCTGGCAAAGGCTGGGTTAATTCCAGCTCATGAAGCCGTGCTCCTAAGTTGCGTATTTTTTGTAAACAGTTGCGTTCGTCCATTGCCGGCCCCCGAAATGCTAAATGATGGATATTTTGTTTATCGGCAGCCGCATAATAAACTTTAGCGCTGGGCAGAGCGCGACGCTTTTTGGTAGTATAGCGGCCAATACGTAACCCTTTTAAGGCGATGCATGACGCAGCTTAATCAGTCACTGGCGCTCCACCCGACACAGTTGTGTCCTCAATTAGATCCCCAATTAATTGCAGCCGCACTGCAACAACCGGCCTTGCCGTCGGCCTTTATTGGCCAAGACCGTGCGCGCTCTGCGTTAGAGTTTGCTATTGGCATGGATATGCCGGGTTATAACTTGTATGTCATGGGGGAACAGGCGTTAGGGCGTTCCACCCTAGTGCATGATATTTTGCAACAAGCCGCCAGTGAAAAAGCCACGCCAGATGAGTGGTGTTACCTGAATAACTTTGATGATGAGCGAGTACCCAGTACCTGTCGTCTATTAGCCGGAGAAGGCCGCAAACTGGTCAAAAAACTCGAAGCGCTGATTGATGAGTTAATGGATACCTTTCCGGCCGCTTTTGATAACCCAGGTTATCAACGGAAGAAAAAAGCCATTCATCGTACCTTTGATAAACGCTATGAAGAGGCTATTGATCGGGTTGAAAGCAAAGCCTTGGAAAAACAAGTGGTGTTGTACGAAGAAAACGGCGCCGTCAGTTTTTCACCGATCATTGATGGTAAACCCTTAGATGATCAAGAGTTTTCTAAGTTAACGGAAGAACAGCGCCAATATTTTTATGGTTTAGTTTCAGAGCTAGAAACCATCCTCAATGAAGAGTTATTAGAACTACCGCGTTGGAAACGTGAACTCTCCGAGAGCCTGCGAGGGTTGTGTAAAGACACCATTGAGCAAGCCATTAAACCGATGCTGAAGCAGCTAGAACATGACTACAATGCTGAACTTGGCGTATTAAAATATCTGCGTGATATGCGTACCCCTTTAATTAAAGCGGTGCTGGAATTATTGCCGGATGAATCAGACGGCGAAAAAAACGAAGAGCCGATTAGCCGCGAATTTTTTATAGAAGAGTTTGTGCCCAATGTGCTGGTGCATTATGAAAGCATGTCTGGCGCTCCCATTGTGTTTGAAGCGAATCCTAGTTACGGTAATTTGTTTGGCCGCGTCGAATATAACTCCTCTAGTGGTTCACTTTACACCAACTATCGGATGATCCGCCCAGGGGCATTACACCGGGCCAATGGCGGCTATCTGATTTTAGACGCCGATCGCTTATTGTCACAGCCGGCGCTTTGGGATGCACTAAAGTTAGCGCTAAAAGCGGGCGAAGTTGTGATCGACACCCTTAGTGAACATGCGGTAACTAACTCAACGATTATTACCCCCAAAGCGATCCCGCTGAATGTTAAAGTGGTGCTGCTCGGCTCGCGCGATCTGTATTATCTGGTACAAGATCTCGATGATGAATTTAACGAGCTGTTTCGCGTACTGGCCGATTTTGAACATTACTTGCCGTATCACGCCGAAACGGTTAGTGATATGACGCAGCAAATTCAGGTACAGATGCGGCAAATGCACATTGCCCAGCTATCAGCTTGCGGTTTGCAACAGCTGTTGTTATTTAGTTTTCGTCAAGCTGAACATCAAAGCAAGTTATCGGCGCGTTTTGCCGATGTGTTGGAATTAGTGCGTGAGGCGTGTTATTTCGCGCAACAGCAACAAGCTGAAGAATTAACCGCTGAGCATGTTAAGCAAGCCTTAGCGGGTAAGCAATATCGTACCGGGCGTATTAGTGAGGCCTTTTTAGAAGATATTCAAGAAGGGCAGATCCTCATTGATACCGATGGCGCTGGCGTGGGTAAGATCAATGGTTTAACCGTATTAGAGATTGGCGATACGGCTTTTGGTACCCCTGCGCGGATCAGCGCGACCGTGTTTGCGGGCTCGAGTGGCGTGGTCGACATAGAGCGAGAAGTAGAACTCGGTAAAGCCATTCACTCGAAAGGCGTATTACTTCTGACCGGTTATTTGGGTTCTAAATATGCGCGAGACTTCCCGCTGACACTTAGCGCCAATATTGCGATGGAACAATCTTACGGCCATATCGATGGTGATAGTGCTTCTTTAGCTGAGGTGTGTGCCTTAATTTCTGCTATTACTGAAGTGCCCATTTTGCAAAGCTTAGCGGTAACGGGGTCGATCAACCAATATGGTCAGGTACAAGCGATTGGCGGTGTTAACGAAAAAATTGAAGGCTTCTTCAGACTGTGTCAATCGCGTGGTTTGACGGGGCAGCAAGGTGTGATTATTCCTGCCAGTAACCAAATAAATTTGGTATTACGTCATGAAGTGGTCGAAGCGGTCGCGACAGGCCAATTTCATATTTACGCCGTGCGGACTGTTGATGAAGCACTGGAGCTGTTAACGGCGCAATTGGCCGGGGAGCGAAATGCACGTGGCCAATACCCGAAAAAATCAGTCAATGCCAAGGCGCGAGCGCGTTTAGCCTTGTTGGCCGAATTAGTTAATGGCAGTGCCGAAGAGTAAGCTATCGGTGGCATGCTGCATAGCTGTTAGCTCGCTTTCAAAAAAGAACACTGACTTAAGCTACAGAAAAAGGTGATAACACAAAATAAGAAAGCCGCTTAACAGCGGCTTTCTTTATTTAGCGCGGGTTTAACCGCATTTTCTTGGACCGCCTTTACATGGCTCTGGTTCTGGCTCTGGATCACCACCACCTGAACCACCACCGTTGCCGGCACAACCATAAGAGCTGAGGTAATCATAAGCCGCTTTGGCTTTAACAATACCTTTACCAAATTTCTGTGGATCGCCACCGCTAGGTAAGCTGGCTGTTGCTTTCAGCGCACTGCGGATTTGCGTACCGGTACATTGTGGGAAGTTAGACCATACACGCGTGGCTAAACCGGCTACTGCTGGTGTGGCCATCGAGGTACCGCTCATATAACCGTAATCTGAAGCACCAACGCTGATGCTGGCTGTGGCGGCACTCAGTAAGGCTGAACGATCTTCAAAGGCTGCGCCCACGGCGGGGATTGACGTCGTATTCGCAGTGCCCGCCCCTAAAGTACCGTATAACATGCCAGGCACGTTATTAATCAGAATGGCACCGATACCACCGGATAACTGGCAGTTTTTCACTTTGTCATGGAAGGAAATAGTGCCACGGTCAATCACACAAACTTTGCCTGAGGCGCCGCTGTTAGTGGCAGTGGCTTCACCCATAAAGAAAGTGCTGCCTGAAGCTTCGCCGGTATTTTCCATGGCAGAGGCGGCATAACCGTTATTACCTGCGGTTAAAGCTGCCATGGAAGCACCACCAGAAGGGTAGGTAGAAAGCGTATCTACACCGCCTGCGGCCACTTCAACACAAAAGCCTTCATTGGTGACACTGCGTTTACCTGAGCCTGAGCTACAAGAGGGATATTGCGAGAAAGAAGCAATTTGATTATTGGCATCATTCGCGCCAATCATCATTACCGAGGCATAACCTGCCGGATAAGAGCGCACTGAGTTACCGTCGTTACCGGCTGCCGCTAACACTAAGCCGCCATTATTGGTAAAGTTATTAAAGGCGTTTTCTTCGGTGCTGTTGGCACCGCCACCGCCTAAACTCATGTTAATCACTTTAGCGCCATTCGCTGCACAGAGGTTGGCCGCTTGTGCCAGATCGGAGGAATAACCCCAACCGGCGGCGTTAAATACTTTAATGATATGCATCGGCGTTCCCGGTGCCATACCAATCACACCTTCGCCATTATTGGCGGCGCCGATGGTGCCGGCAACGTGAGTACCATGTGGGCCACCATCGCGGAACCAGTCATTGGTGCCTGAGTTACTCGTACCGGTAATGCTACCCCAGTTAAAGTCTGGGTTGTAACCGCCGGTTTCACCATTATCACGGGCAATACCGGAATCGATGACACATACCTTAGGTGACGTACCCAAGCTGAATGGGGTTAAATTCGCTTGTGATTGGTAAAAAGCATAAGGCGTTAATTGCTGTTGCGTAGGGTTACCCGCATCATCTTGATACAGGGCTAACGGGTAACGTTTAACGTCTTGTTCGATTAATTTGATATGCGGGTTATTTAATAACCCTTTGACTTCGCTTAGATCTTTATTCAAGAACGTGGCGGCAATAAAGCCATCAGAATCGACATGGATTTGACCACCGAGCTTAACGGTCAGGGCTTTGACAATACCCTTTTTGTCGTTATCCACTTGGATGATGTAACGGTCAGAAGCCACGGCGTGGCCGGCTAAGCTCAGAGCAACTAAGGTTGCTAGCGCTAGAGGAGTGAGTTTATTGAGAGTCATGGTACTTCCTTCACTGCTGTATTAATGGCTGTTAAATCAGCCTTGTAGTTTTTATCGCAATTAAATTGCTATTTATCGCAAAGAGTAGCGGTTTTAGTTTTGGCACGATATCGCCCAAAAAGCAAACATAAATAATCTTTTTTATAAAATTAATCGCTAATGTACCTAGAACCTAAACGCATAGCGGCGAATTTGTTACAAGGTCACATCGGCTTAGAGCAAACCGATGTTAGCGTGTAGCACGGAGTGGGCAGGGGCAAAATGAAGATGACGGCGAGGGGAACAATCGCCAAGTTAAAGCTACAAACTGTGCTGCTGGCGACCACGCCAAGCTGCTATTAGCAAGCTCAGTAAGCTAAGTAGAAACACCGGCAGATCCCCCAGCGTACTGTATAGCGTACGTCCGGTGGCTAAGGGTAACTGATCACTCACCAGTGCTTCGGTAAATTGGGGGGCGCGCTCCCGGATCTCTCCGGATGCGGCAATAGAAGCGGTAATGCCATTGTTGGTCGCTCGTAGTACTGGGCGGCCAAATTCTAAAGCGCGCATGCGCGCTATTTGCAAATGCTGATGGGGGCCAATGCTGTCGCCAAACCAAGCATCATTACTGACTGTCAGTAATACCTGGGTATCGGCAGTGAAATTGGCACGGATCTGTGCCGGAAACGCAATTTCAAAACAGATAGCGGGCAATAAATGTACACCATTGGCGATAAGGTTCGGTTGTACATAGCTACCTCGGCTAAAGGAGCTCATCGGGAGATCGAAAATCGGAGCGAGCTGACGTAATAGCTGCTCAAACGGCACAAATTCGCCAATCGGTAACAAATGATGTTTGCTAAAACGATTAGCATGGCCATAAAAATAGTGACCGCGCTCAGCGTCGGGCTGTTGCTTACCCAGCACAATAAGATTATTCCAAGCTTCGCCGGTTTTGTGTCGATAATCGATAATGCCGCTGATAATAGCGGTGTCGCTGTAGGTCGCAGAGCTATCGAGGTTCTCTAGAAAATCGATGGCTAACGGTTCTAATTGCGGTATAGCCGCTTCTGGCCAAATAATAATATGGTGTTCGCTTAAATGTGGCCGAGTGAGATCAAGGTATTTCAGCATGGTCGGCCATTCTTGCTCTGGCGCCCAGCGCAGATCTTGTTTGATATTGCCTTGTACCAACAACACTGATACTGTTTGACCGCTTAACTGCCAGCCTTTTAGGGGGGCAAGCAACGGGCTGATAACAACCAGCATAACGGCAATGCTTAGAAAACTGGCTTGTTGCCAGCGTGCTAAGGAAGATTTGTACAACAAACTGCCGCTAGCGGCGACAAACACCATTAGCCAACTGAGCCCAATTTCGCCAATTAATGGTGCCCAATGCCGTAATAACGAATCCGTTTGGCTGTAACCGATGGATAACCAAGGAAAACCCGTTAGCATCACACTGCGTAGCCATTCAGCGAAAATCCAGCTAGCCGCGAATAATAACGGCAAGGGCAGTGCATTGGCAAAACGGCGGGTTAACCAGGCAGCGAGGGCAGGGAATAACGCGAGGTAGCCCACTAACAGCGCCATCAAGCCTAAACTGGCAATCAGCGGCAAGCCACCAAATTGATCAATACTGACATGCACCCAGCTAATACCGACACCAAACCAACCGATACCATAACTAAAACCAGCAATAGCGGCTTGACGTGGTTGCTTACTGTATCGAATGGCCAGCGCTAATAGCGCTAAGGTAAAAAACGGTAGCCACCACAAATGATAGGGCGTAAAAGCCAGGGTATTCAGTGCGCCTGCCGCCAGTAAAACCAGCGGCAGTGCCAAGCGAGATAAGCCAGAACGCAAAATGATTAGTTTCCTTCTTCTTCCGATTTGCGCGGTTGAATCACTTGAAGTTGCATTAAACGCCGGCTGTTGGCTTTGCTCACTTTGAATTTAAGATCGCCCAGCGTAATGCTTTCACCTCGGGCGGGCATATGCCCAAAAGCATGCAACACGATACCGCCGATGGTATCGGCATCTTCTTCGTCAAAAGAGGTGCCGAAGCTTTCATTAAATTCATCTAAAGGGGTTAACGCACTGACTTGAAATACCCGAGAGGCCATCTTTTTGATGTCATGATCTTCGTGATCGTCATGTTCATCTTCAATTTCGCCGACGATTTGTTCCAAGATATCTTCAATGGTTAATAGGCCTGAAACACCGCCGTATTCATCAACCACAATGGCCATATGATAACGTTTTTGCCGAAACTCACGCAGTAAGGCATCAACCTTTTTGCTTTCAGGAATAATCACAGCAGGGCGGACTAAATTGCTCCACTGCCAATCGTTATTCGTGTCATCCAACGCATATTGCAGAATATCTTTTACAATCAAAATGCCTTCGATATGGTCTTTATCTTCATTGACCACCGGATAACGGCTATGATTGTTTTCCAACAAGATGGGTAGTACTTCAGACAGGGGCTGCTCAATGTCAATGGTCGCCATTTGTGAGCGTGGGATCATAATGTCCCGAGCGCGCATTTTTGACACGTCCAAAACACCTTGCAACATATCCTTGGTATCGGTATCAATTAGCTCACGCATAGCCGCTTCGCTAATAATATCTTCCAAATCAGACAGATCTTGAGGCTCTGCGTTGAAAATGTTGGCGATACGTTCTAACCAACTGCGACTCGCAGAACCGCGACTAGAGTGGGGGTTGTCTTCACTCATCAGTGAACTTGTGCTCCGTTAAAATAATAAAAACTATTCATCATCCAATAAATAGGGATTGGCTATGCCTAACTGCGCGAGGATCTGAATTTCTTCTGCTTCCATTTCAACGGCATCCTCATCATTTATATGGTCAAATCCCAATAAATGCAAGCACCCGTGCACCACCATATGGGCCCAATGTGCAAACAAGGGTTTTTCTTGTTCGCTCGCTTCGGCGGCCACTACGTCGGCAGCAATGATTAAATCACCGAGCAAACTTAATTCTACGCCCGGTGGACATTGAAATGGAAAACTCAGCACATTGGTGGGCTTATCTTTCGCGCGATATTGGGCATTCAGTTGTTGGCTTTCGGCATTATCCACCACACGAATGGTCACTTCAGCTTCAGCTTGAAATGGCGTTACAGCTGCGTTTAGCCATTGTTGAAATTGCGCTTCGCTAGGTAAATTTTTCGCAGAGCTGGCCAGCTGTAAATCTAAGGTGATGCTCATTTTGCTCTAAATTCTCGCTGCTCAGGGCCATTCGGTTTTGGGTTTGCCGCTTCAAAAGCTTCATAGGCTTGCACAATACGTTGCACAATAGGGTGGCGTACCACGTCTTTGGCATTGAAAAAGTTAAAGCTGATTTCTGGCACGGCAGACAGCACATCTATGGCATGTTTTAAACCGGAGTACTGGCCACGCGGTAAGTCGACTTGCGTTATATCACCGGTGATCACGGCTTTGGCACTAAAACCAATGCGGGTTAAAAACATTTTCATTTGCTCGGTGGTGGTATTTTGGCTTTCATCCAAGATGATAAAGGCATCATTTAAAGTTCGCCCCCGCATATAAGCCAAGGGTGCAATTTCAATGACGCCGCGCTCAAGGTATTTTTCAACCTTTTCAAAGCCAAGCATTTCAAATAGCGCATCATACAAGGGCCGTAAGTAGGGATCGACTTTTTGGGCTAAATCACCAGGCAAGAAACCGAGCTTTTCACCCGCTTCGACCGCGGGCCGCGTTAAGATAATGCGTTTAACCAGGCCGCTTTCTAGGGCATCAACGGCACAAGCTACCGCTAAATAGGTTTTGCCGGTACCGGCAGGGCCAACACCAAAACACACATCATGTTGCAGCACATTAGCAACATAAGCCGCTTGGTTAGGATTACGCGGTTTAATCAGGCCTTTTTTGGTTTTTAGGCTAAATTCTTTCTGGCGGCTGCCGGGTTCAGCATCTTGATACTCAATTTCAACGTGTTCGCTGATCATCAAGTGCACTTGTTCTGGGGTAATACCGTCTTGTTGCTGCTCGACATTCGCGGTCAGTAAATAGAGTTCTTGCAAGATGTCGATAGTGGCGTCGACATTCGGCTGTTGGCCTTCAATCCGCATGGTGCCATTACGGTGGCTAATATTAACCTGTAAGCGGCGTTCTAAGTGTTTCAGATTATCGTCGTACGGGCCACAAAGTAGCGTCAGGCGCCGGTGATCAACCGGCTCCATCAGCAATTCAGTGCTATAACTACTGTCACTATTCAATATAAATTTCTCTTTATTGTCCAGTTCGCTTAGGGAACAAAGTGAGTTACACCTAAATCGTCAGTTTTTGGCTGACGTGCAAGAATTTGTTGCGGCGCAATTTCACGGCGCAAGCCCATTTCCGCTTCAGTACGAATTAAGGTGCCACGTAAAGAATTACTGAACACATCGGTAATTTTCACGTCAACAAAACCGCCAATCATATCGGGTGAGCCTTCAAAGTTGACTACGCGATTATTCTCGGTTCGGCCGGTTAATTCCATAATATTTTTCTTAGACGGGCCTTCCACCAAAATACGCTGTTCGGTACCTAACATGCCACGGGCAATTTTCAGTGCTTGCTGGTTAATACGATCTTGCAGGATATATAAGCGCTGCTTTTTCGCGTCTTCGGTGACATCATCCGGTAAATCGGCTGCTGGCGTACCTGGGCGGGCGCTATAGATAAAGCTAAAGCTCATATCAAAACCAATAGCTTGTATCAGATCCATGGTCGCTTGGAAGTCTTCATCAGTTTCACCAGGAAAGCCGATAATAAAGTCGGATGACATACTCAGGTTAGGCCGTATTTTCTTTAATTTACGGATCTGCGCTTTGTACTCTATGGCGGTATGGCCGCGTTTCATCAAGTTTAACACCCGATCTGAACCTGACTGCACCGGTAAATGTAGGTGATCGACCAGTTCAGGCACGTCTTTATACACTTCAATAATATCGTCGGTAAATTCAACCGGGTGCGAAGTGGTATAACGAATGCGGTCAATACCATCAATGGCGGCCACTAAGCGCAGCAGCTCAGAGAAATGACAAATACTGCCATCATGGGTGGCACCGCGATAACCGTTGACGTTTTGTCCCAGTAAGTTAACTTCACGCACACCTTGTTGCGCCAATTGGGCAATTTCAAATAACACGTCATCTAACGGTCGGCTGACCTCTTCACCACGGGTATAAGGCACGACACAAAAAGTGCAGTATTTAGAGCAGCCTTCCATCACCGAGACAAAAGCGCTTGGACCATCGGCCTTTGGCTCAGGTAAGCGGTCAAATTTTTCGATTTCAGGGAACGACACATCAACCACAGGAGAATGTGAGCCGCGCACTGAATTGATCATCTCGGGTAAGCGATGCAGCGTTTGTGGGCCAAACACGATATCGACATAGGGCGCGCGCTCACGGATCGCTTTGCCTTCTTGCGAAGCCACGCAGCCGCCGACACCAATGATCAAATCGGGATTTTTTTCTTTCAGTGGACGCCAGCGACCTAACTGATGGAACACTTTCTCCTGGGCTTTTTCCCGAATAGAGCAGGTATTAAGCAGAATCACATCAGCTTCTTCTGCCTCTTCGGTCAAAGTGTAGCCATGCGTTGCATCCAGTAGGTCGGCCATTTTTGATGAGTCGTATTCGTTCATCTGGCAGCCCCAGGTCTTAATATGCAGCTTTTTACCCATTGTCAGTGGTTACCTGTGTTAATGCGTCTAAAAAAGGGAGCGTATTTTAGCCTGTCTGACCGCTCAGTGCCAGAGACAGCTGCAAAAGTCTTTTAATCAAATTAATCGCTGTCGGGTAGTGATGTAGCCCGCATAAAAAATCACCAGCACGCCCGCTGCCCAACTCATGGTGACGGGCTCTTGCCAAATCAGATAACCAAAAGCGCCGGCAAACACCACGCTGCTGTAGGTCCACATGCCAATATCACTTGCTGGGGCAATGGCATAGGCGCGGGTCATCGCCAGTTGACCAATGGCGGCTAAGATGCCCATAGCAATAAAAGCAAGCCAAACGTCTTGGTTTAGTGGTTGCCAATAGAAGGGTAGTGGGATGGCCGATAAGATGGCGGTAAGCAGTGAAAAATAAAAGACGATACGCACAGCCGGTTCGGTATCCGACATATAACGAATGGTGGTTTTGGTAATGGCCACTAATACTGCCGAGCACAGTGCAACGAGCAACACTGCATTTAACGCCGCATCGGGTGTCGGTAAAGCTAACACTACGCCGACAAAGCCCAATAAAATAGCAAATAAGGTCAAACGCGACGGGCGTTCCTTTAACCAAAAACGGGCAATGATTGGCACGACAAACGGCGAGAGTAATAATACCAACATACCTTGCGCCAGTGGCAGGCGCGCGAGCACATAAAAAAAGCAATACATACCCGTAATGCCGGTTAACGCCCTGCTGGCATGCAGATACCAACGCTGCGTTTTCAGCATTTCAAAGCCATGTTTGTATAAAAAAGGCAGCATCAGCAGTAAGGCAAAAAAGTTGCGGAAAAACACCACTTGCGCTTCGCTAGCGGTTTCACTGGTAAATTTTACTACCGCACCTATGCCAGCAAAGCAGGCTTCAGCTAACAGCAAAAGTAGAGCACCTTTTAGCAGGTGAGGAGCCATGGCGTGTTCCATAAAACATCAAGGTGCTTAGTATAACGCGGTGACGACTTGAAAATCTGCTCGCGCTTTGCGAATCACGAAAAATCAGTTTATATTCGACAGCGACTAACCGGCAAACCGCCCCGAGTTAAGTAAGACGATAAACTCAGCATTGGGTAGCGGTTTGCTGAATAAAAAGCCCTGTATTAACGAGCAATTACGTTGCCTAAAAAATGATAATTGTTGCTCGGTTTCAACCCCTTCGGCAACACAGTACAACCCAAGGCTGTAAGACATGCTCAGCATGGCATCGATAATGGCTTCATCGTTATGATCCACGCCAATGTCTTGCACAAAGCTGCGGTCGATTTTAATCGCATCCAGAGGCAATTCTTTTAAATATTTTAACGAGGAATAACCGGTACCAAAGTCATCCAAGGCCAATTTAATGCCGGCATCGCTTAACGATTGCATAGTCAGGATGGCACTTTGTTGATCGCGCATCAGCGCGCTTTCAGTAATTTCAAAGCGCAAGCACTGTACGGGTAACTGGTACTTGTTTAATAATTCGATCACGGTTTCCGCGAGTTTCGGTTGCTCTAAATGCTGCGTTGATAAGTTAATCGATAAGTAAACCTCATGCTTATCAGCTCGCCAGCTGACCATATCTTGCAAAGCCCGCTCGATTAGTTGCTGTGTCATATTAACGATTAAGCGTAAATCTTCTGCAAGTGGAATAAAGTCTGCCGGTGAAATCATGCCGTCTGGGCTTTGCCAACGCAACAGCACCTCAGCGCCGACCAGGCGATTGGTATTGGCATCGATGATGGGTTGATAGTAGTTAATAAACTCTTGTTTTTGAACCGCCTTACGTAAGCGTGATTCACGAGCCAGTTGCATGTGGGCTTTTTCGTTCATCGCTTTCATAAAAAACTGAAAATTATTGCGACCGGCTTCTTTGGCATGATACATCGCCACATCGGCGTGTTTCATTAACTCCGTGCCATTTAAAGCGTCGTCAGGGAAGACCGCTATGCCAATACTGGGCGACACACCAATATTTTCTGAACCCAGTTGCATGGGTTCGCTAATCACCGCCAGCATTTTACGTGCAACATGACTGAGGTTATCTGCAGATTTATAGCCTTCAAGTAACACAACAAATTCATCACCGCCCAAGCGTGCAACCGTATCGGTATCGCGCAGCGTTAATTTTAAGCGTCGAGCCACTTCTTTTAGCATTAAGTCGCCAATATCGTGACCAAGAGAATCGTTAATATGTTTAAAGCGATCTAAATCTATAAAAAATAAGGCTAAAGATCGCTGTTCACGGCGAGTTTTATCAATACCGTGCATAATACGATCCATTAACAATGCACGATTAGGTAGGCCGGTTAACGCATCGTAATTAGCCAGATAGCGCAGTTCAGCTTCAGCGGCTTTTTGTGCGGTGATATCCGTAAACACCAACACAAAGAAAGACAAGCCTTGCTCACCCACTGCACTGATATTGATTAAGGTTGGCCGTTCTTTGCCATCTGGCGTGATCACGCGCTCTTCGCCTTGCCAATGCTCGCCTTTTTGCATGCTACGTAATAAACGAGTGTAAAAGCGTCGGCGTACCAAGCTGATACCCAAATGATGCACTCGTGGTGTGTCGACATAAGTATCGACACTGCCAAAAGCCTGCGCAAACGAATGGTTAGCGGCAATAATACGTTGCTGTGTATCGAGGATCACCACCCAATCCCGCGTTTGTTGGAAGGCTTCGCCAAAGAGCCGTGCTTTTTCTTTATTGGCTTTAGTTTCTGTAATGTTACTAAAGGTGCCTAAGATTTTTTTCGGTTTGTTGTCATCGTCAACTGCGGTAACCCGCGCTTGATCGCGGAACCATAACCAGCGGCTATCTTGATGCTGGATACGGTAAGTGACATCTAGCATAAAACTAGGATCGTCTAGCAGTTTTTGCCATTGCTTTAAAAATTCTTGTCGATCATCTTGGTGGATCAACTGGCAATGTTGTTCTAAGTGCATGCTTTGTGGAGCATTTTCGAAGCCTAATACCGACTCGTAACGATTTGAGACTAGGTGGTTATGCTTAGCCAGCCACTCAAATACGCCACCATTTACCGAGGCTAAAGCTTGTGTTAAGCGTTGCTCACTCAGTTGGATTTGCCGATTGGCTTGACGTAATAAACTTTGCTGTTGCCGGCGTTTTCGCCAATACAATAAAAAAATACTGCCAAACAACAGGGCATACATAAAATAGGCAGGAGTCGAGCGCCAGAGCGGGGGTTCAATAATAAAGCTAAGGCTTGCCGGAGCACTCTGCTCTCCGGTTAATGGGGCAATGGCACTGACATAAAATTGATAATGACCTGGGGGTAACTGGGGAAACAGTACCTGATTGGTAAATTGTTCTGGATAGATATTATTTTGCTGGCCCGTTAGCCAATAACGATAAGCAATTTTATGGTTATTATGAAAAGACATGGCGCTAAAATGAATTTTTAAGCCAGAATCATTATGTGATAACTGAAATTGACGATTATTTAACTGACCTTGAATGGTTTGAGGCTTACCCGATAACACGCTAAATTCTGTAATGGTCATTTTTAACGGAGCATTATTGGCGGTTAACAGCTTAGGCTCGACGATAATGGCACCGCGCATCCCCCCATAGACCAAACGACCATCCGCTAATTTGGTGGTGGCACCATCATAAAACTCGTTAAAGGCTAGGCCATCGGCGTGGTTAAAAAATTCCAGTTGTAGGTTGTCAAGCTCCAGTCGAAATAAGCCTTTACGCGAGGCAAACCAAAGATCGCCAGCATCATCCAGTTGTAACGAAAAAACCTCATTACTCATCAGCTTGTTATCAACCGAAAACAATTGCTGCAGCGTTAAATTCTCTAAATTGAAACTGAGTAAGCCAATGCCTCGCATACCTACCCACAAGGTGCCGTTATGATCAATTTGCATTGAAGTGGCATAACGATTTAGCTGAGGTTGATAATCACTGTGTTGATAAATTAAACGCAGTTTTTCGGTATCAGGCTGATAATGCCAAAGTTGACCTGCCAGGCTAAGTAGCCAGCTTTGATCCGGTAATTGGCCGAGAATACGCCCCCAATATGCCATCGGCAGTTGTTGGTTAAGCTGCTCTAGAGGCGTAATGTGCCCAGTATCAATGTGATAACGAAAAAGGTTTTTGTGTTGACTTATAATCAGGCTATTATCAACAGCATGATAAAGTTCTAATTTTGCACCTGAAGCGAGAAGCTTTTGCTGGCTGCTATCTGCCAGGCTAGGCACACTCACCCTGAGTGTTTGAGTATCAAAACGTCGGATCCCCATGCTGACTTGTAACCATAACTCACCTTGGCTGCCAGGCAAGAAATGGTGAATGTGGCTTTCGCGCATTCGGATGTAAGGGCTTTCCGTTGCTAAAAAGCTTTGGTTTTCGTCGGTGGCTAAATTGTAGCGATTAAGGCCATTAAAGCTGCTAAGCCATAGATACTGATCTTGTTGCCATAGTTGAGTAGTGCGATCACTGCTAAAGCCGCTACCTTGGCTTGCTGCCAGATAACGAAATGCTTGGGTTTTCGGATGCCAATAATAAGCGCCATCTTCACGACTCGCCAGCCAGATGCCGTTTTGTTTATCGTGTGCAAAATCTATCACTGAATTATCGGCTATCAGCAGATCACTGTCAGAAAAACGTAAAGCCAACTCGGGTTGCTTGGCAGAGAGCGCCAATTGATAGAGCCCCTGATCGGTTCCGATCCAGACGTGATTGTCGTGGGTTTTTAACTTCCAAATATTATGTTCAGCAAGCATCGGCATTGCCGCAATGGGCGTACCTTGCTCAACATAGGCGGAAATGGCGGTAAGTGGCAGTTGAAATAAACCAGAAACCGTACCGACATACAGCTGATCATCACTAAGCAACAGGCTTTTGACATGAGATTGGTCTGCATTGATACTCGCTTGGTTCGCGGGCAAATAGGGAATATAGTGATGTTCATTGCTTTGTAAATCAAACAAGATCAAGCCGTTAAAGGCACCAATAAATAACTGCTGTTGCTGTAACGCGATATGGCGGATCCAACCTTGGTCTTGGCCTATCTGCGTTAAATCAAATATTTTTTGCCAAGATTTGTCACTGAGTTGTAACTGATACACTGCATCATTGACGACCAATAATAGCCTGTCGGCATCGCGTTCGATCACGCTCATAATCGTCGATTCTATTGGGTGGCCAATCTTTCGCGGTGGGGTGAAAAATAACTCAAATTGGCCGGCTACAGGGTCTAACAGATATAAACCCGTATGGTTTGCACTGGCCCAAAGCCGCCCTTGACTGTCTTCTAATAACTCACTAAAGGCAATTTCAGAAAGGCGATATTGTTTGGCGTGTAATTCATGAACGTTATTGCCGTCAAAGCGGTTAATCCCCCCGGCGGTGGCGAGCCAAAGAAAACCATCGTTATCCAGATGCAGTTTTCGCACCGCGCCCTGAGACAAGCCTTGCTCTGGCGTTAATGGCATAAACTGAGTTCGTGCATTGAGCGCTAGACTGGTAAACAACAGTAAAAACACAGTTAGGAGCCATTTCACAACTCGATTTCCCTTACCCTTGTTAATTTCTTTGCAAAAAAACACTGATTACTTAAGTTTATGCAACATATACCTTGCTAGCGTTGTTTGTCCAGTTTTGTTATTCGATGCGGTAAGTCATGTTGGCAGCGTATAGAAGGCTTACCCAAAATTAAAGAACAAGATTAAACCGGCGATTGCCGTAAAACAGAGTAATAACAAATTAAACTGATGCTGTTGTAAGCGCAGAATACGCCGCAAATCGGCGATATCCGGTTCATAAGCTTGTTGCAGACGCGCGCGATCGACCCGTTGTTTTCGGTAATAGAGTGGCCCAGCTAAACTTACCTGCAAGGTTTGGCTTAGCCGAGTTAATAACCTTAATTTCGCTTTGGGCATCGGTGCACCTTTGGACGCTAACAGCGTTGGCGCTCGGCGAGAATGACGCTGTAGCCAATACAGCGCAGTACTCAGCCAATAAGGTAACAGGTTCAACCATTGCTGCACTTGCGCTGCGGCTAGGCCAAAATGTTGGTACTGCTCTAACTTAACGGACCATTGCTGGCTGGCTATTTGACTCAATCGATAACACAACACCCCCGCGGCACCGGCGAGCAGATACCAAAACATGATAGCGATGATTTGCTGGCTAAACCGTAGGCAAAGGCTTTCGAGTAATGCTTTGACTAAGCCCATTTGGCTTAACTGCGCGGTATCTCTGAGCAGCAATAAGCGCGCTTGAGTTTTCGCTAAGCTTAATAAGGACTTTTCTAAGCTGATGATGATTTTTTCGGTTTGCCGCACATAAGGTTGCCAGTTTAAACAACAAAGTAGCACGATCACATCAATCAATGGTGGCCAACTGGCCAGTAGGTATAAACCAACCAGCAAGGCTAAAGGTATGCTAACGGCGACAAATAAAGCCAAGCCACCGGAGAGACGTTGCTGACTGCTAGCACGTGTTGGATCAGGGTGAACCTTGCGCGCTAAGGCTCGGCAAAATGCGGCATAAAAGCTAAGTGGATGATAAATCAGTGGAATAGGTAGCAGCCGAGCAAGCAGCAGGGCCGCGACCAGTATGATCAGCGATAGGGCAAATTCGTTTGCCATCAGCAAAGCAGGTTACAGGTTTAAGTCAGCGATAGCGCCCAACATTTCAACCACCATGGCTGAACTGTTTTTGGCTGCAACTTCTAAGTAGGCTTCAAAAGAATCGGGGGATTCTTTACCGGCAATATCACTAAGGCTGCGGATCACCACAAAAGGGGTATTCAGCATATGACAGCTTTGTGCAATGGCCGCGCCTTCCATTTCAACCGCTAACATGCTGGGAAAATGTTGTCGTGTTTGGGCAATCCGTTCAGGATCACACATAAAGCTATCACCGGTGGCAATTAAGCCTTTTTTGGTTTTACAAAAGCCTAACGCAGCAATGCTTTGTTCAGCGGCCGCAATTAACGCGGGGTGCGCTTTGTAGGCGGCTGGCATTTGTGGTACTTGGCCCATTTCATATCCAAAAGCGGTCACATCAACATCATGATGCCGTACTTCGGTACTGATCACGACATCGCCGACGCTTAATTCAGGATCAAAACCGCCAGCCGACCCCGTATTGATAATGCAGTCAGGTTTAAATTGGCAAATCATTAAGGTTGTGGCCACGGCTGCGGCAACTTTACCAATACCTGATTGCACTAAAACGACATTTTTACCGGCTAAAGTACCGATGTAAAAAGTATAGCCGCCTAACTTTTCTGTACGATTTAATTGAATTTGTTGCTGTAACAGCGCAATTTCAGGTTCCATTGCGCCAATAATGCCGATTAATTGCATGATCCCGCCTAGGCAAGTAAAAAAACACTAGTATAAACGGGGTGGCAGTGAAAAGCATTGCCTTTCCTGCCGAACGTGGGGATTACGCTAAAACAACCGGTTATTGCTGCAACGGGATCGGCTGCATGGCCTGACCAGAGGTCAGGCGGCCATGTTGATAATCGCTAACCGCCTGTTGGATCTCTGCCATAGTGTTCATTACAAAAGGACCATATTGCACAATAGGTTCAGCAATGGGCCGGGCGGCGAGCACGAGAAAGCGCACAGCGGTTTTCGCGCTGAGCGATACCGCACCTTGTGTTGATAATACTGCCGCTTGATGCTCAGGTAAGGTAACCTGCTGCTCAGCGCTGTGCAGCTCTATAGTTCCTTCATAAGGATACAGTAAAGCGTTATGACCATCAGGCAGTGGTAACTGTAGCTGAGCACCTGGCGATAAATGAATATCAAAATAGACCGGTTCAGTACTTAAACCTTGGATCGGACCTTGCACCTGTTGGTCTTGATAACAAAAGTTGCCGGCAATCACTTTAACGCGAATACCGTCAGCGGCTTGCACTACCGGTATTTGCGCGGGGTTGATATCAACGTAAGCCGCTTCTTTCATTTTTTCTTTGGCGGGCAAATTAATCCACAGTTGAAAGCCGCGCATTAATCCAGATTCTTGCTGCGGCATTTCCGAGTGAATAATGCCTCTTCCGGCACTCATCCATTGTACACCGCCGCTTTTTAGGTGACCTTGATTACCCAAGTGATCTTTATGCAACATATGGCCATCAAGCATATAAGTCACCGTTTCAAAACCGCGGTGAGGGTGTGCAGGGAAACCGGCAATATAATCATCCGCTTTCTCCGAGCCAAAACAGTCGAGCATTAAAAAAGGATCCAACCTAAAATCAGCAGATTGTCCTAAGCTGCGTTTTATTTTTACCCCAGCACCGTCTGATACTGTCACTGCTGGTATAAGCGTTTTTAATTTACGCATAATGTCTCCTTAAATAGTTAAGACGATTAAACCGGATAAACAATCGAATGAAAATTGCAAAAATTGCTGACTAATCTTCAATAAAGTAGAACGATGGCAGTTCAGTTAGCATTAAGGCGTGAGCGCTAAAGTGCCAGTCAGTAACCTTGCTGTATCGGTAATGCCGATAAGATGATTGGAGATTGTCATGAAAAAACAACTAATTTGTATAATGTTATTCAGTAGTGCTGCGGCCACCGTACAAGCGAATTCAGATATTCGTTGGGATTATCTTGGTTTAGGTTATACCGATGCGGCAGGAGACGGACCTTATATCGAAGGGTCATTACGCGTAGCGCCTTCCTGGGTTTTACAGGGCGAGTTCAGCCCACAAACGGTGGCATCACAAGACTTTAATGTCTTTCGTTTCGGTGTGACTTATCTCAGTGGGTTTAAACTCGACTTTACACCGAACAGCCAAACTTACCTGCAAGCGGGTATTGATGGCGTCAGCGGTGATCGTGATGATACTGGTGCTTTTTTCGGTATAGGCGCTCGCCATCCGTTAACGCCACAAGTTGAGTTATTAACAGAAGCCAGTTATCACACCTTAGGCGATAACTATGGCAGTGCTACGGCCGGAATTGCTTATTACTTTAGCCCAGACTGGGCCATAAGAAGTACGTTGTCGTTAAATAGCGGTGACACGAAAAACGTTTTTCGTTTTGGTATGACCTATCAGTTTTAAATCAGCCAACAGTTAGTCGTTGTTGCCCGCAGCTTGCACAGAATATATTTACCCGTGGCTGGCGCAAAGCATTGCAGTTGCGTCAGCCAACTCTTAATATTAAGCACTTGGCTAGCGCGACAGCGGAAGTGATACTATGTTAGACGATTTTTTTATCCAGTTAAGTACCGAGCCTGACAGCATTAGTTTTGCGCAAACTATGGCCGTTATTGATAAACACTATGATTTTACTGCCGTGGCCTTTGAAAACGGCGAAGTGACTAATGCCGCCGATCAGAACAACGGTTCCTGCAAAATCTTTGCATTTGGTCTGTTACACCAGTTATCGGAACCGCAAACTTTACAGTTATTTGGTGAGCATTATCGCCAGGTAATGGCCACTCCTAGTGGTACCGATCATCAAAATATTCGCAATTTTTTGATCACCGGTTGGAATGGCATTCGTTTTTCAGGTAACGCCTTACAGCTGAAAAGCACCGCTGTTTAACTCAAAAAATAAGGCCAGCAACTGCTGGCCTTATTACTTAACCGCTCTTCCTGAGCTGCGTTATACCGTCACATTAATGTTCTGGCCAAGATTTCCAACAGATTGTGCAGCGGCAGTAGGCTCAATACTTTGCATAGCATTTTGTACTAAGCTCGTGGCCATTTGCCCTTGCTGTTCTTGTTGTTTCTTTGCCATCACAGCGCCCAGCACTTCAAAAGCCTGAGCAGACGCAAGTGCGCCAACGGATTGACTCATAGAACCTCCTATTAGCAACAGGTCATCTCGTTATCGGCAAGCGGTTGGCAAACTTTAGGCATTTTTTTGCCTTATTAAAAAAGGTGAATGCCGCCTGTTGCAGCAGACGGCATTCGATCTTAGCGCGGAGTGACTCATTTCTCCAAAGCGTTAAGAAACTTGGACTAGCGCGGTAGATTGCGCTTTAATTTGTGACTTTGATAAAGCCGGTGACATTAAACGGCCTGATAGGGCGGTATTCACCAAAGCCGGCTTAACAGTACGGATTGGCCGGGTAGGGCCTTTTTTCACTAAACCTTTTAATAAGGGTTCCACTTTTGGAGCCGGTTTACCCAGTTTAACCGCGAGTGCCGCTTGTAATTCGGTTACGGTGTAACCCGCCTTAATAGCAATACGTAAATAAGGCACGCCAGCTGCATCAAGCGCACCACTCACAAACCAATCTGGTACGGCTTTGTGCCCTTCTTTATTTTGTGGATTAACTAAGTCAAGTACCGCCACCACTTTCATCGTTTCAGGTTCGCACAAGACATAATCGAGATATTTGGCATTAAGCTTTAACTGGGTGCTGCGCCGGTTTTTGTCAGAGACACTGGCCTTGATATCTAAGACATCGGCTAAGCGCACTCTGTTCATAATACGATAGTCATTTTGTACTGCTTTATCTAATAAACCCAAAAAAGAACGTTCAACCGGACTAAACAACGCAGCCTTCCGCTGCACTTGGAACGGGTTACTATTGTCAATAAAGCGACTGGCAACCAAAGCAATAACGACGACCAGTAGCACTAATAACAGCATGATAAACTCCATGCTTACCTCCGACAAAGAATTGACAGCAAGAACGATGAGTTCATACAAGCATAAGCTGTGCCAACATTTTTAATGCGGTGCTAACAGGGTTATTTTTTGAATTGATGCCAGCCATCATCTTCATTAATGGTATTTATATGCAATTTAGGCTTATAGTAACTGCATCTGAAATAGTACAAGGACACGATCATGGCAGCAGTAACAACTTGTGGCGCGCTGACTATTAAAGGCGCAATGCCTGAAGCCTATCAAGAAATTTTAACGCCAGCGGCTTGCGAATTTGTCGCAGAGCTTGCTCAATTATTCCGCCCGCCGTTAAAAGCGCTGTTAAGCGCACGGCAACAACGCCAAGCCAAATATGATGCCGGTGCTTTACCTGACTTTTTAGCAGAAACGGCAGCGATCCGCCAAGGCGATTGGCAAGTGGCCGCTTTACCCGCTGATTTGCAAGATCGTCGTGTTGAAATTACTGGGCCGGTAGAACGCAAAATGATCATAAACGCGTTAAATGCGGATGTTAAAGTGTTTATGGCCGATTTTGAAGACTCGCAAACACCCAGTTGGGATGGCATGGTGGAAGGGCAAATCAATTTGCGCGATGCTAACCTTGGCACGATCAGTTATACCGATCCACAAAGCGGCAAACATTATGCGCTAAAAGAGCATCCCGCTTTATTAATTGCCCGTGTGCGTGGCTTGCATTTATGGGAAAAACACATTGAGTTGGCAGGTGAACCGATCCCCGGTGGCTTGGTCGATTTTGCTTTATATTTTTATCATAACTATCGCACCCGCCTGAAAAATGGCACCGGTGTGTATTACTACGTACCCAAATTACAAAGCCATTTAGAAGCCAAATGGTGGGATGATATCTTCCGTTACACCGAGCAACGTTTTGCTGTGCCTATTGGGACGATCCGCGCGACCGTGTTGATCGAAACGCTGCCAGCGGCCTTTGAAATGGACGAAATCCTTTATATGATGAAAGATCATATCGTGGCATTAAACTGTGGTCGCTGGGATTATATCTTCAGTTATATCAAAACATTAAACAACCATCCGGATCGCGTTTTACCCGATCGGCAGGTCGTTTCTATGCATAAACCGTTTTTAAGTGCTTACTCTCGCTTACTGATTAAAACCTGTCATAAACGTGGCGCTTTAGCCATGGGCGGCATGGCGGCCTTTATTCCGGCAAAAGATCCGGCGGTGAATGCTGCGATTTTAGAGCGTGTGACCGCGGATAAAGAATTGGAAGCGAGTAATGGCCATGATGGTACTTGGGTGGCACACCCTGGTTTAGCCGCAACGGCCAACGGTGTGTTTGCCAAGTACTTAGGTGATAACACTAACCAGTTAGCCGTATCACGTGCTGACGATGCACCGATCACCGCTGCCGAGTTACTCGCGCCCTGTGATGGTGATCGTACGGAAGAGGGCATGCGTACTAACATCCGTGTTGCCTTGCAATACTTAGCGGCGTGGATCAGCGGCAAAGGTTGTGTGCCCATTTATGGCTTAATGGAAGATGCCGCCACGGCGGAAATCTCTCGCACTTCCATTTGGCAATGGATTAAACATGGTAAAGAGTTAAGTAACGGTAAACTTGTTACCAAAGCCCTATTTGCTTCTTTTTTAGAGGAAGAGGCAAAGGTGGTGTTAGCAGAAGTTGGGGCAGAAGTGTGGCAAAGCCAGAATTTTGCTCGGGCGCAAGCCTTATTGCTAGACATTACCACAGCTGATGAACTGACAGATTTCCTAACCCTGCCAGCTTATCAGTTGCTTGATTAACCTGACGTAACCATTTTTGGGCGCGAGTTAGCGCCCTTTTTTATTTGAGCTCTTCGGCGGTTTCGGCAATTAGGCGTCGAAACCAAATATGGCTGGCATCCTGGTGTAACAAGGGGCTCCAGATCATCTTCAGTTCAATCGGTGGGATGGCAAAGGGCGGATCCATGATGGCCATGTTAGCGTCGTTCTCATATAGTCTAGCGGCTCTACTGGGCAAGGTGGCAATCAGATCGATACTAACCGCTAAATGCATGGCAACATGATAGTTACGGGTAAAAACGGTAATATTACGCTGCTTACCTAATTTGGCCAGCGCTTCATCAACCCAACCGAGCTTCTGTACGTCTTTTGGATCCATCCCTACGCCAACACCAAAACCGGTTTTACTGACCCAAATATGTTGGGATTTTAAATAGCTATCCAAATTGAAGCTCTGTAAAACAGGATTTTGACGGTTGATCAAACAAGAAAAACTATCTCGCCAAACGGTTTTTTGATGGAACGACTGCGGTAAATGATCAAAGCGGTTAATGGCCATATCGACCTTACCATTTTCCACATCATGAAAGTTAACATCTGACGGTGTCATTATATCTAAGCTGCTGAACGGCGCTTGTACGCGTAGCTTTTTCAGCAAGGCAGGGATCAAGGTCGAGGCCGCATAATCACTGGCCATAATACGAAAAACCCGTTGGCTTTGTGACGGTTCAAAGTCTTTATTGGGCTGTAAGGTTTCTTCTAGGGTGAGCAATACACCACGCACTATAGGCGCTAATTCTCGGGCGCGTTCAGTGGGCACCATGCCTTCTGAGGTGCGCACTAATACCGGATCGTTTAACAAATCACGCAAGCGTTTTAAACCATTACTCATCGCTGGCTGAGTGATATTTAATTGGTTCGCCGCTCGAGTCACATTCTGTTCTCGTAGCAATACATCCAAGTAAACCAACAGGTTTAAGTCCATCTTATTAATATTCATCAGTAAAATACTCAGCAGCAATATTATTCGTGTTCTGAATCATAACATTGGCCAGAGCAAGACCCAAGCTGTGGTACTAACATTCACAAAATAAATGACGAGCATCATAAAAATCAGCTTTATGAATTACAGTTTTGTTGGCTATAGTGAAAGCACACCAACCCAGTTACGAAAAATTGTTTAAGAGGGAAACACTATGTCAGCTTACTCAGAACACGTGCAACAAGTCGAAGCGTTATGTGGCAAAGAAAAAGGCTGGAATGCTATCAGCCCAGAGTATGCAGCTCGCATGCGTTTACAAAATCGTTTTCACACGGGTTTAGATATTGCGAAATACACCGCAAAAATTATGCGTGAAGATATGGCCGCTTACGATGCGGATAGCAGCCAATACACCCAGTCATTAGGTTGCTGGCATGGTTTTATTGGTCAGCAAAAACTGATCGCCATTAAAAAGCACTTTGGTAGCACCAAGCGTAAATACTTATACTTATCCGGTTGGATGATTGCAGCACTGCGTTCAGAGTTTGGCCCTTTACCTGATCAATCTATGCATGAGAAAACTTCAGTACCGGCCTTAATTGCTGAATTGTACAACTTCTTAAAACAAGCTGATGCGCGTGAGTTAGGCGGCTTGTTCCGTGATCTAGATGCCGCACGTGCTGCCGGTGATGCCGCTAAAGCTGCCGCAGTACAAAACAAAATCGATAACTTTGAAACGCACGTAGTACCGATCATTGCCGATATCGATGCCGGTTTTGGTAACGAAGAAGCCACTTACTTACTCGCGAAAAAAATGATCGAAGCCGGTGCTTGTGCCATTCAGATTGAAAACCAAGTATCGGATGAGAAACAGTGTGGTCACCAAGACGGAAAAGTCACCGTGCCGCATGCCGACTTCTTATCAAAAATTAATGCCGTACGTTACGCTTTCCTAGAGTTAGGTGTGGATGACGGTGTTATCGTTGCCCGTACCGATTCATTAGGTGCTGGTTTAACCAAGCAAATTGCCGTAACCAACGAGCCAGGCGACTTGGGCGACCAATACAACAGCTTCTTAGATGGTGATTATATTAGCAGCGCCGATGATATTGCCAACGGTGATGTGGTGGTCAAAGCCAATGGTAAGCTGTTAAAACCAAAACGCTTAGCCAGTGGCTTATTCCAGTTCAAAGCCGGTTCAGGTGTGGATCGTGTGGTACTAGACTGTATCACATCACTGCAAAACGGTGCTGACCTACTGTGGATTGAAACTGAGAAACCACATATTGGTCAAATCAAGGATATGGTTGACCGGATCCGTGAGGTGGTTCCTGGCGCTAAGCTGGTTTATAACAACAGCCCATCTTTTAACTGGACGCTTAACTTCCGTCAACAAGTGTTCGATGCATGGAAAACTGCAGGTAAAGACGTCTCAGCTTATGATCGTGCCGGCTTGATGGCTGAGCAGTATGATACAACGGAACTAGCCCTAGAGGCCGACAACCGTATCCGTACTTTCCAAGCTGATGCGGCGCGTGAAGCGGGGATTTTCCACCACTTAATTACTTTACCTACTTATCACACGGCAGCGTTGTCGACAGATAACTTGGCGAAAGAGTACTTTGGTGCCGCCGGTATGCTGGGTTATGTTGCAGGCGTACAACGTAAAGAAATCCGCCAAGGTATCGCCTGTGTGAAACACCAAAACATGTCAGGTTCTGATATTGGTGATGATCACAAAGAGTACTTCTCTGGTGATGCCGCGTTAAAAGCCGGTGGTTCGCATAACACGATGAACCAGTTCTAAGCGTCAAATTGTGTCTTACTTTCGCAACGTGGTCAGGTTAATCTGACGTTGGGCAGCCAGTGGCTGCCCTTTTTTTATGCCGCTAATCACAGTGTAAGCGGATAAAAATGCTAATGCTCGCTTTAGAAACGGCTATCAGGCTCAGCCAGATGCGGCTTACCTTTTATATAGGCACGGCGAAACTGCACAAAGTAGTCACGCAGGGCTGTGGCTGCCAGCGGTTCAGCTGCCAGTTCTAACACGGCAATGGCGACCTCAGCGGTACAAAGTTGATGTAAATGAGCGGCTTCACGCAGCACATAATCACTGGCTTGAGTGGGTTGAATACCCAGCACCGGTAATGTTGCTAAATACGGGCTGCGAAACATTTTTTTGGCTTCGCGCCAAGTGCCATCTAGCATCACAAACAGCGGAATGCGCTCAGCGGTGGCTTGCGCCAGCGCGTTGGCGTCAGCTATACAGCGCTCTGGCGCAGCATATTGTTGTGGAAACACCACAATAGGCACATATTTGGGATCGTGGAGTAGTGCTAATAAAGCGGCATCTGGCTGAGTGCGATCCCAAACAAAGGCATGGCTATCGGCGGCAATATCACAAATCAGTCGGCCGGTATTGGTGGGTTTGTAACATTCGCCGGTGTACATAATAAAGCAGAAAGCCGCGCGAGCTTGTGGCGCGGGGCGAAGCGCACAAATACATGCCGTGGCGGGCAATAAACAGTTTTCACAGCGGCGCACCTTACTCCCCCGAGCATTAAATACCCGCGTGGCTTTAAGTAGCTCACGTTGTCGTAATTCTAAGATGGCGTTGGCCATGATGGTGCATCCTCTTGCGTGTGTGTTTGCGGTGCTGTGCTTGCTAACGGGCGCGTATTGTACGGGCTTTTATGCTAAAATTCGCGCTCTTTTTGTGAACGGCAGGCCTTAGGCGCGAGTGACTTTGTGAGTATTGCAACCCAAGCTTCAGAAATTACCCTACCAGCAAATAATGCGGGATGGCCGACGGTATTGGCTTTTTTAATCGCGAAGTTTCCAGGCGTCTCGGCTGCAGTTTGGCAACAGCGCATTCAACAGGGTAAAGTGCATTGGTATCAAGGCGAGTGTATTAACGAGCACAGCGCTTTTTTACCCAGTCGGCGGCTTTGCTATTACCGCGAAGTCGAAACCGAGCCGGTGATCCCGTTTGCACATCGTATTATCTATCAAGATGCGCACCTGTTAGTGGCTGATAAACCGCATTTTTTGCCGGTTACCCCGGGGGGCAGCTTTGTTAATGAATGCCTGTTGCAACGTTTAAAAACAGACACCGGCAATCAAGATTTAGTGCCTCTGCACCGTTTAGATCGCGATACCGCGGGTTTGGTGCTATTTAGCCTGCAAGCCGACAGCCGTGCGCTTTATAGTCAGTTATTTAGTGCTGGGCAGATCAGTAAAACCTATTATGCAGTAGCAGAGGTGGCGCAGTTTCATGATGCACTGCCACAACAATGGCAGCTGCATAATCGGATTGAGAAAAGCCAGCCCCGGTTTTTAAATAAAATTTGTGCTGGCGAGCCAAACGCCTCATCAACGATCCGCTTGCTTAAGGTTGAGGCCGGTTTAGGGGTGTTTCAGTTACAAGCACATACCGGTAAAACGCATCAATTACGCTTACATATGCAAAGTTTAGGCTGGCCGATTTTACACGATGCCTATTATCCCGTGTTAAAAGCTAAAAACAGCGGCGATTTTAGCCAGCCGTTGCAATTATTGGCCGCTGAAGTCAGTTTTATCGATCCGATCAGCGCCGAGTTACGGCGCTTTTACTCTGAGCAAAAACTCGCCTTTGGCCCAACTTTAGCCGCAGATTAAGCCAGCGTTTTAGAGCGTGCGGCTTTGTAAAATACGATCTAATTGATTGGCAAAGGCTTGTCGATCAGCTTGATTGAGCGTGGCGGGGCCACCCGATTGAATACCGCTGGCGCGCAGCGTTTCCATAAAGTCGCGCATAGTGAGTTTTTGCTTGATGGTATCCGCGTGATAACGCTCACCCCGAGGGTTTAGTGCCAAGCCGCCTTTGGCGATAACCTCGGCAGCAAGCGGAATATCCGCCGTGATCACCAGATCGTCCACTTGGCAACGCCGCACTATTTCATTATCGGCTTCATCAAAACCTTTACTGACGGTCAGGCTACTAATATAAGCCGAGGGTGGCGTCCGGAGCGGTTGATTGGCCACCAGAATGAGCGGGCATTGTTTACGCTCGGCAGCGCGATATAAAATTTCTTTAATCACAGTAGGGCAAGCGTCAGCATCAACCCAAATGGTAAAAGACATAAGTGTTCTCAGCTTAATTTAACGGGAATAACGTTGGCTAAAGCGCATCGCCTGCGGGTAGGGGAAAATATCCTCCACGATGCCTTGGCGAATATGATACTGCTTTTTTCGCCAATAGGCGGCATCCAATAATTCGGGATGCTGACTAAACAGTAACTCACGGATCTGAGCTTGCGGTGTCACAAAGGTGGCGATTTGTTCTGGAAAAACATCGCCGGGCTCGGCCCAGCAATTCGCTTCTGCGTTTATTGCATCTTCAAAACTATCGGTTTTGGGCAAAGAGCGAAAATTCACATCTAACAAATACTGCACTTCGTCATAATCATAAAATACCACGCGGTTATGTCGCGTAACGCCAAAGTTTTTCAAGAGCATATCGCCAGGAAAGATATTGGCGGCGATCATTTCTTTAAGCGCGAGGCCGTAGTCATCCATAATTAAGGCTTTTTGCTGATCAGTGGCCTGCTCTAAATACAAGTTCAATGGCACCATGCGTCGTTCGATATACAGGTGCTTAATCACCACTAAGTCATCTTCGATCTGCAAGGAACCGGCAATACTGTGTTGTAACTCGGCTAATAAATCGGCATCAAAGCGGTTTCTGGGTAAGGCAACATCGGAATACTCTAAGGTATCCGCCATCCGGCCGACGCGGTCGTGTCCTTTTACTAACTGATAGCGGGCTTTGACGGTCGCACGGTCAAACGGCTTACTTTCAGCAAATTTATCGCGGATCACTTTAAAAACATAAGGAAAAGAAGGCAGCGTAAATACCATCATCACCATACCCCGGGTACCTGGCGCGGCGACAAACTGATCTTTACTGCGGCTTAGGTGTGACAAGAGCTCTCGGTAAAATTCGGTTTTGCCTTGTTTATGTAAGCCAATCGCGGCATAGAGTTCAGCTAGGGTTTTATGCGGCAGCAGTTCACGTAGAAAATGCACCAGCGCTGAGGGCACGGGGCACTCCACCATAAAATACGCGCGTGAGAAGCCAAAGATAATACTCATTTGTTGCGGATCGGTCAGTAGGGTATCGAGGTACAGGCCGCGCTCGGTGTCATGTAATAGCGGAATAATAAAAGGTTGTTGTCCTTCTGGGCTGACCACTCGGCCAACAATATAGGCCGCTTTATTACGAAAAAACGGTGTACGTAAAATATCTAAACGCAGTAAATGAACCGGATAAGCGCCATGGCTGGATTGGGCAATAAAGCTGCGCAAAATGCAGCGAATATCATGCTCTAAATCGATAAAGGGCGTGTTAAAACCAAAGGCTCCAATAATATTACGAATAGACTGCTTCAAGCCGGCTTGGGCCGGAAAATAGCTTTCATATACGGATGAAATAGGGGCGGGTAGATGCTGTTTGTCTAAGGTTGATTCGACAAAGATATTTTGATTATGAAAGTATTTGCGGGCAAATAAGCGACAAAACACCGAATTATAGAAGGTTTCAGCCAATTCGGCTTGCGGGTGAAATAACAGGTATTCTAAATAATGCTGCTTCACTTGCTGCCATAGCGGTTCATTTAAGCATTCGGCGGGTAACTGGGCTTGCAGGTTAGCGATGGTTTCATTCACCCGTATATCGTAAAACTGGATCCGTTCAGAACTATCTTGCTGATAGGCTTGCCAATCGGCTTGTTCAAAGCGTTGCCAAGCTCTGCCGGTGACTTGCTGAAATAAACGAAAGTGTTTGCGAAAGCCTTTTAAGATAATCTCGGCAATTTGCCGGGCTTGCTTCATAGCGGAAACCTAAAAACATCGAATATCGCTACTGTATGACAAAGCCTGCGTGGCGGCAAGTTAACGTCACGGATGCAAAGTGATACGCTGACTTGCCTGCGTTGCTGCTTACGCCGCGTTCTCTAACACGGTGGTCTGTTGCGTGCTGAGTTCAGGCTGCACATCATCACCGTAATCAAACATCACGGCTAAAACCAAAACAACGGATGATGCCAACATTAACTTGAAGATCAGCGGCAAGCAGAAGCGGAACCAATGGCCATAAGGAATACCGGCAATACCAATAATGCCCATTAAAATCGCATTGGTGGGAATAATCATATTAGAAAAACCATCACCAAATTGGTAAGCCAACACCGCCACTTGCCGTGGTATTTCTAACAGATCGGCCAGCGGCACCATCAGCGGCATGGTGACATAAGCTTGACCACTACCAGAAGGGATAAAGAAGTTTAACAGCGTTTGAATGACCAGCATGCCGATGGCGGCAATTTCAGCCCCAACATACGACAGTGGCATCGACATGCCATGCACTAGCGAATGCAGTACCTGACCATCTTCTAAAATCAACGAAATACCGCGAGCAACGCCAATTAATATTGCGGTGGTAGTCAGCTCCATGGTGCCTTCAATAAATTTCTTGGCCGCCGTGTCGGCGGAAATATTGCTAACTAATGTGGTAAATAGCCCCCAAGCAATAAACGCAGCGCCCAGTTCATATAAATACCAGCCATTAACCCGAATATTGTAGGCCACCACGCCAATCGTCAGCACAAAACTGCCCAGTACCAAGCGGTGTGCCAAGGTTAGTGCTGGATAATTGACTGCGGCCTTGTCACCCAGCGGGCAGGGCAAATCTTTGACCATCGACTGGTTGGGATCGGCGAGCACTTTTTTAGAGTAAGACCAGACATGGTGAAAGCCGATTAATACAAAGGGTAAGAAAATGGCTGCGCGCAGCGGCCAGCCGGATAAAATAGGAATATCAGCAATTTGCTGAGCAATAACCAAAGTAAATGGATTGACCGCAGAGATACCGTAGCCAATACCATAACCGGCAACGGTCATACCCACTGCGGTCATCGCATCGAGTCGCATCGCTTTACACAGCGCCACTAAAATCAACACAAATGGAATATATTCACCCGCTGTGCCAATAAAGCTCGAGGCCATGGCAAAGCAAAATACCACCATAAAAATCAGCAGTTGAGGTTGAGTACCAAAGCGCTCTAACAAACGGCCGATCAGCGCGTCGACCGTGCCGGTAGCGCGGGCAATGGATAACACACCGCCTAAAATCATCACAAAAAAGATCACATCTTGCGCTGAAGCAAAAGCACGAGGTATGGCGGTTAATAATTGCCAAGGTGATAAATAGCTACGCTCTTCCACCAAGGTAAAAGTGCCTGCTTGCACGACAGACCGGCCATTGGCCAGCGTCTCGGTTTGAAAGAAGCCTTGCGGCACAATCCAGGTGGCGATTAGCGCAAGCACCATCATGCTAAAGAGTAGCGTTAGGGTGTGCGGTACTTTAAATTTTCCCATAATAAGACCTTTGTTGTGCGCTTGGCGCATCTTAGTGATAATTTTTGTTTAGTGTTTAGTGTTTAGTGCTGTAAGGCAGCACCCAGTTGAGCCGCGGGGCCTCACTACAAAAAAGCAAGTCTACCCGATGTGGTATTAGTCGACAAATTTAGTGACTTTGTACCTTTGCAAAGGAGTAGTACTTGCTGCGATGGCTTGCTTTGTATAGGCTTGGCGTTTTTTCTTGCAAGGGGCTCGTTTTGGCACTGTTTCCGCTGACCATTTTGTTAAGTGCAACCCTGTTATTTTTAGTGCAGCCGATGTTAGCACGTTGGCTGCTACCGCAATTTGGTGGGGGCGCTCAAGTATGGGCGGCCTGCTTATTATTTTTCCAAACACTGTTATTGGCCGGCTATGCATACGCCCATTTACTGACGCGCTTTGCTAATTTAAAACAACAGCGATGGCTGCATGCGGTATTCGTTTTAATGGCGCTGGCCAGTTTAGCGGGTTTAACTCACCCCAATGCCAGTGCTGCCAGCGCCTATCCGCTGTTGGATATTTTATGGCTGTTAACTCGTACAGTGGGCTTTCCTTATTTCGTGTTAGCAGCAACCGGGCCCTTATTACAATATTGGTTTGCTAGTGTCTTTCCGCTGCGCTCACCGTATCGGTTATATGCCTTATCAAATTTAGGCTCCTTTGCTGGTTTATTGCTTTATCCGTTTTTAGTTGAGCCTTATTTAGCGCTAGATTTGCAACGTCAAAGTTGGGCTCTGGGCTTTGTGTTGTTCAGCCTAAGTATGACTTTTCTGCTATGGCGAAGCTTGCAAGGCAGCAAAGCTGAGGCGGTCGCACCTTTACAATTACGCGGTCAGCCTTATGGCTATTGGCTGGCATTAGCCGCTGCGGGCGTGATTTTACTGTTAGCGGTAACGCAGCAAATTACTCAAAATATCCCACCAGTACCGTTTTTATGGGTGATCCCGCTGGCATTGTATTTATTAAGCTTCAGCTTAGTCTTTAACCGTGATAGCTGGTATCAACGCTCGGTATGGCTTTATCTGTTTGCTATCTGCTTGTTAATGGCGCTGTTGTTGTATTTTCTCGGCCGTCAGTTTGATCTGTACTCGCAATTATTACTTTATTTATTGTTGTTATTTAGCGGCTGCATGCTTTGCCATGGCGAGCTGGCGCGCAGCAAACCGGCTCATGGTGCTTTAACGGCTTTTTATTTGGTACTGGCGGCAGGTGGCATGCTCGGTGGCATCTTGGTCAATTTACTGGCTCCTTTTCTATTCACTAAATATTGGGAGTTTCCGTTAGTGTTGTTGGCCATTTTATGGTTGGTCACGTTAGTGAACTGGCGACAACAAGCCCGCTGGCAAACGGCGCTTGCCTTGTGTTCTGGTGTGCTGTTTATCGGGGTGTTTTGGTCGGCGGAATCCTGGCTAGGGCAGCATGATGTCAGTAAAAGTCGAAACTTTTATGGCAGCTTAACCGTGCGCGATGCCCATGTTGCCGGACAGTGGCAACGCCAGCTCATTGATGGCACAACCAGTCATGGTGCCCAGTATTTAGCGGTTGAACAAGCACAGCAGCCGCTGAGTTATTATCGTGCTGGCACCGGCGTGGCCTTAGCGTTGCAGAATTTTTTACCCGCCGATCCCAGCCGCACCGCGGCGCAGTTGCAAGGGCGCAAAGTCGGTTTGGTCGGTTTGGGGGCGGGGGCTTTAGCGGCTTATGGCGAAGCGGGCGATGATTACCAGTTTTATGAAATCAATCCTGCGGTCATCCGTGCCGCGCAGCAGCATTTTAGTTATTTAGCCAATAGTGCGGCCAAGCCGCAGGTGATATTAGGCGATGCTCGCCAGGTGCTGGCAAAGCAATGGCAGCGTAGCGGCAGTCAGCAATTTGATCTGTTGGTGTTGGATGCTTTTAGCAGTGATGCCATTCCGGTGCATTTGCTAACTGCAGAAGCGATGGCATTGTATTGGCAGCACCTAATGCCAGATGGCGCACTGCTAGTGCATATCTCGAATAACTATTTAGACCTGAGCAGTGTGCTGCGTAATCATGCCGCCCAGCTGGGTTTACAAGCGCTATTTTTACCCACTGCGGCTGATGCACAAAACCCAGCGGCGACAGAGTGGGTGATCTTAAGTCGTAATCAACGTTTTTTAAGCCAAAGTATCCTACAACAGCACAGCAAAAATTGGCCACGCCCGCTGCAACCTCATGTGTATTGGACCGATCAGCGTAGTAATTTGTTCTCAGTGTTAAAATAAAGCCGCCGGGGCGAAATGGCAATTGCGCCCCTGGGGCAAGCCTATTATCGCCGTTAATCCGGGTTAATAATGCGGAACAATTGCCGATAGCTCAGTTTACCTGTCTCGGCTTGATAACAGTTATCCTGCTTCGTTAGCTTAATCGTGTAAGGCGGCTCACTGATGCTGGCACTGATTAAGTTACTGCGGCAGAGCGAACGGCTAAATTCACGGAAATGGCTTCGAGTAAAGATCGGGCTTTTACTGCGCAACGGCTCTGCTAATTGCGTTAATGCCATTTTGTCGTTTGCCGGAAACAGCTGCGGTTCAGTTGTTTGCCACAGCATAGTATCGCCAGCACTAAGCAAGTAATGGCTTGCCAATAGCACATTGGGCGTCGATTCTGGCTGCAGTACGCTAAGGGTCACATCACCACTGCCAACCACCGTTAACTGGGCCTTTGCCTCCGACCATTGGCTTAAATCAACTAATAACGCCGTGTTCTCGTCAATACCAAAACCAAAGCGGCTTTGACTGGCTTGTTGCAGCACCAGTAATCGGGCTTGACGGCCACGCTCAGCAAACTGTGTGTCTACGATACCCAGTGGAAATAAGCCTAGCCCGCCATCTGTGGCATAAGTCAGCTGTCGCTCACTGCTATTATTTGGGCAGCGCTGTTCTTTCTGACAGCCTTGCCAAGGCGCAGCGGCAGCTTTGGCACCATATTGCAGGGCATGATAACTGTCGCCACTGCTTAACATCGGGATCGGAGCAGTAGCAAATAACTGACCGCCACTCAAGGCCGCTGCGGCGTTATTGTTTGCTGCAAGCAGTAGGCTGTTTTGTTGTAAAGCGGCCAAGATGGCATTAAGCGCGGCGGTTGCGGTACCGTCAGCTTGGCGTAGTGCCGCGGTTAATAGCGTTACATCACCATCACTAAAAAATAAGGCATCGGCTTGCTGGATGTGTTTAATCAGCTCGTTTTCGCCTTTTTGACAGAGCTGTTGTTGATAAGCAAAGCGATCGGCATACACTTGCTCGCGACGATAGCGGCCATGCTGCTCGGCGAAAGCGTCAGCTAAAGCTGCACAATTTTTACTGCTGAGCGCCCGGGTTAACGCTGCGTTTAGCGGTAGCCAAGCCACTTCTGCGCCCGCTTGTCGAAAAATATCTAAATACAGATCGACGCTGGCAAAGGGGTCACTTGCCGCGGCGGTGATCAGCAATACTTTTGCTTGGCTGCGGCCTTTGCTCGTGGCTTTCGCTGTCGCTAAACTCACTAACTGTTGGTATAAGGCCACGGCTTGTTGATCAAGCGAATTGGCTAAGTCTGCTTGCTCGGTTAAGCGATATTGCCGATCAGCGCTGAAAGTCGCCACTTCAAGGTAATCTAAAATTGCTTTGTGTTCACGCTCTGAAAGCGCTTGCCACAAGGCTTCACCACTGAGTGCATCGCTCTCGGGCTGTGCGGGTAAGGCTCGCCAAAGGGTCGTCAGTTCTGTCGCTGTAAATTCACCATTAAAGGTGGTTTGTAACAGACTAAGCAAGGCCACCACTTGTTGCTGTAAAGCTTGACGCTCGCTGCTAAAAATAGGTGCAGCAGCCAATAATTGTAATTGACTCGGATCTAAGGCATAGCGCAGCTGCGTTTTAGCCAGCGCACTAAAACTCGCCTCTTCAGCACAATGGGCCGGGGCCAGTGAGCTACAAATCGGCATACCGCCGCCGAGTAACATCACATCGTAATCTGCAGGCGGCAGCATCGGTAATTCCGGCTTTGATATCGGAAGGACTAAGGGCTCAGTCGCTAAAGCGGGCAGCGGCGCGTTTAAACTATTCAAAGCCTCATCTGTCTCGGGGAGGCTGGTTTGAGTCGTCTCTGCAGAGCGAGTTTCAGGTATTGACTCTGCGGCAGAGTTGACAACCTGCACTGGCGTTGACAGGGGTTGCTCAGCACTGAGTAAGGTCGAAAAAAGTAACACACTCAAACATGATAAACGCATTTATTCCCCTGTTAGCTAACGTTGGTGCTGTTGGCCATGCGATCCGCCTGAGCGGAGTTTTACGCCATAATTGACAGCTATTTTAGCATTTTTTGTTGAATGAAATGGCGCTTTTATGCCAGTAAAACGTACATTTATTTTACAGCGATGAAGCATGTTGTCGCAGGGTACTTTCCTAAGCCTTGTTAGCTATGTAATAAGGCTAAACGAGTCGTTAAAAGCTGAACGGCAGTAGCAAGTGACCGGAAATAGCCATAGACAAAGGGTATATTGAAGGGGAAGAGCTCACCGCTATTGTGCTTAACACAACAGCGGTGAGTGACAACTTAGGTGTTAATTAGACTTGCAGATAATCTAAAATACCTTCTGCGGCTTTACGGCCTTGGGCGATGGCGGTCACCACCAGATCAGAGCCTAATACCATATCACCACCGGCAAACACTTTTTGCTGATTGGTTTGTAAAGCATAAGGGCTTTGCTCACTGGCGACTACCCGGCCTTTGTTATCCAAGGCGATACCCATATCAACTAACCATTTTGGTGGGCTTGGTTGAAAACCAAAGGCAATGACCACCGCATCGGCGGGAAGTATCTGTTCTGAACCTGGCACCGGCTCGGCACTGCGACGCCCTTTGGCATCTGGCTCACCTAATTGTGTGCTGATCACTTTAACACCACACACTTGGCCCGCGTCGTTTAACTCGATACCCAAAGGTTGTAAGTTAAATAAGAACTCAACACCCTCTTCGCGGGCATTTTGCACTTCTTTGCGTGAACCAGGCATATTGGCTTCATCGCGGCGATAAGCACAACTGACTTTATGCGCGCCTTGGCGGATCGAAGTGCGAACACAGTCCATCGCCGTATCACCGCCCCCTAATACCACGACCGTTTTGTCTTTTAAGCTGACAAAAGGATGCTCGGTTTGCCAACCCATAAGGTTATTCACATTACCGATCAAAAATGGCAAGGCTTCATAAACGCCAGCGGCGTCTTCATTAAGTAAGCCACCTTTCATCGGGGTATAGGTGCCTAAGGCTAAGAAAACCGCATCGTATTCATCCAGTAAGCTGTCGAAGCTGACATCTACGCCGACGGTGGTATTAAGCCTAAACTCGATACCCATTTCGCTGAAGATTTCACGGCGCAGTTGTAATACGCTTTTTTCCAGCTTAAACGGCGGAATACCAAAGGTCAGCAGGCCGCCAATCTCAGGATAACGATCAAATACCACCGGGCTAACACCATTGCGAACTAACACATCCGCACAGGCTAAACCCGCCGGGCCTGCACCTATAACCGCGACTTTCTTATCGGTTTTAACCACCGCCGATAAATCGGGCCGCCAGCCCATCGCAAAGGCTTTATCGGTAATATATTTTTCAATACTGCCGATAGTTACCGCACCAAAGCCTTCATCCAAGGTACAAGCACCTTCGCATAAACGGTCTTGTGGGCAAACCCGGCCGCACACTTCAGGCAAGCTGTTGGTTTTATGCGCCAATTCTGCCGCTTCAACAATTTTGCCCTCGTTAGCCAGCTTTAACCACTGCGGAATATAGTTATGCACGGGGCATTTCCATTCGCAATAGGGGTTACCGCAATCTAAGCAGCGGTCAGCCTGACCCTCTGCCTGAGTGGCGGTCAGAGGTTGATAAATTTCAACGAACTCAATCGTTCTTTCTGTTAGTGAGCGTTTTGGCGGATCAATCCGTTTTACGTCAATAAATTGGTATACATTCTGAGCCATAACGTCTCCCTTACATCGCTTGAACACGCAGCTCTGCTGAAGAGCGAGCGCGGTGGCCAAGCAAGGTATTTACATCGCTGGTTTTAGGTTTAACCAGCTTAAACTTCGGTAAATAATGCGTAAAATCATTTAAAATACGCTGCGCTTTGTCACTGCCTGTTTCTTCAACATGTTGATGTAACAAGCTGCGCAAATGTTCTTGCAGGATCGGTGTTTCGACCTCGAGGGCTTCAACCAATTCGGCATTTAAGCGTAACGCTAAATCATCTTGCTCATCTAACAAATAGGCGAAACCACCGGTCATACCTGCGCCAAAGTTCACGCCGGTGCAACCCAGTACCACCACAACACCGCCTGTCATATATTCACAGCAGTTATCGCCGGTCCCTTCGACTACCGCCAGGGCACCCGAATTACGCACCGCGAAACGTTCACCTACCTGACCTGCAGCATATAAACGGCCACCAGTCGCACCGTATAAACAGGTATTACCGGCAATGGTAAAACCGTTTTTAGCAAAGCTGGCGCCTTTTGCTGGGAAGATGGCAATTTGACCACCGGTCATGCCTTTGCCGACATAATCGTTGGCATCGCCTTGCAAAGATAAATGCAAGCCACCGGCATTCCAAACACCAAAGCTTTGACCCGCAGTACCCACAAACTTAACGCGGATCGGATCGGTTGCCATGCCCTGATTGCCATGCTGGCGAGCAATTAAGCCCGACAAGGCCGCGCCGACGGAACGATCGGTATTGCGGATCGGTAAGTTCAATTGACCACCGGTTTTACGGCTGACCATTTGCTGGCACTTTTCAACCAATAACTGGTTTAACGCACCCGGATCGAATGGCGTATTGTTTTGTACACAAAACAGCGGTTTATCGGATTTCACACCACTAGATTCCAGGATCGGTGATAAATCTAAACGGCTTTGTTTCAGTGTTTCGGTAGCTTTATGGTCGAGTAAATCAGTGCGACCAATTAGCTCAGTGAGTTCAGTCACCCCTAACTGCGCCATCAGTTCACGAACTTCTTGGGCTAAGAATGTGAAATAGTTCATCACCATTTCAGGTAAGCCATTAAAGTGATCACGGCGTAGCGTGGCATCTTGAGTGGCCACACCCGTAGCACAGTTGTTTAAGTGACAGATCCGCAGGAATTTACAGCCCAGCGCCACCATAGGCCCAGTACCAAAACCGAAGCTTTCAGCGCCTAAGATGGCAGCTTTAACCACGTCTAAGCCGGTTTTTAGGCCGCCATCAACTTGCAAGCGCACGCGATCCCGTAAACCGTTATCCACTAACGCTTGATGAACTTCTGCTAAACCCAGCTCCCATGGACTACCGGCATATTTTACTGAGGTCAGTGGACTAGCGCCCGTGCCGCCGTCATAGCCAGAAACAGTAATTAAATCGGCATAGGCTTTCGCCACACCGGTGGCAATAGTACCGATGCCAGGCTCTGATACCAATTTAACCGAGATCAGCGCTTGTGGATTAACTTGTTTTAAATCGAAAATCAGCTGCGCTAAATCTTCAATCGAGTAGATGTCATGGTGCGGAGGAGGCGAAATTAACGTCACGCCCGGAACTGAATAACGTAAACGGGCAATTTCGGCGGTGACTTTTTCGCCCGGCAGCTGACCACCTTCACCCGGTTTAGCACCTTGCGCAACCTTGATTTGAATAACTTCGGCATTGACTAAGTAATGCGGAGTGACACCAAAACGACCGGAAGCCACTTGCTTAATTTTCGAGTTCTTTTCTGTACCGAAACGCCGTGGATCTTCACCGCCTTCGCCAGAATTAGAACGACCGCCTAAACGGTTCATGGCAATCGCTAAGGCTTCATGCGCTTCTGGGCTTAAAGCACCAATCGACATTGCCGCACTATCAAAGCGAGGATATAGGTGTTCTGCAGCAGCAACTTCGGCTAATGGCAGCGGTGTCGCTACCGGTTTTAGTTGAAATAAATCACGAATATGCGCGATAGGCCGCTGATTAACTAAGGCACTGTACTGTTGATATTCTTTGTAATCGCCACTGCGCACAGCCTTTTGTAGCGTTTGCACCACATCAGGGTTGTAAGCATGGTATTCACCATCGTGTACATATTTTAGTAAGCCACCATGATTCATCGGTTTGCGTTTTAACCAAGCGATATTCGCCAGTTGTTGCGCATCTTGCTGGAAGTCGGCAAAACTTGCACCACTGATGCGTGAAGAAATATCAGCAAAGCATTGCTGTACCACTTCGGCATGAATGCCCACGGCTTCAAATAGGTTTGAACAACGGTAGCTTGCCACCGTAGAGATCCCCATTTTCGACATGATTTTGTACAAGCCTTTGTTGATCCCTTTACGGTAATTCAACACCGCCTGACGTGCACTTAGCGTCACATTACCTTTCTCAACCAGCTGTTCTACGGTTTCGTAGGCTAAAAACGGGTAAATGGCCGTCGCGCCTAAGCCAATTAATACCGCGAAATGGTGAGAATCACGGGCGGCGGCAGTTTCAATGATGATGTTTGAGTCACAACGTAACTGCGCATTCACCAATGCTTGTTGCACGGCACCGACCGCCATGGCTGCGGGGATGGGCAATAATTCTTGGCTGATCCGGCGATCGGTTAAAATCACCAAAACCACTTGCTGCTCACGCACCGCGGTCACAATGTCTTGGCACAAATTGGTCACGGCTTGCTGCAAGCTTAGCTTGGCAGGATCAAAATTTAGCGAGAAAATTTGATGGCGATAATATTTATCGTCGGCTTGTTTCAGTTGTTTTAAATCTGAATACATCAGTACCGGAGATTCAAACTGAATACGCCGTGCATAACCGGCGGTTTCTCTGAACACATTGTGCTCTCGACCAATACTGGTCGCTAATGACATCACATGCGATTCACGTAATGGGTCGATAGGTGGGTTAGTTACCTGTGCAAACTGCTGGCGGAAATAATCAAACATGGTGCGTGGCTTGCGCGATAACACGGCCATTGGCGTATCATCACCCATAGAGCCAACGGCTTCTTGACCATCTTTAGCTAACACCGTCATCACTTGGTCGATTTCTTCATAACTGTAGTTAAACAGTTTATGCATCACCAACATTTCATCGTCAGTAAAGGCCCGCTTACCAATTAAGTCTGTTTCATACTGCTCATATGGCACCAGCCGCTGCACGTTTTCGGTCAACCAACTGCGATAGGGGTGACGTTGCATTAAATCTAAATCGATTTCATCTGAGCGCCAGATCTTGCCATTGATGGTGTCGATTGCCAGCATTTCGCCTGGGCCAACTCGACCTTTTTCCACCACTTCGTCTGGGGTGTAGTCCCAAATACCTACTTCAGAAGCCAAGGTAATTAATTTGTCGCGCGTGATCACAAAGCGAGCAGGGCGCAGGCCATTTCGATCCAGGTTACACGCCACATGCTGGCCATTGGTTAACACGATACCCGCTGGGCCATCCCATGGCTCCATATGCATGGAGTTAAATTCGTAAAAGGCTTTAAGATTATCATCCATCACCTTATTACCCTGCCAAGCAGGCGGCACGAGTAAACGCATCGCACGGAATAAGTCCATACCGCCGGCTAATAGCAACTCAAGCTGATTATCTAAAGAGCTTGAGTCCGAGCCTGTTTGGCCGACAAAGGGCGCTGCATCTAATAAGTCAGGTAATAGTGGCGAGGCAAATTTGTATTGCCGGGCGCGAGCCCACTGCCGGTTACCCGTGATGGTATTTATTTCGCCATTGTGCGCTAAGAAACGGAAAGGCTGTGCTAATTTCCAGCGCGGCATGGTATTGGTAGAAAAACGTTGGTGGAACACGCAAATGGCGGTTTCCATGCGAATATCGGCTAAGTCGAGATAATACTTTGGCAAGTCTGCCGGCATCATCAAGCCTTTAAACACCGTCACCAGTGAAGAAAAGCTAGGGATATAAAAATCGTCATCTTCAGCCAGTTGTTGTTCAACCCGGCGACGAACCATATAAAGTCGACGTTCTAAATCGTGATCACCCCAGCCGTGTGGCGCATTAACGATCACTTGTTCAATTTTTGGCATTGAGCTCAAGGCCAAAGGGCCGAGCACATTGGCATCAACAGGTACGGTGCGCCATGCTACTAAAGTGAGTGTTTCACGGGCAATTTCTTTGTTGATAATGTCTTTAGCAAAGGCCGCTTTAACCGGATCTGCGCTTAAAAAGATCATCCCTACGCCATATTTTTTGGCCAGGTTCCACTGATTTTCTTCTGCTATCGCCCGAAAAAAACTGTCGGGTTTTTGCATTAATAGGCCGCAACCATCGCCGGTTTTACCGTCGGCAGAAATACCGCCGCGATGTTGCATGCGATCCAGACCATTGATAGCTGTTCTAACAATGCGGTGACTGGCGACACCCTCTAGGTGCGCAATCAGCCCAAAGCCACAGTTCTCTCTTGCCTGACTATGCTGATATAACGCCATGACACGCCTCCAAACTTATCCTGAAAAAAATAAATATTTACTATTTTTGAATTATTATTCTGATTTTTATTTGTGATGCTACGGTGAAAACCGTGCGGCAGTGTTAAAAGAAGAGCTAGTTGTAGCGTGCTTTTATCTGCGTTTTTAGCCATCTATACTTTCAAAGGCTAACAGGTATACCGATATTTTAGTGAAATTGCAAGCGAGATTTACCCTTTGAATACGGCATTAATGCTGAGCTTGTGCAGTTTTCACTTAAGTTATGCGCTACCTTGTAAAGCTGTAATCCAAGCTGGTGACTTTTAACCGCTACAACAAAGTAGCCCTTACAGATCCAACTGCTTGTTATTAATCACAGTCAAATAATTATGCGTTACTTACTACTGAGCCCGCGAGCTGAGCGCCACGGCCACAGCATTGGCAAAGCAAGCAATAACCGCTACTCTAGGTCAATCTTAACCTTAGTAAGTTTAGTGGCTGTTTGCTTATCTGGTAAAATTTATTCAGCCTTTCTTTTAAGGTGATTTCTTTTGCTTTAATAGCGATGTTATCGCTGGCCGCGTAGCCCAAAACAGCAGGAATGTGTTCCATATGCAAAACCCCGTTCACCCTCAAATTAAAGCATTTGCCAGCCGAGTGCGGCATTGGGGGCATTGGCCATTAGGCATATTATTAGTGGTGCTGTTAGCGACGCTGGTATTACTCAGTTATGTTGCTTATACCGCGGTGTTTGATCGTGAAGTGATCTTGCACGAATTACAGTTATTACTGATTTACGTTGTACCGCTATTGTCTTCCGTGATGATGGTGGTGTTTTACTTAGTGCTGAAACTCGATGGCGCTTTGCGTTTTGTTGATGATTCTGCGCAAGCTGAGCGGCAACTCAATCAATCGATGCAAGAAAATATACGCCAGCTTAACTTTGAAATTGAAGAGCGGAAAAAAGCGTTTGAAGCAAAACGCCGAGCCATTGAAGAGTTAAGAAAAGAAATTAGCGAGCGGCGCAAAACTGAGCAGGAGTTAGCTGAGCAAAGCTTATTAATCCGCTCGATTGTTGATAGCTCACCCGATCTCTTTTATTACCGCGATGAAAAGGGCTTATTAGCCAGTTGCAATAAAATGTTTGAAAGCATTATGGCGCGGCCAATGCACGAATTAATTGGGCAAGATTTAACGAAGCTGTATGCTTTTGATAGCCCACAAGCGGCAATCTTGTCTGAGTATGGCTTACCATCACCTGAAACCGAATTAACGCTAGATATCGAATTTAAACAAGCTGACGATTCAGTTAGTTGGTTTGAAATGCGTCATCTGCCTTTTTATGATCGACAAGGGCGGTATATCGGTCTGTTAGGGTTTGGGCGCGATATCACCTCGCGTAAATTAGCCGAACAAGCCTTAGAAAAAGCCTATCAAGATAAAGGCCAATTTATTGCCACTTTAAGTCATGAACTGCGTACGCCGTTAAATGGCATTGTCGGTTTATCGCGCCGTTTACTCAGCAGCAATTTGTCGACCGAGCAATTTAGCTGGGCCAATACTATTTTTACCAGTGCCGAGACGTTGGGTAATATTTTTAACGATATTATCGATCTCGATAAAATTGATCGGCGTGAGCTCGATATTATTTATCAAAGTGTTCACCTGCAGCGCTTTTTACAAGATATCGCCAATTTTGCTGAGTTAATTTGTCAGCAAAAGGGGCTTGAGTTTAGCCTAACCACCAGCGGCAACCCGGATTGTTATTTATTGTTAGATGCCACGCGGCTGCGGCAGGTGTTATGGAATTTACTGAGCAACGCCGTTAAGTTCACGCGTCAAGGACAGGTACAGTTAGACTGTCAAATTATTGATGAGTCGTTACTGCTTAGCGTCAGTGATACCGGTATTGGCATTGCGCAGCATGAGCAAGAGCGGATCTTTGATATGTATTATAAATCGCAAGATGGTCATCGCTTAAGTATTGTCGGCTCAGGTATTGGTTTATCGGTATCACGCGCGCTGGTTGAAGCGATGCAAGGGACTATTCGCGTGCAAAGCCAACAAGGCACGGGTAGCTGCTTTATTGTCGGTTTACCGATTATTAGTGCCGATGCACCCGCCAAAGTTGAGCCGGTTGCGTGCCCTGAGCTCACCATCTTACTCATTGAGGATGTGCCGCTAAACGCCGATATTGCCATTGCCTTACTCGAGCAACGTGGTCATAGCGTGATCCACGCTGAAACAGGCGAGGATGCCTTAGCCTTACTGGATACAGAAGATGATTTAGATTTGGTGATACTCGATATGCAATTACCTGATATGGATGGGGATGTGATTGCCAGACATATTCGTGCCGAGCCGCATTTGGCGAATTTACCGATTGTCATGCTCAGTGCTAATGTGCGAAAAGCGCAGCAAGCACTAAGCGACATTCGCTTAGATGGTGCTTTAAGTAAGCCACTAAATACGGATAAGTTAGATTTATTATTAGCTGAGCTGTTTTCACCCAGTGCGTTAAAGCGCTTACAGTTAGAGCAGGCTCAGACTAAAGATGATACGGCAACGCAAGATGATGCCATTCTTGATGATAAGACCTTACAAAGTTATCTGCAGTCATTAGGTAAAGAGGGCATGCAACGCAGCGCGACGTTGTTTTCGCAGCTGTTACCGGGTTATATCAATAAATTATTAGAGGCGGTAGTACAACAGCATCAAGAAGATCTTGCAGCTAATGCGCATAAGCTTAAAGGCGCTGCGGCAGCGGTTGGTTTACGTTGGGTGCAAGAGCAGGCACGACAATTAGAAGAAACGAGTTTACAGCAAGCAGGTTTAGAGCGAAGGATCTTGGAGTTACATTTTACTACAGAGCAGCATTTAACTGCTCTGCAGCAATATATCGAACGTTACTAATTACTTCTCGAGTTTACCCACAAAGCGGTAACCTTCACCATGGATGGTGCTGATTAACTCTGGGCTATCCACGTCAGATTCGAAGTGTTTACGAATACGGCGGATAGTGACATCGACAGTCCGATCGTTTGGCCGTAAATCACGACCTGTCATATGACGGATCAGCTGCTCGCGAGTAAAGATTTTACCTGGGGTGTCTAACATCAGACGTAATGCCCGATACTCACCTTTTGGTAGCCGACGTGCAACGCCGCTTGGTGACGTCAGATTGCGGCTGTTTTCGTCTAATGTCCAACCATTAAACTTTAAGACACTTTTATGTTCTTCCACTACGGGCTGAGCAGAGGTACGGCCTAGCAGGTTACGAGCACGGATGGTCAATTCACGCGGGTTGAACGGTTTAGTTAAATAATCATCCGCGCCAATTTCTAAGCCTAAAATGCGATCGACTTCGCTATCCCGACCGGTTAAAAAGATCAGACCGATATTTTCTTTTTGGCGTAACTCCCTCGCCAGAATTAAGCCATTCTTACCAGGCAGATTAATATCCATCACGATTAGATTGACTTGATTTTCCTCCAGTTTTTTGTGCATCTCATCGCCATTAATGGCTTCGATCACATCATAACCTTCTCCCTGGAACAGACTTACCAGATTTAATCGGGTAACTTCTTCATCTTCAACGACTAGAATCACAGGTGTTTGCATTGGAGTTAAACCTTATATAGGAAGTGTAAAAGTTAAGTTTTTAAATGCAGGAAACTTGACGTTGTGTTGTCAAATTAGTGCTAATTATAGCGTAAAACGGCAAATGTTAACAAGATTTTTGTTAACATTTGCCGATACTGCCGATTAGAGCATAACTAAGTCTATATAATTCAATCGTTAATGAAATTACTTATTCAGCGGCTGTGCGCTGGTGGGGAAGTCGATATCAATTGTTACGCCGTTTCCTAATTGACTATCTAGGTAAATATTGCCATTTAAAGCTTGAGTAACAAGGTTGTAGACCAAGTGCATACCCAAACCGCTGCCCCCCTCTCCGCGCTTAGTGGTAACAAAGGGATCAAAAATACGTTTACGAATATGCTCAGGCACACCTTTACCATCATCTTTGTAACACAAGTAACAGCGATTTTGGCGCTGCTCGGCACTGATCAGAATATGGCCTTGGCTAGTAGGCTCGTAAGCATGAATAAGACTGTTCATAATCAGGTTAATTAAGATTTGGTTGATGGGCCCAGGTTTGCTGATAATAAATAAGTCGTCTGGACATTGCACCGTCAGTTGATGCGGTGTTTTTTTCAAATGAGGTCTTAATGACAATAACACCTCATTGATCAGCTGTTTTAAATTAAAACGCCGCTGATTTTCGTTAGACTGATCTACCGCTACCTGTTTAAAGCTGCTGATCAAACCGGCCGCTCGTTCTAAATTTCGATAAATGATGCCAAGGTTTTCTTTGCTATCAGCCAAAAAGCGTTCTAACTGATTAGCCGTGAGTTTTTTATCGGCAAATGCCCGTTCGATATCTTGAATACGATCTTGCATTAAGGTTGAGGCGGTCACGCCTAGCCCGATAGGGGTATTCACTTCATGGGCAATGCCCGCCACCATTTGCCCGAGACTGGCCATTTTCTCGGTTTCGACAATTTGCGTTTGATATTTATGTAAGGTTGCGAGGGTGTTCAATAACTCTTGATTGGAAGTTTTTAATGCCAGAGTACGCTCAGTCACTGTCTGCTCGAGGTTTTGGTTTAATTGTTTAATTTCTTGCTCGGCGTGTTCGCGTTTGTGCAGCTCATTTTCAATACGATCCATCATAGTATTAAAGGCCCGGTTTAGCTGATTAAAATCGGTTAATTCGGTGGCTGGGGCACGCACACTGTAGTCTTTACTGCGTGCGACCTGATGCACTAATGCCAATAAGGTATTAATAGGTTTGGTAAAGTATTTTAAAAGCTTAAATGCCAGAAAAAAGCATAATATCAACGCCATGGCGGCAATCAGCAGGTTTATCAGTGTTTGCTGGCGCTGCGAGCTTAACAGTTCTTGGCGGCTGGCTCTTAAATAAACATAACCAAGCAAGTTGTTATTAAGCATGATGGCTTTGCTTTGTTCCATCAAATCATCGTTAACCGCTAGCGTGGTTAAGTGTTCGACTCGATGCTGTTGGGATGGCAAAGCAGCGCTATCTGCTTTATTAAAACTGGCAAAAAAATTGAGTTTGTTCTCAGTGGCATCCCATTGATAAATATGGACATATTTAATCATTGGTATCGAGTTTAATGCTTTTAGGCGTTGTTCTTCTCGTTCTGGATTATCGTGCTGTAAACTGGATTGGGCATTCACTGCAATAATGTTGAGCAAGGAACTGAATTGGTTTTGTTGTTGCGTGTTTTGTCGCAGGTAGTCCAGATAATTCGTCAGAAACAAGGTTAACGCCAAAGTAATGCTACAAATCAGCATGACTAACCAAATTAAAGCGGCTTTCATTGAGGTGGCTCGGGCTTTAACTGTCATATTGAAGGCAGGACTTCCTTGTTGACACACTAAACTAGCGTTTGATGCTAAACATATATTGGCTTTTTGCAAAGAGTTACTGGAAAAATTATTTTCGCGGTTTATAGTAATCACGAGCAATCAGTAAGGAGCGTGATGATGGAACTGTGGCAACATTACAAAAACAGTATCTTTTTATGTCATCAACGTTTAGCCACGCATCTTAGCTTTGCCATTGTCAGTGCACAAAACCCCGCAGGAGTAAATGCACCAGCCGTGTACAACCGCTTGCTGGATAAACAACTGCAAGCACAGTTGCAGCAAACCGGCTTAGCGTATCGGTCGGTTATCGGCTCGGCCCCAGATCGTTCCTTTGAAGAAAGAAGTTGGATGGTGTTGTGCGATAAAGTCCAAGCGATTGCACTTGGGCGATTGTTTACGCAAAATGCTATTTTTTGGGTTGATAAGAACGAGCTGTATCTCGTGCCAGTTTTAATGCAACAGCCGGAAGAGCATTTAGGGGGTTTTGCTCATCGTCTGGTGCTGTTACCGGCTTAACGCTCACGTCGTAACACTTGTAATATCGCTTCAACCTCAATCGGTAAATCGCTTTGTAATTGCTGCTTTAAACGTAGTTGAGCAAGTCGCGCTTCAGGTGTCGTGGCGGGGGCGAGCAATGGGCTAAAATCGGTTACGCAAATACAGCGTACCGCCATTTTATTCACATCGGGCAATTGCACGGCTCGATAAATTTGATGTGGGCAGGCGGTAGTACGCAAACTTGACTGTAAGCAACTCTTAACCTGCTCAGCCGATAACTCGGCGCTGCAGGCTAAGAGCAACAGTAACAATAATCGTGCTCCAATCGGCATAATTAACCTTTACATTAATGCTTTACCGCTTGGTATATCACAAAACCATGGCGTTTCGCCAGAACGTTAACTTTACCAAAGGCTTGTTCAAATAGTTGCTGATAAGCTAAGTGGTTATTGGCCACTACCGTCAGCGTTCCGCCTTTTTGCAGGCGTTGTACGCTTTGACTGATCAAGGCTTCGCTGATGCTGTAATCGGTTTTAATCCCAGTATGAAACGGCGGGTTGCTGACAATATGTTTAAAGGTTAAGGGCTGTGCCGGCAAACCATCCGCCGCGACCACTTCGCCTTTTAAACCATTTGCTTTTAACGTCGCAACCGTTGCCATTACGGCTAACGCGGAGATGTCAGAGCAGTATAATTCAATGGCCGGTGCCTGCTGTTTTAAATAGGCACCAATAATGCCGGCACCACAAGCAAAGTCGAGCACCATGCCATCTTGAATATGCGCTACATGTTCAAGCAACAATGCCGTGCCTTTATCCAGTTTGCCATGATTAAACACGCCGGGTAGCGAACACACCTTAAGGGGGCTATTAGCTAAGGTAAGTGAGAACTCACTTAGCCGGTTTGCAGGAAGAGAATCAAGCGCTCCGCTTAATGAAAACCATAAACAATGCTTGGCATTATCTAATTTGTGCGCATGCAAACCCAATTTCTCGGCGTGCGTGACCAGACTTTTAATACCGCCTTTATTATCACCCACTAAAAATAGCTGTGCGTCCGCGGCTAAAGCGCCGCTAATTAATTGCAGGGTGCCCGCCAGTTGCTCTTTGCTTTTGGGGTAGAAAAGCACCACGGTATTAAATTGTTCTGTAAACTTCGGCTCGGCGCTAAAGTAAACGTTTTTAGCTGCGCGTTGCCATTGATGATTGACCGCCGCATCAGTGGTAAAACAGCTGAACGAAGATAGTTCGTGCAACTGATGCGACAGTAGGTCGGCTTCAGGCTCAACAAAAAGAACAGCGCCAGTTAAATCGGCGAGGTTACGTAAAATCAGCTGACTGGTGTTAGCAAGCATTAACTTATCCTTTTAAACATAAGATCCCAAACACCATGCCCAAGTTTCTGCCCACGTTGTTCAAATTTGGTCAGCGGGCGATGTTCTGGTCGCTCGACATAGTTATTGCTCGCCGATAAATTACTAAATCCCTCGGCATGTTGCATGACTTCTAGCATATGCTCAGCGTAGTTTTCCCAATCGGTGGCCATATGAAACACGCCGCCTATTTTCAGTTTACTGCGCAGTGCTTGCACGAATTCAGCTTGGACAATGCGACGCTTGTGATGGCGTTTTTTATGCCATGGATCGGGGAAAAACAGCTGCACGGTATCCAAGCTTTGCTCTGGGATCATATGCGCTAAAACCTCTACCGCATCATGCTCAAATACTTTTAAGTTTTTAACTTGTTGTGTTACCGCTTCTGATAAACAAGCGCCCACACCAGGCCGATGCACTTCAATGCCGATAAAATCATGATCGGTCGCCGCTTGCGCCATCGCCACCAGCGATTTACCCATACCAAAACCGATTTCAAGTACTCGTGGCGCTGAGCGCGCAAACACTTGGTCAAGGTCAAGTAAACTGGGTTGATAATCAATGCCGTATTCTGACCAATAGTTATCTAGAGCATGTTGCTGACCTTTAGTTAGGCGGCCTTCACGCAGCACAAAAGAGCGGATCCGTCGCAGATAGGGGGTTTCAGTTGATGGCGATGCATTTTGCTCGCGCTGCGCGTTGTTGTCCTCTGTGCTCATTTTTTGCTCCGTACACTAAATGGGGGCGTATTATCCTTGGAATAGCCTTCAAGCTCAACCTAATAAAATAGCGCTGATCTGCTACACTGCGCCGCAGCATAATTAGGCGGCGCATAGCAAGCAGCTTTGAGGAGAATAAATAGTGCAGTACGCAACGTGGTTTGCCGAGCAATTGGTGCATTGGCAACGGCAACATGGTCGCAATAACTTGCCATGGCAAGTGCAAAAAAGCCCTTATAAAACTTGGCTATCGGAAGTGATGTTGCAACAAACGCAGGTAGCAACGGTGATCCCGTATTTTGAACGTTTTGTGCAGCGTTTCCCTGATATTCAAAGCTTGGCGCAAGCGCCGATTGACGAGGTGTTACATCTGTGGACTGGCTTAGGTTATTACGCTCGAGCACGTAATCTGCATAAAGCGGCGGTTGAAATTGTTACCGAGCATGCGGGGCAATTCCCTACTGATTTCCAGCAGATTGTTGCATTGCCTGGTATTGGGCGTTCTACGGCGGGCGCCATCTTATCGCTGGCGCTGGGTCAGCATTACCCCATTTTAGATGGTAACTGTAAAAGAGTCTTAGCGCGTTTCGCCGGTATTGCCGGCTGGCCAGGACAAAAACAGGTAGAGCAACAACTTTGGCAGTTGGCAGAGCAATTGACCCCAGCCGACACTTTTGCTGAATTTAACCAGGGTATGATGGATTTGGGCGCCTTAATTTGTAGTCGCAGTAAACCGCGCTGCGCCGAGTGCCCACTGCAACGACATTGTTTGGCGGCATTACAAGGTGATCAAGCCTTGTATCCGGGCAAAAAACCGAAAAAAACCATACCCGAGAAGCAAAGTTTTTGGTTGCTATTACAACATCAGCAGCAAGTTTATATGTTGCAGCGCCCAGCGAGTGGTTTGTGGGGCGGCTTATTTGGTTTTCTAGAGTTTAACAGTGCCGAGTTACGTGATGAGTATCTTGCACTGCAAGGTTTAGCCGCAATGCCACAGCATGAGTTGGCCGGGTTTCGGCATACTTTTAGCCATTTTCATTTATGGATCCAACCCATGCTGCTCAAGCTTGAGCGCTTACCCGCAATGGTACAGGAGCAATCTACAGCAACTTGGTTTACAATAGACCCCATACCTGAGGTTGGCTTGTCTGCTCCGGCAAAACAACTGCTGCAGCAACTCGCTGTGTATTCGCCTGATTAAGGAAATGAGTTTATGAGTCGTACGGTTTATTGTCAGTTTTTGAAAAAAGAAGCACCGGGTTTAGATTTTCAGTTCTACCCAGGTGAATTAGGCAAAAGAGTCTTTGATAACATCAGTAAAGAAGCCTGGGCGCAATGGCAAACTAAGCAAGTGATGCTGATTAACGAAAAAAAATTAAATATGATGAATGTTGAACATCGTAAACTGTTAGAAGAGCAGATGGTGGCTTTTTTATTTGAGGGCCAAGACGTTGAGATTGAAGGCTACAAACCGCAGTAATCACCGTGCTAAACCGCATTGCTGCTTATCTTGAACTTGCCTGATGACTAATTAATGAATGGATTTTTATGGCTCGCCGTCTGCCACCGCTTAACGCTTTAAAGGCATTTGAAACTGCCGCCCGGCATCTTAGTTTTACCAAGGCGGCAGAGGAAATGTATGTCACTCAGGCTGCGATTAGTCATCAAATTAAAGCGCTTGAAGATCATCTTGGGCTGAAACTTTTTATGCGTAAAAACCGCTCTTTACTCTTAACGGAAGAAGGGCAGAGTTATTTTTTAGACATTAAAGAGATTTTCCTACAATTACACGACGCCACTGAAAAGCTGTTAGCGCGTGGTGCCAAAGGCGCGTTAACGGTTAGCTTGCAGCCAAGCTTTGCTATTCAATGGTTAGTGCCGCGTTTGAACCAGTTTAGCGAGTTGCACCCTGATATCGATGTGCGTATTAAAGCGGTAGATTTAGACGAAGGCTCTTTGACCGATGATGTCGATGTCGCGATTTATTATGGCCGTGGCAATTGGCGTAATCTGGTGGCCGAAAAGCTGCATACCGAATACTTATTACCGGTATGTTCGCCGCTGTTACTTAACGGCAGTAAGCCATTACTTGAGCCAGACGATTTACGCTTTCATAACTTATTGCATGATGGCTCTCGCCGCGCTTGGAAATCGTGGTTTTCAAGCCAAGGCTTTAAAAACTTTAATGTGAATCAAGGGCCTATTTTCAGTCACTCATCGATGGTGCTGCAGGCTGCTATTCATGGTCAAGGTGTTGCCTTGGCGCATAATGTGTTAGCGCGGCCCGACATCACTTCTGGCCGATTGTTTGTGCCGTTTAATCATGTGTTGATCAGCAAAGACTCGTACTACTTAGTGCATCGTGAAAGCCAAACCGAATTGGGGAAAATTGCCGCGTTTCGTCAATGGATGCTTGATATGGTGTTGGCCGAGCAAGCCGATTTTACCGAGCAGCATTTTACCAATGCGGTAGCGCTGGATGAGTAAAACAGCGGTAAAGTTGTTATTAACGCATGGGGCGGGGGCATCTTGTCACAGCGACTTTATGCAGCAACTTTGTTCAGCGCTCTTTGCAGAGCAAATTGAAGTAAGCTTATTTCATTTTGGTTATATGCAAACTCGACTAGACGGTGGCAGTCGACGGCCGCCGCCCAAAGCCACTTTGTTGCAACCTGAATTAATGGCGGCATTACAGCAGTTTACCCGCGATGGTCAGCCTTGTTTTATTGCGGGTAAGTCAATGGGCGGGCGTATTGCCTCTATGTTAGCGGCAGATCCAGAGGCTGCGGCAATGTTGGCGGGCTGCTTTGTTTATGGTTATCCGTTTCATGCGCCGGGTAAAAGTGTTTGGCGAACGGCGCATTTTAGTCAACTGACTGTCCCCTTAGTGATTTTGCAAGGCGAACGCGACCCTTTTGGCAAGCGAAATGAGGTGGCCGCTAAACATTGGCCTGGCGTAGTTCTGCACTGGTTAAACAGTGGCGACCATGATTTTAAACCGTTAAAAAGCAGTGGTCAGTCGCAAGCTTCGCTTATTATTGAAGCGGCTAGCATTACTCGAAGGTACATTGATGCAATTTTGGATGAAACTCAGCCGTAGTTTAGCGGCATTATATGGTGCGGCGGTGGTGGCTTTAGCGGCTTTGCTGATGCATTTATGGCAAAGCGCACTGTCACCCGATGCGTCAACACGTATCGTGATTGCCTTGGCATTACTGGCGTTGCATAGCTTAGCTTTGCTGCAGCTAGATAGTAAAACCGGCAGTCGCTTATTAGCCTTAACCGCAGTGTTATGGCAGCTGGGAATTTGGTTATTTTGTTGGACGTTACTTGCCGGGGCTTTGCAATTACCCGGTTATTTTTCTGCTTTGGCGCCATTAGGCGGTCAAAGTTTTATTTTAGGCTGGCTGGTTTTCGCAATCGCCAACTGGCGCAGGGATTAATCAATGAAACAGTTAATGCTTTATTGTCGTGCAGGTTTTGAGAAAGAATGTGCGGCAGAAATTCAAGATCAGGCAGCAGCCTTTAACGTCTTTGGCTTTTGTAAATTAAAAGCCAATAGCGCTTTTGTTATTTTCGAGGCTTACGACGCAGACAGTTTACGAGCGTTTTATCGTGATTTTGACTTTCGTGACTTTATCTTTATCCGTCAATGGATCCTGTTATTGGCCGAGCCCTTAACCTTACCGGCAACCGATCGTATTGCACCGGTGTTAGAAGCCGCTTTAGCTCAAGAAGTAACCAGTTGCGGTGAGCTACGGGTGGAATTTCCAGATACCAATGATGGTAAAACCTTGTCGACGTTAGCGCGTAAATTTACGGTACCTTTGCGTCAAGCTTTACGCCAAGCGGGCGTGATGTTACCCAAAGAGCAAAAGCGTGCTGCAGTGCTGCATTTGTTTTTAATATCAGGTAACGAAGGCTATTTGGGCCTGTCTTACCCAGAAAACAACTCTTCTTTAGAAAACGGCATTCTACGCTTAAAGTTTCCAGCAGAGGCGCCCAGTCGCAGTACCTTAAAACTAGAAGAAGCGTTTTTGAGTTTTATTCCGCGCGATGAATGGGAGACCCGTTTAGCGCCGGGCATGAATGCGGTAGATTTAGGCGCAAGCCCGGGAGGTTGGACTTACCAATTAGTCAAACGCAGCATGATGGTTACGGCTATTGATAACGGTCCGATGGCAGATTCATTAATGGACACCGGGCAAGTTAAACACCAGACGGTGGATGGCTTTAAATTTGAACCGAAGAAACGTAATGTCTATTGGTTGGTTTGCGACATGATTGAACAACCGCAGCGGGTTGCTCCTTTAATTGCGTCGTGGTTAGTGAAAGGCTGGTGTCAGGAAACGATCTTTAACTTAAAATTGCCGATGAAACGCCGTTACGAAACGGTCAAAGAAATCCTTGCTGATTTTGAACAGATTTTACAGCAGGCTGGTTTAGGTTACGAGTTACAAGTAAAACACTTGTACCATGACCGAGAAGAAGTCACAGTACATGTGTTGTCGTTGGCTAAGCGTTAATTCGCGGTAAGTTCGAGTTCCAGCCAGACTAAACGATGGTCTGAGCTGGCTTCTCGGGTGCCAATCAAATAATAATCAGCGGTATCTTTTGCGGGCCAAAAAACACCTGCGTCTTTAATGTTGAATCCCTGCTTCGATGGTAAAACATAATCAGCACGCATCCGCCAACTGGCAGTGTGACTTGCCGCAAATTCACGATCTGGGCTGTGCTCTAACCCACCTGCACTTTGTGGCACCACGCTATTGTTAACGCTCGGGTGGCTTGTTAAGCCCGCAATGCCGGTTAATAAGGCATCCCCTTCGCCTTCGGCTGAGGCATTTAAATCACCCAAGATCACAAAGGGTTGCTGTTGTGCAATACCACCGAGCTGTCCTTGATCATCGTAAATATAACCTGAAGTCTCAGCGGATAAATAATCAGTCCAGAAGCGAATTTCGTCGTGATTACGTTTGCCATTGCGATTTTCCGGGCCGTCAAAAACAGGGGGCGTAGGGTGACTAATCAGCAAATGCACCGTTTTGCCGCCCACTAATACCGGCACATCCCAATGTGACTTGGATGATAACGGAAACTCTTGCCAAGCTTCTTTACTATACCAAGGCTTGCCATCCGCTTGTAACGTGGGCAAATGCTGTGGCATGTCTTTCCATTTAAAATGCTGAAATGTGCGCACATGCTCAGTAACGATAGGGTATTTAGACAACAAGACCATGCCATATTGTCCGGGATAAAAACCAAAGCCCCAAGCATCGTTGCCAACCCCAGTCGCTTTACCGTTGTTATCCAAATCATAAGGGCTGGGTTGACCGGTATTAACGGTATGGTAATAAAAGTAGGGATAATCGATAGCTTTACTACCGGCTTGAGCTTGCTGCAGATAATTATTGATAAACGCCTGCACGCCTTGCTCAGGATCGGCAATATAGTCAAATTCATTGAGTAACAAGATATCAGGCCTTACGCGCTGAATAATCGCCGCAATGTTTTTTACTTGCGGATGATTTTTGCTGGCGAGCACATCCATTAATACCTGAGGGCTGCCTTTTTCACCCTTTTTCAGATAATTGTCGGCTTCCATACTGACATTAAAGGTGGCAACTTTCAGCGTTTGTTGTGCTAAGAGTGAGCTGGGCAGCATAGTGAACATCGCCATAATAAAAACATTAATTACATTTATATGCATAACGTTACCTAAAGATTAACAGCCTATCATTAGACTCGCCAAGTGAGTGAAGCTATCGAGAAGTGATGAGGTTGTCTAAAGATTTGTTAAGCAATTTTACAGTAGAAATATGAATAGCTTATGAAGAAAAGCGCTTATCGGTAATTAATCGCCAAAAAAAGATATTTTTTGAGCGTTTTTGCCTCATATTATTCGCATCAGAAATCAGTCATGTTACAATCGTATGACGGGATTTGCTTTGGCAATAGAACAATAGAAAAGTTCCCGTAATTTGGTAAACGTAACGAAAATGACATATTTGTCCGTTATGCTCGCCAGCAGATTGATAGCAATCTTACAAAACTAAATCGGATTTAGCTAAGAACCCACAACTACCAGGTGAAAACGATATGAAAATTAAACATTTAGCGTTGGCAGTGACACTCGCCTTGGGTGTCAGTAATTTGGCTTATGCCGATACATCTTCTGCCATTCGCGGCAATATTGTCAGCCCTACTGGACAAATTGCTTCTAATGCACGTGTAGAAATTCTGCACGTACCTTCAGGTACTCGTTCTGTTGCTGTGTCTAACGACTCAGGTGCTTTCTCTAGTTCTGGTTTACGTGTTGGCGGCCCTTACACTGTAACCATCACCAGTAACGAAGGTACAAAAACTTACGAAAATATTTTTATTTCCTTAGGTGAGACATTTCGTTTAAATGCACAGCTTGAGTCTTCTCAAGTTGAACGTATTGCAGTTACAGGCAGTGCGCTTTCTACTGGTAATAACACAGGTAGCAGCAGCTACTTTGGCGCGGCTGACATTGCCAACGCACCAAGTTTTGACCGTGACATTAAAGATATCGTTCGTAACAACCCATTAGCGGTTTTATCGTCTAAAGACGGTGAGTTAAGCGTTGCCGGTACTAACCCACGTTTTAACAGCATTTCAGTTGACGGCATTGCGCAAAACGATGACTTCGGTTTGAACGCTAACGGTTATCCAACGACGCGTTCACCTATTTCTTTAGATGCTATCGATCAAGTTACTATCGACGTTTCCCCTTTTAACGCTAAAGACAGCGGTTTCCAAGGTGCAAAAATTAACGCGGTGACCAAGTCAGGCGCGAATGACATGTTTGGTTCTTTGTTCTACGAAACACAGAATGACAGCTTGGCCGGCACGCCGAAAAACCGTGGTCAAGATATCCCGTTAGCCTTCGATGAAACAACCTATGGTGCAACCTTAGGCGGCGCTATTGTTCAAGATAAATTGTTCTTCTTCGCGTCTTACGAGTTTTATGAAGCGGATACGCCAATTGAGTGGGGCCCAGCAGGTTCAGGTGCGCCTAACCAAACTGACGCAACCAATGCTCAGTATTTACAAGTTCAACAAATTGCCCGTGATGTTTACGGTGTAGATGCCGGTGCTTGGGATATCTCTCCTGTCACTGACGATGAAAAGTTCTTGTTAAAGTTAGACTGGAACATTAACAATGACCATCGTGCTGCTTTTACCTATCAATATAGCAAAGGTAACCGTACCTCTAACACCTCAAGTGCTGCCGGTGAATTACGTTTATCTTCTCACTGGTACGATCGGGTAGAAGAGTTAAACAACTATGCGTTTAAACTTTATTCAGATTGGACGCCAGACTTCTCTACTCAGTTCAGCATTACTTATATCGATAACCCGACAACACAAGCATCGTACGGTGATTTCGGTGATGTCACCATTTTCACCCCAACCGGTAACATTGCTATTGGTTCAGACGTTTCTCGTCACTCAAATGAACTGAAAAAAGAATCATTAATCTTAGCTATGGATGCCGATTACTTGTTAGGTGATCACAGCATTAACTTCGGTTATCAGTATAAAAGCTTAGACATCTATAACTTGTTCTTACAGCGCACTAAAGGTGAATATCAATTCGCCAGCATCGCTGATTTTGCAAATCGTCAAGCTTCTTTCTTACGTTACCAAAACGCCACTAGCTTAAATCCAGTTGATGCTGCAGCAGCGTTTACTCGTGATGAGCATGCCATTTATGTTCACGATGAATGGGCTGTATCACCAGAATTAGTGTTAGATATGGGTATTCGTTATGAGATGCTGGCATCAAGTGACACACCTAAAGCTAACAGCCAGTCTGAAGCGCGCACGGGTTTCCCTAACACTGAAAACTTAGATGGCACGGGTATCGTGTTACCACGTTTTGGTTTTACTTGGGATGCTGCTGATGACTTAGTGGTTCGCGGTGGTGTCGGACGTTTCTCTGGTGGTCAGCCTACCGTTTGGGTATCTAACTCTTACTCAAACCCAGGTGTAGGTATTGGTGAAGTGACGTTAAGAAGTGGCGCAGATTTATCTAACATCAGTATCACTGAGATCCCACAAAATGTGTTAAACACCGTTGCTAACTCAACACGTTTCGCGGGCACTAACTTCACCGATCCTAATTTTAAACTGCCTTCAGATTGGCGTTTCCAGTTAGCGACTGATTACAGCTTCGATCTACCCATTATTGGTGACAATATTCTGTGGACAGCTGAAGTAATGTACAAAAAAGCTGAAAACACCGCATTCTGGATTGATGCGAGCTTAACGGGTGACGAAGATGGCACAACGCTGGATGGCGGCCGTATCATTTATAACGACCCAGATGGCACAACGACCGACTTAATGCTCACCAACGCAGACAAAGACGGCCGTTCTAAAATCTTCAGCACAGTATTATTTAAAAAGTGGGATAGTGGTGTTTCATTAACTACGTCTTACACCAATCAAGATATTACGGATTCACACACCAGCACCAGTTCAACTGCCGGTAGTAACTACGGTTTCAACACCGCAATTAACCGTAACGAAGCTATCGTAGGCCGTTCAGCGTTTGAAACTGAGCACCGTTTCGTGATTAACTTCGGTTATGAAACTGAACTGTTCGCCGGTTACAAAACTAACGTGAACATGTTCTTCGAGCGTCGTTCAGGTAAGCCAATTACTTACTATGCTGATGGTAATGCTGTTGCAGGTCTGCCAGATCCATATGGTTTGATCAGCCCGGGTACCTTTGGTGATGCATTGTTACCGTACATCCCAACGCAAGGTGATCCAAATGTGCGTTTTGCCTCAGCAGCAGCTGAAGCCACATTCTTCAACACCATTAATGCGCTGGGCTTGGATCAATATGCCGGTGGTTATTTACCACGTGGTGTCAGCACCACGCCTTGGGTAACCACGCTTGATTTAAGTATCCGTCAAGAAATCCCAGGTTTAGTTGAAGGCCATAAAGGTTTAGTTTACTTCACTATCGATAACTTCCTGAACTTACTAGATAGCACCAAAGGTAAGGTATACGGCAGTAACTTCGGTACTATCGAGTTGTTTGAATTCACTATTGACCCAGCAACACGTCAATATGTGTATGGCAACCCATCTACCAACACCAACAACTGGGATACTTTCTACACGCAAGATTCCGCTTGGCGTTTAAAAGTAGGTGTGAAGTACACTTTCTAATACTTGCTTAATTGCATGCTAAAAATGCCAGTCAATTGACTGGCATTTTTTTTAGAAGTTTTTTATTTATATCTGCAGCGTAATTAGCGATAATCGCCAACTGTTTTCTTTAAAGTAAGTGATCTTGTGGGTAAGAATACCATTATCGCCATAGCGGGCGCTTCGGCTTCCGGTAAAAGCTTATTTGCATCAACTGTTTACCAAGAACTAGTAGCTGAACTAGGTGGTGAGCGTATTGCTATTCTGTCTGAAGATGCCTATTACCGTGATCAAAGTCATTTGTCTTTTGATCAACGTATACTGACGAATTATGATCATCCCTCTGCGTTTGAACATTCGCTGTTAGTAGAACATTTAAAATTATTGCGGGCCGGTCAAAATATCGCCATGCCGCAATACAGTTACAAGCTTCATACGCGTTTAGACGAAACAATTAAAGTGCAGGCTGCTAAAGTAATTTTGGTGGAAGGTATTTTATTATTAACTGACGAGCGCTTGCGCGATGAGTTTGATATCACGGTGTTTATGGATACTCCGCTTGATATCTGTTTATTACGTCGAATTAAAAGGGATCTAGAAGATCGTGGCCGCAGCCTAGCCTCTGTTACTGAACAGTATGAAAGCACCGTTCGCCCCGCCTTTTTTGAGTTTATTGCACCTTCAAAACAGTATGCCGACTTGGTGGTTACCCGTGGTGGTAAAAATCAGATAGCGATTGATATTATAAAAGCAAAAATTCGCCAGTTACTGGCAGAATAACAATCAGGGAAATTACGTATGATGGGATTAGTGGGCATTGTTGCCCTGTTACTGGTTGCGTATGTGGCATCGGCACATCGTAGCAGAATCAACTGGCGAACCGTAGGTGGGGCTTTTGCCATTCAAATAGCTATTGGCGCTTTTGTGTTGTATGTGCCTTTTGGACAAGATGTTTTATACAATGTCTCGCAGGTGGTCGCTAACGTGATTGGTTATGCCAATGCCGGCATTCTATTTTTGTTTGGCGACTTGGGTAATTTCTCGCAAGGCTTTATCTTCGCGATCCATGTGCTCACCATCATCATCTTTTTCTCATCGTTAATCGCGGTGCTGTATCACATAGGTGTTATGACGTGGGTGATCCGCTTGATCGGTGGTGGTCTACAAAAACTGCTGGGCACTAGTCGGCCGGAATCGATGTCAGCCGCAGCGAACATCTTTGTTGGTCAAACCGAAGCACCATTAATTGTGTGTCCTTTTATTCCGACGATGACCCGTTCAGAATTATTCGCCGTAATGGTAGGGGGCTTAGCTTCCGTTGCTGGTTCAGTATTAGCAGGTTATGCAGGTTTAGGTATTGAATTAAAATACTTAATTGCAGCTAGTTTTATGGCCGCACCTGGGGGCTTTTTAATGGCAAAAATTATTTTGCCGGAAACTGAAGAGCCAAAAAACGAATTGACAGAAATTGGTGGCGAAAAGCCGCATACTAATTTAATTGATGCCGCGGCATCCGGCGCGTCAAGCGGTATGCAGTTGGCTTTGAATGTCGGCGCGATGTTGTTGGCTTTTGTTGGGTTAATTGCATTAGTAAACGGCATTGTTGGCGGTATCGGCAATTGGATCGGCGTTGAAGGCCTAACCTTACAATTAATCTTTGGTTATGTGTTTCAACCTTTAGCTTTTATTCTGGGTGTGTCTTGGGATGAAGCCCGTGCTGCTGGTAGTTTTATTGGCCAGAAGTTGGTTATTAATGAATTTGTCGCATACCTCGACTTTGTGCAAGTGAAGGAACAGCTAAGCGCGCATACGCAAGTTATTGTAACGATAGCGTTATGTGGTTTTGCTAACTTTTCTTCTATTGCCATTTTATTAGGCGGTTTGGGCGGTATGGCTCCATCTCGTCGAGCTGATATTGCTGAGCTAGGCTTAAAAGCTTTGCTTGCGGCAACATTAGCGAACTTAATGAGCGCTGCTATTGCAGGGTTCTTTTTTTACTTAGGCTAAAAAAACAGGTCTTTTATATGACACAGCATGTTCCAACGTTAGATATAAGACGGTTTGCCACCGACAAAGAAAACTTTGTTGCCGAAATTGGCAAAGCCTACACTGAATTTGGATTTTGTGGCATCAGTGGCCACGGTATTCCAGATGAAGTGGTAGAGAATACCTATAAGGTCATCAAGCAATTTTTTGCCTTACCTACAGAGCTGAAAGCTTCGTATGCCAAACCTGAACAAGGTGGTGCTCGGGGTTATACCGCAGTGGGTGTTGAGAAAGCAAAAGATTCCAATCATCCCGATTTGAAAGAGTTTTGGCATGTTGGTCGTGAACTGGATGGTGCAGCACCGCATCCCAGTTTATATCCAAATATGTGGCCGGCTGAAGTACCTGGCTTTAAAGAAGCCTCTTCAACCTTATTTACTGAGTTAGAAAAACTGGGTAATCGCGTATTAGAGGCGTTAGCCTTGTATCTACAGCAAGATCAGCACTATTTTGCAGATAAAGTGAATTATGGTAACTCCATTCTACGAGCTATCCACTATCCACCGATTAAAGATACGGCAACCCAATCGATCCGTGCAGGCCAGCATGAAGATATTAATTTAATCACTTTGCTCGTTGGTTCAAACGAAGCCGGTTTAGAGATTTTACGCCGTGATGGTAGCTGGTTACCGGTTACCACCATTGAAGGTACTATAGTGGTGAATATCGGTGATATGTTACAGCGCTTAACCAACCATGTGTTACCGTCGACAACACATCGAGTGGTTAATCCAGCGGGAATGGCTGCGAGCGAGCCACGTTATTCTATTCCGTTTTTTATGCATCCTAATCCTGACTTTGTTATTGAAACGTTAGACAGCTGTATTAGTGAAAAACGACCAAACTTATATCCAGAGCCGATTAACTCAAATGATTATTTGATGCAGCGGCTGGAAGAGATTGGTTTGCTGAAAAAAGCGAAGTAATAAAGGCTTTGCTCAGCAAATAACCGAACATGAAAAAACGTGCAGAATAGTTGAATCGAGTAGTTGACTAGTTTATTTGAATCGCTATACTGCACGCCATGTTAGGTGCTGTGCACAAAACATAACGCAGATGTGGTGGAATTGGTAGACACGCAAGCTTCAGGTGTTTGTGCCCACAAGGCGTGAGAGTTCGAGTCTCTCCATCTGCACCAATTAACCGGCTTTCGCCGGTTTTTTGCTTTTTAGTGTTCGACTTTTTGGTAAAAGGCTTTGCTCAACGGGCTAGCGGGTTAATTCAATCCGTCGAATAAAATCTTCTACTAGCATATCGTATAACTTATTTCCCAGATAAAGATCCTCGACACCATCATCAATGTTCGGGTTATCGTTCACCTCAATTACAAACACTTGTTCACCCGCTTGTTTTAAATCAACACCATACAAACTATCACCAATAGGTTTACAGGCAGCGAGTGCGGCAGCAAGCACATGCTGCGGCACGTCGGCAATAGCACAAGTACTAAAGCCACCACTTTGTGTTTTAGTCTTACCATGTTTGTAGATTTGCCAGTGGTTCCTTGCCATAAAGTATTTACAGGCAAACAACGGTTGACCATTTAAAACCCCAATACGCCAATCAAAATCGGTAAAAGTATAACGCTGCGCCAAGATAATCGCACTTTGCTCAAACAGCGCGGCCAGTTGAGCTTTAAATTCAGTCAACGTAGACACTTTAACAACCCCCCGAGAAAAGCTGCCATCAGGGATCTTCAGTACCAAGGGTAAACCAAAGGCATCGGCTGCTTTTTCTAGGTTATCGTGGTCATGTTTAAATAACATTAAGCCATCTGGGCTGGGCACATTGTGTTGTTGAAATAAAGTTTGCAGATAAACTTTATTACCACAGCGTAATATCGAGTTAGGATCATCAATCACCGCTAACCCTTCACGCTCTGCTTTAACCGCCATATGAAAGGTATGATGATTAACGGCAGTCGTTTCGCGTATAAATAAACCATCGAATTCGGCTAATCGATGCATATCTTTCGCAGTAATATGTTCGATATCCATTGCCGCGCGTTTTGCCGCTTTAGCAAATAACTCTAAAGACTTAGGTGTGCAGGGTGGGAATTTCTCAGTGGGGTTAGTTAACACAGCCAAATCATATTTGAATTTAAGATTCTTAGGCTCTAAACGCCATATTTTATGGCTGTAGCGTTCTAACACTTCGGCAAAAAAGCTTTGTTCTGTTTCCGTTAGTTTATGTACCGCCCCTATCTTGATTGACTTAATTTGCCACTGTACTTTTTTTTGTAGCTCAACCCTAAGTACCGGAACGGGCAAAGCTTCAAATAGATAGCTGGCAAATTTGCGTAAAGCTTTAAGTTCTGTTTCACCAAAATAGATATTAAAAGTGAGCTGCTCTTCTGTCGACTCCGTCAGTGCTTTAGCCAGTTGACTGCGCAGTTGGCCAGGCAGTTCTTCAATAAGCTCTGAAATCTCATGTCGATTAAATTTATTAAAAGCTCTTAATGAAGGCATCACGTGGTGATTATTGGCTTCTGCTAAGAGCGAGCAGTAATAACCGGTACCGAGATAATGCGCTTGGCGACATAGGTTAATCACTCTAACTCGCTGTGCTTGCTTTGGTCGCCATTTTAAATAGTCGGGTAAACTCATTACGCCATCATATTGATAAAAGGGCGCCCAATCTTGCAGTTTGTCGACAACGATAATCAGTTTTGCCATAACACCATCAGTTTGTTTGAATTTTAGGTTCTTTCACAAGTATCGGAAAGGATCTGGCATATTGCTACTATACTAGTTAATAAAATTAGAATTAACGTGCCTCAGCAGGAGTCCGTATTGTCAGATGCTCAAGTTCAACCTTCTTTATTTGCTATTTGTGCAGCAGAAGTCACCGATATTGCGACCTTGGTTGAGATCGAGCAAGCTTGTTTTACCACTGATAAGCTAAGTGTGCGCAGTTTTCGGCGTTTTATCAGTGAAAAGCGCAGTGACTTATATATAGCGCGTTATAAAAACGAGATTGTCGGTTATTACTTACTGCTTTATCGGCGAGGCACAAGTTTGGCTCGACTTTACTCAATTGCCTTATTACCCAGTGCTCGAGGAACAGGTATTGCTGCGCAACTATTAAAAGATGCGGAAGAAAGAGCGTTAGAGCGGCATTGCGCTTTTATGCGATTAGAAGTTCGACCGGATAATGCGGCGGCTGTTCGTTTATATCAAAAACTGGGCTACCATCCTTTTGGCGTCAAACTTGATTTCTATGAAGATCATACTGATGCGTTATGCATGCAGAAACAAATCCACCATTTCCCCGCCATTGCACATCAGCGTTTAGTACCTTATATACCGCAATCGACACCTTTTACCTGTGGTCCTGCTTGCCTATTAATGGCTTTTAATTACTTTATGCCAGAGCAATATACGCCAGAGCATTTAGAAATTGATATTTGGCGAGAAGCCACTACGGTATTTATGACATCAGGTCACGGTGGTTGTGGTCCTTATGGTTTGGCGTTAGCGGCTGAGCGCAGAGGATTCGCCAGTAAAATATATGTCAATCAAGCAGGGCCGTTGTTTTTAGATACGGTGCGTACCGCAGATAAGAAAGCGGTTATGCAACGTGTCTATCATGCCGACCACAGTAAAGTGCTTACTGCGAATATTCCGTTAGCTATAGTTGAGCCTAACTTAGTTTTGATCCAACAGTTACTCGATCAGGGTTATATCTTGTTAGTACTGATCAGTACCTGGCAATTTGATCGCTCCAAGGCACCGCATTGGGTAGTGGTATGTGCCATAGATGAATTCTTCGTCTATATTAATGATCCTGATGTAGCAGACATTCCTTGGCTCTCAAATAGTGAGCGCCAATACATCCCCATCAGTCATTTGGTTTTTCAAAAGGCCTTTGGCTTTGGTAAAAAGCGTTTAAAAGCGATTGTTGCGATAAAATCGCGCTAATAATAAACGTTTTGCTGGGATTTTCAGCAGTCAGTTAAAACCTTAATAAAAAGCGCTTGCAGGATATTTAAAAGGTCCTATAATGCGCGCCATGCCACGGGGGATGCGGCGAACGAGAGTTCAGCGAAACCTGAGGTGATAAAGCGAAGTTGCAAAAATCTTTAAAAAAGACGCTTGACAGCAGAGTTTAAATCACTAAAATGGCCGCCTCGCTTCAGGGTGCTGATGAAAGCCTCGAAAAGCGAAGTGAAGTAACAAGAGTCTGGTGTGATGATAAGTTTTAAAAAAGAATTATCTTCACGCTTGACTTAAAATCTGGTAGGTGTAAAATTCGCCTCCCGCTTTGAAGTTCAAAGCACGCTCTTTAACAATTCGCAATCAATTATCTGTGTGGGCACTTATGATGATGTTCGTTAAAACGAAATAATCAGTATGAGTGACCAAGTTATAAAGATTTAGTCAGTAATGCTGAGCTGA